>JBOFCO010000194.1:0-63560 GCA_051646105.1 Paracoccaceae bacterium
CAATACGGGGCATTGGTGATGCTGCGCGCCGCCGTTGTTGCGCTTGGCCTGTTCTGGGGCGCGGCCGCGACTGCGGAACCCGATGCGGCGCTTGCCACCCTGATCGGCGCGGCGACAGCTCAGGTCGGTGTCACGACAGGTTATGATCCGGCTTATGTGCGGCTGGATTTCCCGATGGGCGATGTGCCGCGCGAAACCGGAGTTTGCACGGATGTGTTGGTCCGCGCGCTGCGCGATGCCTGGGGTGCTGATCTTCAGGCGCTGGTCAACGCCGATATGAAGGCGGATTTCGCCGCCTATCCGGCGAACTGGGGGCTTTCGGGCACCGACCGCAACATCGATCATCGCCGGGTGCCGAACCTGCAAGTGTTCCTTGCGCGGAAGGGTGCAGAGGTGGAGGTGACAAGCGAGGCCACCGACTACCTGCCCGGCGACGTGGTAAGCTGGATGCTGCCCGGAAACCTGCCGCATATTGGCCTTGTCACCGATCAGCCGGGCGCCAGTGGCGCATTCCTGGTCGTCCACAACATCGGGCGCGGCACACAGGTCGAGGACCGCCTGTTCGATTTCCCGATCACTGGCCATTACCGGATTGGTGCCGAGGTCAGGGCAAGGATGGGCGTGTTCGCTGACGGGGCAGAGGAATGAATGGCACCCGCGATCGCCGATGCTATCGATGCCAGACGGGCAGATCGTGGACGACACTCCCCAGGCTGACAGCAGCGCTTGCCGGCTGCGTTGCCCTGTCTGCAGGACCGGTGGCGGCGCAGTGCCGTCTGGCCCTGGCGCTCGGCTTCGACATCTCCCGCTCCGTGGACGCCGCCGATTACGACATCCAGCGCTACGGGGTCACTGCCGCACTACAGGACCCGCAGATCCGCAACGCCTTCCTTGCCCCGCCGGAACCGGTAGCGCTGGCCATATTTGAATGGGGCGGGCAGACGCTGCAGACGACAGTGCAGGACTGGCGCCTGATCGAGTCCGGGCGCGACCTTGATGCCGTCATTGCCGCAATCACCGCGCATCGCCGCCCGCAGGGGTATGAGCCCACTGCCATCGGGGCTGCCCTGCGCTTTGCCGCTGCGCGCTTCGACGAGGCCCCGGATTGCGCGACCCGTACGCTCGACCTGTCGGGGGACGGGCGCAATAATTCCGGCCCGCCCCCCGGCACGGTTTATGCCGACACCGATTTTTCGGAGGTGATCATCAACGCGCTCGCCATCGGCGGTCACGAGGCAGATATCGTCGACTACTACGCGCGTGAGGTAATCCGCGGCCCCGGTGCCTTCGTCATCGCCGCACAATCCCACCGCGATTTCCCGCGCGCCATCCGCGAAAAGCTGGAACGAGAGTTAACCACAAGGTTGATAGGGGAGGCCGCCGCCCCGCTGGCCTCCCCCGGTTCGGGCAAGGGTCGTTTCCCGGCCCCCGCCCCGCAGCTGTCGATGGTGCCGGTCTTGCCGCCGGCATGATCCCGCCCGAACTAGCTTGCCCGCATCTGTCTTTCGCTAAAAAGGCGCACGACGGGCTGCAATTTATGGGCTTCCAAGTCAGTAGATATACCTGATCTGGTCGCCCCAGTATTTTTCCATGACCCGCAGGTTGCCGTTGACGCCGCTCACCGCTTGGGGGTCAAGGATGCCACGCGCGGCCATGCCTTCGGCGTGACGTGCATAAAGATCCCCAACGACCAGGCGGATGCGCCGCCCCTTTTCTGTCAGACGCACGCGGACCGAACGGCGGTCTACCGCACAGCGCTGATGGTGCATGTAGCCCATTTCGACCAGCTTCTTGAGATTATAGCTGACGTTGGACCCGTGATAGAAGCCGCGGGTTTTCAGTTCACCTGCCGAAACCTCATTCTCGCCGATGTTGAACAGCAGCAAGGCCTGCACCGGGTTGATGTCGATGATCGCCAGCCGCTCGAATTCGTCCTTGACGATATCAAGCAGCAGCCGGTGCAGGCGTTCGACCAGCGCCACGCATTCCATATAGCCCGACATCATCGCGGGTTTGGGCGGATCAAGAAGGGCGGCGTGCAGGGTCATCACATGTCTCCGACTGGTTCTGTTGTCGGGAACACTGGGGGAAAAAGGCGAACATTCAGTTAAGCGCCCATGATCACACCGGGCGCCACACGAAATTTCAGCGCCGCAGCCTGTCGCGGGCAAAGTCCCGGATTTCGGCAAGAAGCGACGCATGTCTTTCGGGTACCGGCTGGGCGCCCGTGATCCACGGGTAAAGATCCTGATCGTTTTCCAGAAGCAGTGCATCATAGGCTGCCAATGCGGTGGCATCCATAGCCGCAAGATGCGAGTCGGCAAAGGGACCCAGGATCAGGTCCATCTCCTTTGTCCCCCGCCGCCAGCTTCGCATCTGCATCCGTTTCAGCTCGGGGTCGGAAAGCGGGGTCATCGGGGAGGTATCCTGCCTGAATGCGGTTGAATGCAGATGGGCATCAGCCTAAGACATGGCCCCGGCAGATACAAACCGGAGTTTCCCAAATGGCCTTCCTGTCCGACACGCTTGCCCGCGTCAAACCCTCTCCCACCATCGCGGTGACGACCAAGGCGGCGGAACTGAAGGCGGCGGGAAAGGATGTGATCGGTCTTGGCGCGGGGGAGCCCGATTTCGACACACCGCAGAACATCAAGGATGCGGCGATTGCCGCAATCAACGGCGGCAAGACAAAATACACTGCCGTCGATGGCATACCGGAGCTTAAGAAGGCCATCGTCGAGAAGTTCAAGCGCGAGAACGGGCTGACCTATACGGCCGCGCAGGTCACGGTCGGAACCGGCGGCAAGCAGGTGCTGTACAATGCACTGATGGCCACGCTGAATCCGGGGGACGAGGTGATCATCCCTGCGCCCTACTGGGTTTCCTATCCCGACATGGTGCTGCTGGCGGGCGGGGTTCCGGTGTTTGTCGAAGGCCCGATGGCCACCGGCTACAAGATCACCGCACAGCAGCTAGAGGCGGCGATCACACCCAAAACCAAGTGGTTACTGTTCAATTCGCCCTCCAACCCCTCCGGCGCGGGCTACAGCCATGACGAGTTGAAAGCGTTGACAGATGTGCTGATGAAGCATCCGCATGTCTGGGTGCTGACCGATGACATGTATGAACATCTGGCCTTTGACGGATTCAAATTCTGCACCCCGGCAGAAATCGAACCCGGCCTTTATGACCGCACCCTGACGGTCAACGGCGTGTCGAAAGCCTATGCGATGACCGGCTGGCGGATCGGCTATGCGGCGGGGCCGGAAGCGCTGATCAAGGCGATCGCCAAGGTGCAGTCGCAATCGACATCAAACCCCTGCTCGATCAGCCAGCATGCTGCGGTCGAGGCATTGAATGGCCCGCAGGATTACATCGCCGAAAGCCGCGTTGCGTTCCAGCGCCGCCGCGATCTGGTGGTGTCGATGCTGAACCAGTGCACCGGCATAAAATGCCCCCGCCCCGAGGGGGCATTTTATGTGTACCCCGATATTTCAGACTGCATCGGCAAGACCACGGCAGCGGGGACGAAGATCACCGATGACGAAGCCTTTGCCACTGCCCTGCTGGAAGAAACCGGCGTTGCCGTGGTGTTTGGGGCGGCCTTCGGCCTGTCGCCCAACTTCCGCATTTCTTATGCCACCTCGGATGAGGTTCTGGAAGAAGCCTGCCGCCGCATCCAGCGCTTCTGCGCGGGGCTGAAAAGCTAGATTTTTGGGGAGACGCAATGGCAAGGGATCGGATCACAGCCAACCTGCCCAGCCGCAACTTCGCGGACACCATTGCATTCTACCGGAAACTCGGTTTTGCGCCCGCCTTCCATGACGACGGCTGGCTTATCCTGACACGCGGCCTGCTGGAGCTGGAGTTTTTTCCGCACCCGAATCTTGACCCGCGTACGAGCTGGTTTTCCGCCTGCGTCCGCGTTGACGATCTGGATGCGCTTTATGCGGAGTGGCGAAAGGCAGGGCTGACGGACGATCCAAAAGCCATTCCGCGCCTGACCGGCATCGTGAAGCTTGACGGCGTGCCACGAATGTTCGCTTTTGTGGATGCAGACGGCACGCTGCTGCGGGCTCTCGAAAACGGAGACTGAGATGCCCGACAACCTGCCCGACTATTACTTTCGCATCCGTGAAAACGGCGCGACGGTGTTCCGTGTCGATACGGAAAACCGACTGCGGCGCATCGACATGGATCAGATTGCCACCGTCAACGTGAAGAACGGAGAGGTGAAGCCACACGGCGACCGCAAACTTGGCGATGCCGACATGCGGGCGATCCGGGACTGGATGGCGGAAAGGGTAGCGCTTCTGACGCAGCGTGACATTGACGACATCCATCGCGCCGTGGATCACCTTAACCTGACCAGTCAGTGGGCACAGACCCGTGCCACGCCCGAACAGCTTGAAGCTGTAACCGACCGCCTGCTTCTGGCCATGCACGATCTTCGAATGGTGCTGGTCCGCAAGAAATCCGAAAGGCTGCAGGGCAGCAGCGCGGACGAAAGCGAAGATTGATGTCCGCCGGGCCGCGCTACACGCCGCTTGCCGCCGCCCTGCCCGCAACCGTGCCTTTTGTCGGGCCTGAGGCTCAGGAACGCGCCCGTGGCAAGGTGTTCCGGGCGCGGCTGGGCGCCAATGAAAACGCATTTGGCCCCTCTCCCCATGCGATTGCGGCGATGCAGACCGCCAGCGCTGATATCTGGAAATACGCCGATCCCGAAGGTTTCGATCTGAAGGCGGCACTGGCGGCACATCACGGTGTCACACCGGCCCACGTGGTGATTGGCGAAGGGATCGACGGCCTTCTCGGCTATCTGGTTCGGCTGACGGTCGGCCCCGGCGATGCGGTTGTCACGTCCGATGGCGCTTATCCCACCTTCAACTTCCACGTTGCGGGTTATGGCGGCACGCTGTTCAAGGTGCCCTACCGTGATGATTGCGAGGATCCCGACGCGCTGGTCGCAATGGCCAGGCAAGCGGGGGCAAAGCTGATCTACCTTGCCAATCCCGACAATCCGATGGGCAGTAACCATCCAGCCGCACGGATCGAGGCAATGGTGGAGGCCATACCTGACGGCACAATTCTGGTGCTTGACGAAGCCTATATCGAGCTTGCCCCGGACGGTTCCGCACCTGTTATTGCCCCCGATGACCCCCGCGTCATCCGCATGCGGACGTTTTCCAAAGGTTACGGCATGGCCGGTGCGCGGGTGGGCTATGCGCTGGCCGCACCGCCGCTGATCGCCGCCTTTGACAAGGTGCGCAACCATTTCGGCATGAACCGCAGCGCGGTGGCTGGCGCACTGGCCGCGCTGGCCGATCAGGAGTGGCTGGCCGGCACATACGAAAAAGTCGCCGCCGCACGCGAAGCGATCACCGGCATCGCCCTTGCCAACGGGCTTCCGCCTTTGCCTTCGGCCACAAATTTTGTCACCATCGACTGCGGGCATGACGGCGCATTCGCCCGAGCCGTTCTGAACGCCCTTGCCGATGCGGGTGTCTTCGTCCGGATGCCATTCGTTGCACCGCAGGATCGCTGCATCCGCGTTTCCTGTGCGCCGGAGGCTGAGCTTGCCATTCTCGCTGCTGCCCTGCCCCAGGCGCTTGACAAGGCGCGAGAGGCTTTGCGGTAACTTTCGCGTTCCGTCACGGACAGGTGCATTGTCTTTGGCAGTGTCGGGCACCAACACTCTGCCATCGGAGAGAATACGGAGATTCCACAATGAAACGGATGATGTTTGTTGCCGGTCTTGCCCTGTTGCTGCCGCTGACCGCTTCCGCGCAGGAAGCGTCAACCGCGGACCATACCGGCCATGACATGTCTGCGATGTCGGACAATCCGGCGACCAAGGGCTATACCGAAGCCAATGCGAAAATGCATAAGGACATGACGATCGAATATTCCGGCAATGCCGATGCCGACTTCATGCGCGGCATGATCCCGCATCATCAGGGCGCCATCGACATGGCCAGGGTCGTTCTGGAACACGGCACCGACCCGGAAGTGCGCGAACTGGCGCAACAGGTGATCGAGGCGCAGACTGAAGAAATCGCCTTCATGCAGGAATGGCTGGCAGAACACGGCCAGTAAGCCGTATCAACTGACAGAAATAGCCTTTACAGCGGCCGCCACCGCGCCCTCACCGTGGGGGATGCCCAGGGCCTTCATCCCGGCATCCATCACGGCAACGACCCCCAGCGTCATATGGGCATTCACATGCCCCATATGCGCCACACGCAGAAAACCGTGGTAGGCGGGGTCATCCGGTGCGGCCATGCCCAGACCGATACCCAAAGTTACTCCCGCCTCCCGCTCTGTCCATTCCCGCAGACGGGTGGCATGGGGCGCCCCGATCCGCGCCGCCGTCACCGAATGCCCGCGATGGGCAGGCGACGCAACGTTCAAGGCGATGTCGCTGCCCTGACCCCAGACATCAAAGGCTGCCCAGACCGCGTGCGCCAGTGCCCCGTGCCTGGCCCAGGCGTTTTCCAGCCCCTCCTCATCAAGCAGTATGGTCAGCGCCTCGCGCAGGGCGAACAGATGATGGGTAGGCGCGGTACCGAAAAAGTGCTGGTAATATTCCTGCGGATGTGCGCGCGGTCCCCAATCCCAGTAGGGTGTGCGCAACCCCGCACCGCCTGTCGCGGCGACCGCCTTTTCACTGAACCACACGAAACCCAGCCCCGGCGGCGTCATCAGTCCCTTCTGGCTGGCGGCGATCATCACGTCTACGCCCCATTCGTCCATCTCGAACGGGTCGCAGCCCAGCGAGGCGATGCAATCCACCGCCAGCAGCGCCGGATGCCCCGCCGCATCCATCGCCGCACGCATCGCCGGAATATCGTTGCGGATAGAGGTCGCCGTATCCACATGGCTGACCAGAACCGCACGGATGCGGCGCTGCCGGTCGGCGCGCAGGGCGGCTTCCAGTCTTGCGGGATCGGCGGGGGTGGACTTGCCGAAATCGATCAGGTCCACATCGATCCCCATGGCCCTGGCATGCTCTGACCAGCCGATGCCGAAACGGCCCGTGGCCAGCACCAGCGCCTTGTCGCCCCGCGAAAACAGATTGGCATTGGCCGCCTCCCATGTGCCGTGCCCGTTGCAGATATAGATCGCGAGATTGCCCCCGGTCCGTGCCACCCGCCGCAGATCGGCGATCACCGAGTTGGTGATCGTATGCAACTCGCCCTCATAGATGTTCGGCGCAGGTCGCTGCATCGCCGCCAGAACCCGGTCAGGCATGACCGAAGGGCCGGGAATTGCAAGATAGGTGCGGCCATGTGCAAGCGTCGTCATCAACAGGCTCCGTTGTGGATGGGGGCAGGATGCCCGCCCGCAAGGCCCTGCGCCAGTCCGGAAACGACACCCCGCGCCCGGACTTGCAGCCCGGTTGCAATCGGGGCTAGGTTCCATCGCCTGCAATTTTCGGAAAGGCGGCAAGATGACCGACAGCGCCCCCCCGCGCCGCGTGCTGCGCCTTGGCGGCAAGGACCGGATCGACTTTCTGCAGGGGTTGGTCAGCAACGATCTGAAGCGGCTGGACCGGGGTATTGTCTATGCCGCGCTGCTGACACCGCAGGGCAAGTATCTGGCGGATTTCTTCGTCGTGCCTGACGGGGATACCCTGCTGATCGACGTGGCCGCGCCCCTGGCCGATGACCTGATCCGCAGGCTGTCGATGTATCGGCTCAGGGCCGATGTGATCCTCTCCGATCCTTCGATCTCGGTCGCGCGCGGCACCGGACCAGCCCCTTCGGTTGGCTTTGCCGACCCTCGCCATGCCTCGCTTGGCTGGCGCTGCTATGATGGCAACGCACTCGACACGGGTGAGGATTGGGATGCGATCCGCGTTGCCGCCTGCATTCCGGAAGCCACAATCGAACTGATCCCGAATGAGACCTATATCCTTGAAGCCGGGTTCGAACGCCTGTCGGGCGTCGATTTCCGCAAGGGCTGCTATGTCGGGCAGGAAGTCACCGCCCGCATGAAACACAAGACCGATCTGAAGAAGGGCCTGATCCGCGTGGCGGTCACAGGTGCGGCTCCGGTCGGCACCCCGATCCTGACGGCAGATGGACGCGAGGCCGGAACGCTGTTCACCCAATCAGGCGGCTTTGGTATCGCGCAGATGCGGTTTGACCGGGTGGAGGGCGTGTTGATGGCAGGCCCAGCAAAGATTTCAGCCGCACCGGTCTAAACGTTCTGCTTTCAGTCTGGGAAAAATATCCTCGGGGGTGCGGGGGCAGACAGCCCCCGATGGTCGCCCTGTTCGGCCCCTTGTTCAGGCCCGCTCTGAATATTCCATCAACTCGGTATGTACGATGATTTCTTCATCGGGACCGACGAAAGGCGGGATCATGATCCGCACGCCATTGTCAAGGATCGCGGGCTTGAAGCTGTTTGCAGCCGTCTGGCCCTTCTGCACCGGCTCGGTTTCCGCGATCCGGCATTTCACCTTTTGCGGAAGTGTAACGTTCAACGCCTCGTCGCCAAAATACTGCACCGTCGCTGTCATCCCGTCCTGCAGGAACGGGCGCCGGTCCCCCAGAAGGTCGGCATCGATCTCGACTTGCTCATAGGTTTCGGCATCCATGAACACCAGCCGTCCATCGGTTTCGTACAGGAACTGTTGATCCTTGTTTTCCAGCTCGGTCCGCTCGACCTTGTCTTCTGACCGGAATCTTTCGTTCAGCTTGCGCCCGTCGCGCAGGTTTTTCAGTTCCACCTGCGCGAAGGCCCCGCCTTTCCCAGGCTTGACGTGGTTCACTTTCACCGCAGCCCAAAGGCCGCCATCATGTTCCAGAATGAAACCGGGCTTGATTTCGTTGCCGTTGATCTTGGCCATGATGAGAGCAATCCTTAGCGGGAGCTTGATCGGTTGGAATGCGCCCCTATATCTGGGCGGGGCAAACCTGGCAAGCAGACTAGATGCTGTGAGAGTGCAATCTCGATATGCGCAAGACGCATAGGAGGTATGCAGATGACGGTATATCGAATCGCCAAGAAAACGCCATATTCGCCCCACGCCGGAAAGTGCAAGAGCAATAAGAAAAGGAGCAGCGGATGCGTGACTTCGTCGATGGAACGGCTTTCAACTTCGAACAGGGCCAACGTTCGCGCAAACTGTTTGCTGCGGTGGTCCTTGCCGCACTGGATGATGCGATTGCCGATGACAAGAAATACGGCAACGGTCCGGAACAGATCGCCCGCTGGGCACGTTCGCGCGACGGGCGCGAGGTGCTGTCCTGCGCCGGGATCGACCCGAATGAGCGGGTGGTCAAGGGCCTGATGGAATTCGTGGGCAAGGGCGTGCGCACCTCGGTCGCGCTGTCTCGTGAAGAAAGCGAGCGTCGCCATGCAGCCGAAGAGGCGGAAGCAGAGGCCGCGTAAGCACGCAGATGGCAACCCGCGCCCCGAAAACGGGCGGCGTGGCCGGAACACGTAAGGGTAGTGATTTCGGAACAAGGCGCGGAAAATACCGCGCCTTTTCTCTTTTAATTATCGGCACATAAGCGGTTAATGCCTGAACTGCTCCGCGCGCAAAAGCCCGGTCTGCGGGGGATCGGCAAAAGCAGGGCTGGCGCCGCGCCTACGGTCAAGCCGGCGGCGTGGCAGAGCCCACCTCCAAAAGCACAGGCTCAGACCATCCCCTTGGCATCCAGCGCGCGCTGGATTTCCTGACGAACCAGCTTGCGGACGTTACGGGTAATGCGCTCGCCCAGCTCGCCCTGCAATTCCTCGCGGATGATCGTTGCGATGAGAGCGCGCAGTGCGGCCTCGTCGATGATGGTTTCTTCCTCTTCGAAGACCGAGAATTGATCGTCCTCCGGCGCCTCGGCATCAGACACGACGCCGAGCTGTTCTGACTCCGACGGACGATCCGCCTGCCTCACGGAGGCCTGATCAGAAACAGCGTCGCCTGTCTCAAGATCGACAATTTTTGTCTCTTGCGGCCCGGCGCCCAGCGTTGCTGTTTCTTCGGCAGCGGGGCCGACATCCTCATATAACTGATCAGCCGGTGCAAAATCGGCAAAATCTGCATCGGGACGGTCGGCTGCTTCGGCCAGCAGAGCAATCTCATCAGAGGTTTCGTGTGGCCCCGCCGAAACAACCGGATCGGCGCTCACTGTCGCGACATCCGCCGTCGCCTGTGTGGCTTCGCCCCCCGGCGCGGGGACCACACGATTGCGGGCGATCAGCGATGCGGCGATACCCGCCACTGAACTGACCAAGCCCTGACCGGCAGACCAGGCGAATGCGTCAGCATCGGGCGTGCGGGAACGGCCCGGTGCCGCTGTATCGCCGCCATGCAATGGTGGCTCGGCAGCCGCCGCGCGTTCCGCCGCAAGATCAAGCTGTGATGGTGTGCGATCATCCTCTTCTGCGGGCGGGGTGACGGCGCTGATGGCTGTCGATGCCGCGTCCCTTTCGTCGCTGTCAGCCGACGTTGAATGCCAGCCTGTTTCGGCCACATCCTCGGGGAAATCACTGGCGAAATCGTCACCATCTGAAACAAAATCAGCGGCAGAGGAATCGTTCGCCGCAATCTCTTCGACGACAAAATCGGCATTGTCAGAGTCATATACGGAAAATTCGTCGCCCCCGACACCCTCGGGATCCAGTGCGGACGCCGCAGGGACTTCCTCGCCAGCGGCCTGTTGCCCGGCGGTTACTTCCGCCACTGCCTGTGCTTTTGCCTCGGCATGGGCAGCAAAGTCATAAACTTGCGCGGCCACCTGTTCGTGGTCGGCAATTTCAAACCCGGCTTCGTCTTCGGCCGGAAATGCTGCTTCCAGCGCGGCCTGCTCGGCAAAGGCGCGGTCGGCGGCAAGTTCCGCATCTTCTGCCTCAAGATCGGCAGAAGTTGCAACTGGCGTCGGCTCCCCTTCAAACAAGGTCTGCGCCGCAGCATGGTCGAAAGCCACAGCATCAAACCGTGCCGGATCGAACGCCTTGCCCTGACGCGACACAAAGGCGGGCACACGTGACAGCCCCTCGGTATCCGGCAGGCCCGCAAAATCGGAAGTATCAGTCCAGTCCTCGGCCGGCAGGTCCAGCCCTGCAATCGCCGCGGTCGCTGAGATTGTCTCGGCGTTGGTCGGCGGTGCACCGACCGCGGCCTCAAGTTCTGCAATCGTCGCCTCAAGGGAGGCGAGATCCGAACTTGGCACGATCCGGCTTTCGGGGGAGTTGATGCTGTCGGCATCCGGAATGCGGAATGCGGGCGACAGGACCAGCTTATCGGCGTCGATCACTGCCGAAGCACCCTTCGACTTTTCCGTCTGACGCAAAGCCGTGGCACGCACGTCATCGTTTGCCGCGGCAGGAGTATCTGTGGGAAGGCTGCTCATATCCGTCGCCGGATTCGCAGTCCGCTTCATGCCGCGTCCCTCTTCCGACACCAGTCGGCGGATCGACGACAGCACATCTTCGATTTCGACGTTGTTCATAGGTCCAGCCATGCGCCGCCCTTCCCTGTCGCAGAAGCCAAGACTAGCTTCCGCCCCCCGACCGATCAAGCAAGACGCGATTACTCGTTGCCGATAGCACGCAGGACGCGATCAAGCCGCTCTCCTTGCAGGCTCGTGCTCGGTGCATTGCGCACTGCATTGTAGTATGCCTCCGGGTCATAGGTGGGGATCCCCAGATTCAGGTGATCCACCGTAAGAAGCCCCATAGAAGCCAAAAGCGAATAAATCGCTAAGTTGAACTGGGCTTCTGCCTCGATCCGGCTTGCCTGCGCATCAAGCAGGTCCTGTTCGGCATCCAGCACATCCAGCGTGGTGCGGGCACCAAGGGTCGCTTCCTCGCGCACACCGCGATAGGCGACGGTCTGCGCGCGGATCTGTTCATCGGTCGCCACAATCTGCGCACGGGCCACGGCCAGATCGGCCCAGGCCTGCCCGACCGCCTGCGTGATGTTGACACTCTGGTTCAGCAATGCCGCCCGTGCCGCATCACGCTGCGCAATGGCCCTGCGATGCGATGCCGAAAGCGCACCACCCGCATAGATCGGGGCAGAAAATGTCAGATTAAGCTGCGAAACATCATCGCCATCCTGATCGACCTGAATATCGGCGCCAGCCGACAGCTTCGGCTTTCGGGCCGCCCCGGCCAGCTTTACGCCCAGTTCCGCCGCAGCGACCTGATGCTGCGCCTGCCGCAGCGACGGATGGCTGGCCTGCGCGATCGCGACTGCCTCATCCAATGTACGCGGCAACTTGGGCGGTCTGGGCGCGGCGGACAGTTTCCCCGGATAATGCCCGGTTGCGGCCTTGTAGGCTTCGCGCGCGGCGGCAAGAGAGCCCTTTGCGGCAGCAAGGGAAGCATCCGCCCCTGCCAGCCGCGCCTGCGCCAGCGCCACGTCGGTCCGGGTGATTTCACCCACGTCGAACCGATCCTGCGCTGCCTTGAGTTCCTCTCCGATCACGCGCACCGAGTTTTCGTTCAGCGTGACGTTCTCTGACGCAGAGCGCACCTGCATGAATGCCTGAACCCCGGAAAGCAGCACCTGCTGCTCAACGTTCAGCAAGGCTTCGCGGGTGGCCAGAACGGTTTCCCGCGCCACATCGATCCCCAGTTTCGAACGCCCGAAGTCGTAAAGCGTCATATCGGCCGACAGGCCAATGCTGGATTGCAGATCGTCGTTCAGGCCGCCATCGGTCTGGCTGGCCTGTGCCACGAAATTGACCACCGGGCGCAGTGCGGAAACGGCATCGGCCACATCTTCGTCCGCTGCCCGCAACAGCGCACGGTTCTGATCCAGCAGGTTCGAAGCCTTGTAAGTGGAAATCAGCGCATCGGTCAGCGTTTCCGCACGGACCAGCGTCGTTGTCGCAAGCAGCGCGGCCATTGCGGCCCCCGCCAGCCTGCCGCCCCAAACTGAACCCTTCATCTCTCGCTCCTGTTTACTGTCTCTGCCTTCGTCCGCCCCTTCTTGCCGAGGGGTCAGAGCGTGAATGTCCGTTTCTTCTCGAATCCCGGAAGAACGGGCGCTGTTGCATTGAACGCAAAACGCCACGAAATCCGTCCGTCCAGCTTGTGTCCGATGCGGCAGGTGCCAAGCGCGCCTTCCATGAAAATGGCCGCGATGCGGCCACCCTCTCTTAGCTGCGCCAGCAATGCGTCCGGGATCACCTCGACGCCACCCTGCACGGTGATCGCATCATAGGGGCCGTGTTTGGCGGCGCCCGCCGCAAGCGGCCCGGCAATGACCGCCGCATTGTCGGCATTCTCTGCCAGCAGGGCCGCCTGCGCCTGTTCGGCGCGCACGGCGTCGTCCTCGACAGCAACCACGGCCTCGACCATGTCTGCAATGACAGCCGACGAATAGCCAAGCCCCGCACCGATATCCAGAACGAGGTCAGTCGTCAGCAGATCAAGCGCATCCAGCATCTTGGCAAGCGTCCGCGGCTCCAGCATCACGCGGCCGCCGACATCCAGGTTTTCGCCCACGTAAGCAGCCTCGCGCTTTCCACCAGGCACGAACCGTTCGCGCGGAACAGCCAGCATGGCCTTGATGATCGGAAACTTCGTCACATCCGAAGGACGAACCTGAGTATCGACCATCGTGGTGCGGCGGGCGGCGAAATCCGTCATGAGTAAACTCTTCGGTCTGCTTGTATCCGCCATCGTCTTGCCACAGAAGCGCCGCATCGGCAACAAGTGCCCCGTTCCACATACGGATCATCGCGCAAACCGTGGCATTGCTGCATGAATTTCGCGCAGCGACCGTGGGCTTGCAGCGACAAGTGCATGGTCATAGCCTTGTCGCAGCAGGGACTGGCTCCGGCTTACCCTTGCTGGCAAGAAAAGCAGGTCACCGTGGCAGTTTACCGGATATTGTTGATGTTGATCGCGCCGCTACTTGCGGTAGTGTTCCTGTGGCGTTGGCTTCGGGGGCAGGAAAGCGGGCAGACCATCGCCGAACGGCTGGGCGCGGCACCAGCGCGGATCGCGGGTCCCGCAGACGTACCATCCGTCCAAAATCCCGTCGTGTGGCTTCACGGGGCCTCGAACGGCGAACTCACATCCGTCCGCCCGCTGGCGATGGCGCTTCTTGCGCTGTCGCCAGGACTGCGACTTGTGGTCACGGCGAATACGGGGACCGGGCGGGCGCTGGCGGCAACCTGGCAACCGGACCGTGTCACGGCGACCATGGCGCCGCTCGATTTCAGGCTGACCACGCGGCGTTTCCTGAAGAGAACCGGGGTACAAGCCCTGCTTGTCGTGGAAAACGAGCTCTGGCCCAACCGTATGGGTTTGCTGGATGCTGCAGGGAAACCGGTCATCGTGGTCGGCGCGCGTATCTCCGAACACAGTGCCGACCGCTGGGCCAGGCATCCCGGTATCGCGGCAGCGCTGTTCGGGCGGCTGACGGGTGCCTCGGCGCAGGACGATGCGTCAGCCCGGCGATACCTGCGGCTGGGCCTGCGTCCGGAGGCTGTGTTTCCGCAACTCGACCTCAAGCGGCTGGCGGCAGCCATGCCTGAGACGCCAATCGGAAATACCCGTCACCGCGCCAAGACCGTGCTTGCTGCTTCCACGCATGAGGGTGAGGAAGCCGTGGTATTGGAAGCGTTTGCTGCGCTCTGGCGTGCCGATCCTGAATGGCTGCTGATCCTTGCCCCAAGGCATCCGCGTCGCGCGCCGGACATCGTGGCACTGACCGCCGCGCTGGGTCTGCCAACGCTGCGCCGTACCGAGGGGGCGATGCCCGAAGATGCCCGCGCCGTGTTTCTTGCCGACACCATGGGCGAAATGCCGCTTTGGTATGCCCGGGCCCCGGTGACGTTTGTCGGCGGGTCATTGGCCGACCGGGGTGGGCATACACCCTATGAACCCACTGCTTTTGGCTCGGCCATTCTTCACGGACCGCATCTTTCGAATTTCGCGGAACCCTATGCCCGGCTTGCCGCCACGAATGCTGCGATCCAGGTAGCGGATGCGGCAAGCTTGCGCGCTGGCTTCGCACTCGCCGCCGATCCCGGTGCAGCAGCACAGCTTGCCGCAAGGGCGCGTGATGCACTGGCGGGGGGGGAAGCCCAGGCGCTGGCGGTCCTGGCCCATGCGATCGCGGATGCATTCGGCCTTCCGGCTGCGGACCGATCCATGGACGTATCGGGTGGCGGCGGCAAATATGCCCAATTTTCGACATCGTGACTGGGCAGAATACTGGTGGATCGAATGTTCGGGTGTTACATTGGATGTAATTCGACGACCCGCGCCAAAAGCGGGCACGAGCAGGCTGATGATGGATATGAACGGCGATTTGTCCCAGAACGGTGCCACGGGCGCCGATAGCCTACCCGCTGTTGCAGCGGGCAAGGCCACCGACACACGGCCCCAGTTGGGCGCATTGTGCTATCGGCGCAATCGCGGCAAGACCGAGGTGTTGCTTGTGACCAGCCGCGATACCGGGCGCTGGATCATTCCCAAAGGCTGGCCCATGCAGGGCATCGCGCCTGAAGAGGCTGCCGCCAGGGAAGCCTGGGAAGAAGCTGGGGTGGAAGGCAAAATAAAATCGCACCCCCTGGGCGATTACACCTATGACAAGGTGCTCAAGGCCAGCCGGTCCGTGCCCTGTCGCGTAACTGTGTATCCGCTGCGCGTCACCGCGCTGGCCCGCCGTTTTCCAGAGCGGGATGAGCGGTCGCGGAAATGGTTCAGCCTGACAAAAGCCGCCGGAAAGGTCGCCGAACCGGAACTGCGCGCCCTTATCACCGGGTTCAGCGCGCCCGAGACGTGATTGCCCGCGGTCTTGCGCGCCCGGAAACGATGACAGGCGTTGAACTGTCATCGGGCAGGGATTACCTGTTAACCATAAACGGTAGGGCAACAAGATGATCCGCTACGCGCTTACCTGTGAAAAAAACCACAGCTTTGAAAGCTGGTTCCAGTCCGGCGCTGCCTTTGACGCGCTGGTGGCGTCGGCGCATGTTCAATGTCCGGTCTGCGGTTCGGTGGCGGTCAGCAAAAGCCTGATGTCCCCTGCCCTGCGCGGTTCGGACGAAAGCGACCGGAAAAGTAGCGCGGCTCAGGGGGAAACCACCGCCCTTTCGCCCGCCGATCCGCGTGTTGCCGAGGCAATCGCCGCCATGCGTCGCGAGGTGGAGAAGAATTCGGAATATGTCGGGATGAGTTTCGCCGCAGAAGCCCGCGCGATCCACGACGGCGAAAGCGATCATCGGTCGATCTGGGGCGAGGCAAGGCCGGAAGACGCTCGCAAGCTGCTGGAGGACGGCATCGCCGTGGCCCCGCTGCCCTTCATGCCCAGCCGCAAGATGAACTGACGCTTCGTACAGGTCACATACCCCTGTTACATGAATCGCCTAGGCGCTGGTTGACCTTACCCGAAAGGCAGGAGCCAGCGATGAAAGACCTTGAACGCGATACCGCAGATTATCGCAGCGCAGCACACTACGAACATGGTGATGAGCGCCCCTCGAACCGTTCCGGAAATCCGAATTTCTATCAGGTGATGGAAGGGCATGTGGCCCGGCGCGGTTTTCTTGCGGGTGGTCTTGCGACCATTGCTGCGGGCCTGTTCGGCGGGGCGCTTGGCACCGGGATTTCATCGCGTGCCGCGCTGGCCCAGACGGCTGCGACCGGCGGATTGCTTGGTTTTGAACCCGTTCCCCTGTCGACCGACGACAAGGTGATCGTGCCGCCTGGTTACCGGTATCAGGTGCTGGCCCCCTGGGGCGCGCCGATCAATCCCGATGGCCCCACGGCGGTCCCCGGCACCGCGACCGGCGCCGATCAGGGCGCGCAGATCGGCAGCCACCATGACGGGATGCACTTCTTTCCCATCGACGGCTCGTCCGAAGACGGCCTGTTGGTGATGAACCACGAATATATCGAGCCGCGCCTGCTGCATGCGGCGAAATGGGCAGGCCAGTCGCTGGACGGCGACATGGTTGTTTTCACCGCCGATGGCAACCGCGATACGGACGAGGTGCTGGCCGAAATCAACGCGCACGGCTGCTCTGTGGTCCGCATCGCCCGTAATCCGGATGGCGAATGGGCGATTGTGGCCGACCCTCGCAGCCGTCGCATCACCGGTCTGACAGAAATGCAGATCGCAGGCCCGGTTCGTGGCAGTGCGCATCTGGTCACCAGGTTCTCGCCCGACGGCACCCGCACGCGCGGCACTCTGAACAACTGCGCCAGTGGCTACACACCGTGGAACACCTATATGGCCGCCGAGGAAAACTGGGCGGGCTATTTCATCAACACCGGCGAGCAGCCGCGCGAGCAGGACCGCTATGGCGTGCCGGACGACGAAAGCCGCTATGGCTGGGAAAAGGTTGCGGGTGGCGCCGATGAATACATCCGCTTCAACGCGGCGGCGACGGGCGCATCGGCGGCAGAGGATTACCGCAACGAACCCAACACATTTGGCTGGATGGTCGAAATCGATCCCTTCGACCCCGAATCCGTGCCGGTCAAGCGCACAGCCCTTGGCCGCTTCGCACATGAAGGCGTGGTTTTTGTCCCGGTCGTTCCGGGCAAGCCCGTCGTCTGCTATTCTGGCGACGACTCCCGCTTTGAATACATCTACAAGTTCGTGTCCTCCCGGCCATGGGCCGAGGGCCTGCGCGGCGAAATCCTTGATGAGGGTATGCTTTACGTCGCGAAGTTCAATGAAGACGGCACCGGCGAATGGCTGGCGCTCGCCCCCGGCCAGAACGGGTTGACCCCGGAAAACGGTTTCGCCGATCTGGCTGACATTCTGGTCAACACCCGCCTTGCCGCCGATCAGGCCGGAGCCACCAAAATGGACCGCCCGGAATGGGGCACCGTCGATCCCGCGACGGGAGAAGTATATTTTACCCTCACCAACAACAACAGGCGGACCCTTCAGCAAGTGGATGCCGCCAATCCCCGCGCCGAGAACCACTTTGGCCAGATCGTGCGCTGGGCCTATGCGGGGGGCGATCATGCCGCCACGGCGTTTGACTGGGAATTGTTCGTCATCGCTGGCAGCCCGGCCAATTCGGCCGTTCTGGGCAAGGAAGCACTAGGCGATGCCAACACCTTCGCCTGCCCGGACGGCATCTGGTGCGATGCCAACTCACGCCTGTGGATTCAGACGGACATGGGCGACATCGGCCCGGATGAGGATGGTCCGCTGAAAGACTTCGGCATGAACCAGATGCTCTGCGCCGATCCGAAAACCGGCGAAATCCGCCGCTTTCTGACTGGCCCATGGGGTCAGGAAATCACCGGCATCACCGCAACGCCGGATGGCAAGACGCTGTTCGTCAACATCCAGCACCCCGGCGGCCACGCAACGGAAGAAGATTTCGCGGCGGGCAGGTATGGCTCCGGTTTCCCGGATTACAACGGGACAGTGCCGCGATCGGCCACGCTGGTCATCACCCGCGACGATGGCGGCGTGATCGGGGCGTGAAAACGCCTGCACCCCGGCAGGGGCGGCGCGTTGCCACCCCTGCCCCGACTTGCGCCCGTGAAGGCTATCGCGTAGGAAGCCCCCGCTTGCTTCAGGATGCCCAAAAGGACGCGCGATGCCGCTTCTGGTGATGAAATTCGGTGGCACCTCGGTGGCCGACCTCGCGCGGATCGAAAATGCCGCAGCCAAGGTCCGGGCAGAGGTCGAACGCGGCTATGATGTGATTGTCATCGTCTCTGCCATGTCGGGCAAGACCAACGAACTGGTCGGCTGGGTCGAGCAGACATCAAAACTGTACGACGCGCGCGAATACGATGCTGTCGTCGCCTCGGGTGAAAACGTCACTGCCGGGCTGATGGCGCTGCGGCTTCAGGAAATGGATGTTCCGGCGCGAAGCTGGCAGGGCTGGCAGGTGCCGATCAACACGACATCTGCCCATGGCTCCGCCCGGTTCGTGTCGATCCCGCGCGACAATATCGACGCCAAGTTTGCCGAGGGTTTCAGGGTTGCCGTGGTCGCAGGTTTTCAGGGTGTCAGCCCGGAAGGCCGCATCACGACACTGGGCCGGGGCGGGTCGGATACGACGGCCGTGGCCTTTGCCGCAGCCTTTGGTGCGGAACGTTGCGACATCTATACCGATGTCGACGGCGTCTATACCACCGACCCGCGCATAACCGCCAAGGCCCGCAAGCTTGACAAGATCGCGTTCGAGGAAATGCTGGAACTGGCCAGCCTTGGCGCGAAGGTTCTGCAAACGCGGTCTGTCGAATTGGCCATGCGCTACAAGGTTCGGCTGCGCGTATTGTCCAGCTTTGAAGATACCGATGAAAATTCTGGCACTCTGGTCTGCGACGAAGAGGAAATCATGGAATCCAAGGTAGTCTCCGGTGTCGCCTATTCCCGCGACGAAGCCAAGATGACGCTGCTTCAGGTCGAGGACCGCCCCGGCATCGCCGCCGCGATCTTTGGCCCGCTGTCCGAAGCAGGCGTAAACGTCGACATGATCGTGCAGAACATTTCCGAAAACGGCATGACGGACATGACGTTTTCCTGCCCGGTCGATCAGGTGCTGCGCGCCGAAAAAGCCATGCTTGACGCCCGCACGAAGGGTGGCATCTCCTTTACCGAACTGGTCGCGGACAAGGACAGCGCCAAGGTTTCCGTTGTGGGCATCGGGATGCGCAGCCATGCGGGTGTTGCAGCGACCATGTTCAAGGCGCTTGCTGCGGAAGGCATCAACATCAAGGTCATCGCCACGTCGGAAATCAAGATTTCGGTGCTGATCGACCGGAAATATATGGAACTGGCCGTGCAGGCGCTTCATGATGCCTTCGGGCTGGAGAAAGCCGCCTGACACCATAGCCCGACAGGTCTTGGGGGGACCCGTGGCAGAACGCAGTGAAAGCCAAAGCCGCAAATTGCTGCGACGTCTGCGCGACACGCTTGCGGAAGCGGGCGCAGGTCAGGAAAGGCTTGACCGGATCACCCATCTGATCGCGGATTCGATGCATACCGAAGTGTGCTCGATCTATCTGTTCCGGGACGACACGACGCTGGAGCTTTGCGCGACAGAAGGTCTGAAGAAAGAGGCGGTTCACCAGACCCGGATGCGGCTGGGCGAAGGGCTGGTCGGGCGCGTCGCCCGCAGTTCCACTCCCATCAACACTGGGAACGCGCCGGCCGAAAAGGGCTTCCGCTATATGCCAGAGACGGGGGAGGAAATTTATTCCTCATTCCTCGGCGTGCCGGTGCAACGGCTGGGTGAAAAGCTGGGCGTGCTGGTGGTTCAGTCGAAACAGGCCCGCGAATATTCCGAAGACGAAGTCTATGCGCTGGAAGTGGTTGCCATGGTTCTGGCCGAGATGACCGAGCTTGGCGCGTTCATCGGCGAGGGAGAGGCACTTTCCGCCTTGCACCAGCAGCCGGTGCTTTTCCGTGGCCTGACCGGGCAGGAGGGCGCGGCCGAAGGTCATATCTGGCTGCACGAACCCCGTGTTGTCGTCACCAACCCCGTGGCCGACAATCCAGCGGTGGAACTCAAGCGCCTGCGTGCCGCGGCCGAGGACCTGCGCACTTCCGTCGATGCGATGATGACCCTGACCGCAACCGCCGACAAGGATCAGGTCGCGGTCATGGAAGCCTATCGCATGTTCGCCAATTCGCGTGGCTGGATGCGCCGGATGGAGGAAGACATCGCCCGCGGCCTGTCCGCCGAGGCGGCGGTGGAGAAGGAACAGTCGGCAACGCGTGCCCGGTTGGAAACCGTGCCCGATCCTTATCTGCGTGACCGGCTGCACGATCTGGATGATCTTTCAAACCGCCTTCTGCGCATTCTCACGGGTCAGGGCAGCGATACCGGGGCGGAAATGCCGGAAAGCCCGATCCTTGTCGCCCGCAACATCGGGCCGGGTGAGCTTCTGGAGTATGGGCGAAAGCTGAAAGGCGTCGTGCTGGAGGAAGGTTCGGTCGGCAGCCATGCCGCTGTGGTTGCCCGCGCGCTGGCCATTCCGCTGGTCATCCAGGCCGACCGGATCACGACCGAGGCGCTGAACGGCAACCATATTCTTGTCGATGGCGATCAGGGTATCGTTCATCTTCGGCCAGAGGAGACCGTTGCTGCCGCCTTCCGCGACAAGATCGCCATGCAGGCCAAGGCGCAGGAGCGCTATGCAGGCCTGCGCGACCTGCCCGCAACGACGCTGTGCGGAACGACAATTTCCCTGCATATGAACGCCGGGCTGATGGCCGACCTGCCCAGCCTGGAGGGGTCGGGGGCAGAGGGCGTCGGCCTGTTCCGAACCGAGCTGCAATTCCTTGTCCGCGCTTCCGTCCCCAAACGGTCTGATCTGGCTGCCCAATACTCGCGGGTTCTGGATGCCGCCAAAGGCCGCCGCGTTGCCTTCCGCACGCTCGACATCGGGTCGGACAAGGTGCTGCCCTATATGAAGCAGCAGGATGAACCGAACCCGGCGATGGGCTGGCGCGCGATACGCGTAGGGCTGGACAAACCCGGTGTTCTGCGGATGCAATTGCAGGCGCTGCTGCGCGGGGCAAAGGGCCGCCCGCTGACGGTGATGTTCCCCTTCATCGCCAAGCCTGAAGAATTTGCCATTGCCCGCGCCCACCTGGAACATGAAATCCAGCGTGAACGGCAGATGAACCACCAGCTTCCGCAAAGCATTCAGGTGGGCGCCATGCTGGAAACTCCCAGCATCGCCTTTGCGCCGCAATCTTTCTTTGCCGCCTGTGACTTCATCTCCATCGGCGGCAATGACCTGAAGCAGTTCTTCTTTGCTGCCGACCGTGAAAATGAACTTGTCCGCCGCCGCTACGACACGCTTGATATCAGT
This sequence comes from Paracoccaceae bacterium, assembly GCA_051646105.1. Lineage (GTDB taxonomy): Bacteria > Pseudomonadota > Alphaproteobacteria > Rhodobacterales > Rhodobacteraceae > JBOFCO01. The sequence goes on from JBOFCO010000194.1 coordinate 21,775, forward strand.
TTCCTGAACCTGATCGAGTTCATCGTCGACCGCTGCGCTGCATCCGGCACGCCGCTGTCCTTCTGCGGAGAGGATGCAGGCCGCCCGGTAGAGGCCGCCTGTCTGGCAGCACTTGGTGTTCGCACGCTGTCGATGCGCCCCGCATCTGTCGGGCCGGTGAAACACCTGCTGCGGCGGATCAGCATCGCCGAACTGCGGCAGGTGATCGACACGTCGCGGGCCGCCGGAATGCAAAGTGTGCGCGCTGATGTCATGGACTGGTTGTCAAGGCAGGATCTGTCGTGAACCGGCCGGGCTAGATTTTCGCCTGTTTCACAGGCGGTGCCGCCAGCGCATGAAACGCCCCAATCACGTCATGGCCCGGCAAATCCTGTGACAGCTTCAGCAGGCCGAAGCGGACGTGCGCCAATTCCTCGTAATAGCGCAGGAAGGCCAGGTTCACCCCCGCCCCTGCCACGGCACCGACCAGCGGCACAGCCTGCGCCGCGAGCTTCTGGCCCAGTACAACGGCAAGTTTCGGGGCGACCCGCGCGATCAGAGCCTGTATTCCCGCCCCGGTCAGCGCCATGCGCGAGGCAAGGAATGACATATCCACCCCATCGTCGCTTTTCAGTGGCGAGCCACTGGCAAAAACCGTCAGACATTCGGCCCGGATCGCCTCGTCTTCGGGATCGAAGCCATAGCTGCGGGCAATCTTCTGGATCGCCCCAAACATGATCGAAACCGTGGCGGGCAATTCCACCACAGCCGACGGCAACCCCGCAAAACCGCCCGCACCACCCGAGAGTGTCACCGCCAGTTTGTGCCCCCAGCGCCCCATGTCGGGAACTGCCCGCATGCCCGTTACCGTACTGGCCGCGCCATAGGCATAGTCCAGTGCGTCGGCCGTGGCCCCCTCCAGCGCGGTGCGCGCGGGGGCAGGCAGAACATCAAGCCAGCCTTCAACCTTGCCGCCGGCGTAGTTGATCGCCTTCATCACCGGGCCGCTGGCGCCCTGCGCCCGCCTGACCAGCGCTCTCAGCTCGGCTTCAGCCGCAGATGGCAAGGGCGCCGAAATGTCATGTGTCGTGTTTGGCCTGGCGGTCTTGTCGGGCAATGGCGGACCTTTCCTGCTTTCCTCCAATATGATGGGGAATACCACAAAAACAACAGGCCACCTTTCGCCGCCGGAACAACGGATCAATCCGCAGCGGCGTCGTCATCTCTTGTCACATCACCCGCAATCCCGACCCATGCACCCGGCACCAGTTCCAGCGCCAGAACACGGTCGGGATTGGTGGGCGGCGGCATCACCACGCCTTCTATCCTGCGAAACCCAAACCGCCGGTAATAGGGAGCATCCCCCACCAGCAGCACCCGCTGCCAGCCCAGCCTGCGCGCTTCGGTCAGCGTCTCATGGATCAGCAGGCCACCCAGGCCCTCGCCCTGTCGTGTCGGGTGAACGGCAACCGGCCCCAGCAGCAGCACCGGCTGCCCCGCCACCCGCACAGGCCAGTAGCGGATCACCGCCGCCAGCGTGCTGCTTTCGTCCCGCAGCACCAGGCACAGCGCTGCCACCTTTTCCACACCGTCCCGCAGGCGATAGGAAGACAATGCGGTACGACCGGGGGCGAAGCACAGGTCATAAAGGGCCTCCACCTCCCACCAATCCGCATCGGTCTCTTCCTCTAGCTGGTACACGCGCGGGTTGGCCTCCTGACGGGAATCTGCTGGCAAGCCGGGTAACATGCAGGCAGGGTCAGGGCAAATGCTTGAGGATACGGATGTTCTATAAACCCGAAGATGGCCACGGCCTGCCGCACAACCCCTTTACCGCAATCGTTGCCCCCCGTCCGATCGGATGGATATCCACGCATGGCATTACGGGCCGCAACCTTGCCCCCTATTCCTTCTTCAACGCCGTCGCCTATCAGCCGCCTCAGGTGATGTTCGCCTCTACCGGGCGGAAGGATTCCGTGACAAATATCGAGGCAACTGGGGTTTTCGCCGTGAACATCGTTGGCGAAGCCCAGATGCGGGTGATGAGCGAAACCTCTGCCACGCTGCCAGCCGATGTGGACGAGTTCATTCATGCCGGGATCGCCGCAGACGACTGCATCACAATTGACTGCCCTCGCGTCGCAGATGCTCCCGCAACGCTGGAATGCCAAATGACGCAGATCATCACGCTGGAAGGCCGCGGCAACTTCCTGATCCTTGGCCGCGTGACTGGCGTGCATCTGCGCGAAGACTGCCTGAGAGAGGGCCGGTTCAGCGCCGCTCTGTATCACCCGGTGGCCCGGATGGGATATCAGGATTATGCCGTAGTACGGGAGGTGATTGCGATGGCGCGTCCGGATGAACGCTGACTATCCCTTCGGGATCAGCCGAATCTGTTCCACCCGCAGACCCATGGAATGGCCCTGCCCCGTCAGTTCAAGCATGTCACCGGGTGTCATCTGGCTGCGCAGGTCTTCCGGAACCCCGCAAACGGTCGACAGGAACCACAGCCCGTCCAGTTCCACCCGACCGTCGCAGGAACGGCGACCCGCACCCATTGTTGCATCCGTGATCGGCAGGGTTAGCGTGCTGGCTTCGTGACGAAACAGCGACACCACCGCCGGACCCGCGCCAACAAACGTCACCGGGATGAAGACGGCGAAGAAGGCCGCGGTCAGAAGCCCTGTCCACAGCGCCTTTCGCCCCGTCATCTCTCGCCCCGGCAGCGGATTGCGCAGCACCATGACCATAAGGATCATTGCGACGGCCCAGACCACCGCCGCGACAACATACCATGTCATCGAAACATCCGGATTGGCGATGTAGGAGGGGATGAACTGCAGCATCACGGCCAGCGGCAACAAGGAGAAGATCAGAAACAGAGCCGCGAGAACAGAACCGACAAATTTTTGCATGATGCACCTTTGCAAACCCAACTTTACGTAGCGTCGCATTGCGCATACTGACCCGCAAGCCCATGCCGGACAAAGCCATGTGATCGATTGTTTCAGCCGCGTCGCCCGGCAAGGATCGTCACAAGGCCGCTGCCGACCACAATTGCCGCGCCGATCAGCGTCAGCGCGTCCGGCCGTTCCCCCAACAGCAGCACCCCGATCAGCAGCGCGAAAACCAGCCGCGTATACCTGAGCGGCGTGACGGCGGCGACCGCTCCGATCCGCATCGCGGCGGTCAGGGCCAGATAGGCGGCAACGCCGACACCTATCGTCAGGGCCAGTCGCAGACCGATTGCGGGCGAAGGGGCCGCTGCGCCACCCGTCCATGCCAGTAGTATCGCGCCCGCCGGGATCAGCACCGCAAAGCCCCAGACACCGAGTTGCAGGTTCGACAGCACCGGCGGTGCTGCCCGCGTCGCCAGATCGCGCCCCGCAAAACCCAGGGTTCCCAGAACAGCCAGAATGGACAGCGCGGAAAACCCCTCTGCCCCCGGCCGCAGGATCATCAGAACGCCCGCCAAACCGGCAAGGATCGCCGCCCAGCGCAATGCGCCGACCCGTTCATGGAACACCAGCGACGCGCCCAGCGTCACCACCAGCGGCGTCGCCTGAAGGATGGCCGAAGCACTGGACAGCGGCGTCAACGCAATGGCCAGTGTATAGAACAGCCGCCCCGAAAGCTCGAACCCGGCACGAACCGCCATGTGCCGCGTGAATACCGCCGGGTGGAACACCCGCTGCCCCCGCGCCACCGCAAATGCAGCAAAGACCAGCATGCCACCGGCCCCGAAAATCATCAGGATCTCGCCCACCGGCAGGTCGCGGTAAACCGTCTTGATCAGCGTGTCCTCGATGGCAAAGCCGAGCATGGCCAGCACCATCAGCATCGCCCCACGCAGGTTGTCGGTCATCTTTCGGGCACTCCGCGGATCATCCGGGCATCACCTGCCTGCTCGTCACCGAAACTGCAAGCCAATCGCTTCCCCCCGCCCCGCCCCACCGTTACGGTTGCAGGCAGCTACAAGGAGGCGACAGATGCAAACCATGATCGGGGTGATTGGTGGATCGGGGATATATGACATCGCCGGGCTGGAAGGCGCATCCTGGGTCAAGGTGAAATCCCCCTGGGGCAAACCGTCGGACGAGGTTCTGGTCGGCCGCCTGAACGGGGTGCCGATGGCTTTTTTGCCCCGGCACGGACGCGGGCATGTGCATTCGCCCACCACCGTTCCCTACCGCGCCAACATCGACGCGCTGAAACGGCTGGGATGCACCGATGTCATCTCCGTCTCTGCCTGCGGGTCGTTCCGCGAGGAAATGGCGCCGGGCGATTTCGTCATTGTCGACCAGTTCATCGACCGCACCTTCGCGCGTGAGAAATCCTTCTTCGGCACCGGCTGCGTCGCCCATGTCAGCCTTGCTCATCCCACCTGCCCGCGACTGTCGGCGGCCTGTACCAAAGCCGCCAGGGCCGAGGGGATCACCGTGCATGAAGGCGGCACCTATCTGGCGATGGAAGGCCCGCAGTTTTCCACCCTCGCCGAAAGCCGCATGTACCGAAGCTGGGGCTGCGACGTGATCGGCATGACCAACATGCCGGAGGCGAAACTGGCTCGGGAGGCAGAGCTTTGCTACGCTTCGGTGGCGATGGTCACGGATTACGACAGCTGGCACCCCGATCACGGCGCGGTCGATGTCGCCACCGTCATCGCCACCCTGACCGGCAATGCAGGAAAGGCGAAAGGCATGGTCGCCCGCCTGCCCGCCCTGCTGGGGGCGGAGCGTGCCCGCTGCCCCCACGGCTGCGATCGCGCGCTCGACTTCGCGGTGATGACCGCGCCGGGAATGCGGGATGCGGAGCTGGTGGCGAAGCTGGATGCGGTGGCGGGGAGGGTGCTGGGGTGAGGGGACGGTCATGTTGCGGCGTCACTAGTTCACCCGTTTGACGCTTGCGTGAAGACCAACTGCTACATATGCTCGTTCAGTGATCCGGAGCTACAATATGCTGACTGCGCGACTACCAAAATTCGTGAGCGACAACTATGAGTGTTATGAGTGGAAGCATGCGAGTGCGATCCTGACTCAGGACTTTCCATCAGAATGGACAGACCTGTTGGATGTGCTCATGGCATTCCGGCTGAGAAAATCTTGGGTCACCAAAGGTGGAGGTAACAAGTCTCCTATTTCGACTTACATAGATGGCTTTCTTTCCAAACGTGGTTGGATGGAAAAGCAGTTTCAGACAGCCATAGAAGTGGACGGAGTGCGCCTTGACTCCCCAACCCACAAGATCGATTGCTTCAAAAATGGTGTGGCTCTTGAAATCGAGTGGAACAATAAAGACCCGTTCTATGACCGCGACTTGAACAATTTTCGTCTTCTGTTTGACTTGCGGGCCGTTAGCGTCGGGGTCGTGATCACCAGAGCTGACGAGCTTCAAGATATCTTTAACGGACTTGGACGAGGGTCTTCTTATGGAAACTCGACAACTCACATGTCGAAACTTCTGCCGCGAGTTCTGGGGGGCGGCGGCGCAGGATGCCCACTTCTGGTCTTCGGCATCACAAATGCACTATTCGTGGATGATGAAAAATGATCTCTGCCGCTGACGACCTGCTGGCAAAGGCTGGCAAGATCAAATTCCGCACCGTACTTGCTGACCCCCCATGGCAATTCCAGAACCGAACCGGAAAGATGGCACCGGAACACAAGCGGCTGTCACGATATCCCACCATGACGCTCCGGGAAATTTGCGATCTCCCGGTAGAAGCAATCGTTTCTGATACCGCGCATCTATATCTTTGGGTGCCCAACGCCCTTCTTCCCGAGGGTTTAAAAGTCATGGAAAATTGGGGCTTTAGCTATAAGAGCAACATCGTTTGGTACAAAATTCGCAAAGACGGCGGCCCGGATCGACGTGGGGTCGGGTTTTACTTTCGAAATGTGACCGAAATTTTGCTTTTTGGCGTTCGCGGCAAGAATGCTCGAACCCTGCAACAGGGCCGCACTCAGGAAAACATTATTTCTACCCAGAAACGCGAACACAGCCGCAAACCGGATGAGCAATATGCGCTTATCGAAGGGTGCAGTAACGGCCCACGCCTGGAAATGTTCGCACGCGGGCCGCGCGTCGGATGGACGGTCTGGGGCAATCAGGCTGAAGAATACACCCCGACATGGGATACCTATTCCAACCATTCTCAATCGAATGTCGTGCCTTTGACGGTAGGAAAGCTGCGTTAGTCATCCTCAGCACCGCCTTCCGGCTCATCGACCCTTGTGCTAAGCCGGTCCTGCCGCACAGCAGGTTGTGCCATCATGAAAAAGACCGTCCGCGACTACATCCGCACCATTGCCGACTTCCCGCATGAAGGGATCATGTTCCGCGATGTGACCACGCTCTTTGCCGATGCGCGCGGGTTCCGCATGGCCATCGACCAGTTGCTGCATCCTTACGCCGGGGAACAGATCGACAAGGTGGTGGGGCTGGAGGCGCGGGGGTTCATCCTTGGCGGGGCCATCGCGCACCAGCTTTCGGTGGGCTTCGTGCCGATCCGCAAGAAGGGCAAGCTGCCCGGCCAGACGATCAGCCAGGCCTACAAACTGGAATATGGCGAGGCGATCATGGAAATCCACGAAGACGCGCTGCAGCCGGGGGAAAGGGTGCTGGTGGTCGATGACCTGCTGGCCACCGGCGGCACGGCGGAAGCCGGGATCAAGCTGATCGAGCGGCTGGGGGCAAAGGTGATCGGCTGCGCCTTTGTCGTCGATCTGCCCGAACTTGGCGGGCGCAGGCTGCTGCAATCGCTGGGAATGGATGTGCACATCCTGTGCGAGTTTGATGGGGCGTGACGCATAGCAAGCGGGGGGAGGATCGCCCCCCCCAGTCCGGTCAGAAGCGAGGGTCTACTGGCCCAGCTTCTTTATCCGGCCATCCGTCGCGACGCTGACCGTGCCCAGCTTTTCGACATAGGTCATCACATCATTGGCAACCAGTTTGCCGCCGATTTCCGGCAGCAGCACCCCCGCCCCCAGCGCGTCATAACCATCTCCACCGCCAAGGATGTAATCGTTGACCGCAACCTTGTAGGTCTTTGCCGGATCGATCGGCGCGCCCGCCACCATCACTTCGGAAACACGGGCCCCTGCCGGGGCGGCGGCATCAAAGGTATAGGTCAGCCCGGACACCTGCGCGAAACGGCCCGCGCCCTTTTCCACCTGGCTGACGCCGTTTTCCAGCGCCAGCAAAACCTGCGATCCCGGAAGCTCCGTCACCATGGTCACGTTGCCGAAAGGCAATTCGGTCAGGATATCGCGCCGCGTCAGCTTCACGCCTGCGTCATAGGTGCGGTCGCCCCTGATGCCGCCACCGTTCATGATGGCGATATCGGCCCCGGTCTGGTCACGCATGGCATCGGCGATCAGGTTGCCCATCGTCGCTTCCTCGGCCCGCACCACGTTGCGGCGGCTGTCCAGCGACGTCTCCAGCGTGCCGATTTCCACGTTCAGCGTTTCGTCCATCTTGGCGCGGAACTGGTCGGCCAGCGCCGCGCTTTCCGGATCGGGGGTCACGGTGGCGGTGTCGATGAAGCGGAAATTCGGGGTCCAGCTTATTGTGCGCTCGCCATCGTCGTCGCCGATTTCCACGGTCAGGTCGATGGGGTTCAGCAGTTGCGCATCGACGCTGGTTTCGACATAGGCCGTCACCCCGTCATAGGCGGTGGCATAGGTGTGATCGTCGCCCGACAGGATCACGTCGAAGGCATGGCTGGCCATCAGGGCGCGGTCGTTTTCCATGTTGGTCTGCACCACGCCGATCACCAGATCGGCCCCGTCCGCCCGTGCCGCCTCGGCAGCGGTCACGGCCGTATCGACCGTGGGCAGGAATTTCAGCGACCCGGTGGAGGAAACCTCGGGCGAGGTATCCTGCGCCACCGGGATCAGCGCGATCTTCAGCCCGGCCATTTCCTTGACCATAACGCCGCCCAGACCCTCGATGGCGGACCCGTCATCCTTCGTCACGTTGATCGCGGCCCATGGATACTTGGACGCCTTCATCTTTTCGAAGAAGTTGTCGGGGCCGAAGTCGAATTCATGATTGCCCGGCACGGCAAGGTCGAACGGCACCAGATTGGTGAAGTCGATGGTGTTCTGGCCCATGTCGAAGCCGGAAATCAGCGATGGCGAAAGCATGTCGCCGTTGAACAGGTACAGCGTGTTCGGGTTGGCGGCACGTTCCGCCCGTGCCACCGCGTTCAGCCGGGCGAAACCACCGCGCCCGTCTTCCTCTTCAAAATTATAGACATCGCCCACGCCCAGCAGCGTCAGCTTCACCGTTTCTGCGGCCAGCGGCCCGGCAAGGCAGCTTGTTCCGAGGGCGGCGGCAAAAAGGGCCTTTGAAATCCGGGGCATGGCGATTCTCCTGTGGCTGTGTATGGCTTGGGATTGAAAGCAGTCTGTGACCTCGCGCGCAGGCTGTCAAAGACTGTGTTACAATCCGCTGCCGTTGTCGTGACGTAAATCCATGACGCGGCGATGACACGGCGGCAATTGACGGGCGCGCGGCAACACGGCAAAAGCCGCCCATGCTGATCTACAAGATCCTTCGTCGGCCGGAATGGGACGCGTTCCGCGCCGCCGGCGAAACTGCGGGCGCGCCGGTCGATCTGGCGGACGGCTACATCCATTTTTCCACCGCCGAACAAATCGCGGAAACGGCGGCGCGCCACTTTACCCATGAAAGCAATCTGGTGCTCCTGGCCGTGCAAGCCGATGCTCTTGGCCCCTCCCTGCGGTGGGAACCATCGCGCGGCGGGGCGTTGTTCCCGCATCTGTATCGCAACCTGACCCTTGCGGATGTGCTCTGGGACAAGTCGCTGCCACTTGGCGCCAGCGGGCATATCTTCCCGGAGGGTCTGTGGTGAGCACGCTGGAACGGCTGGGCCTGCGCCTGCTGCGCCGGATGGATCCCGAAACCGCCCACGGCCTTTCGATCCGGGCGCTGCGCGCCGGGCTGGCCCCCGCCCCCGGCCCGATCACATCGGCGCGGCTGCGGGTGGTTCTGGCCGGAATGCCGCTGCCCAATCCTGTTGGTCTGGCGGCGGGGTTCGACAAGAACGCCACGGCGCTTGCCCCCCTGATGCGCGCGGGCTTCGGGTTTATCGAGGTTGGCGCCGCCACCCCCCGCGCGCAGGAAGGGAACGCCCGACCCCGACTGTTCCGGCTGGCCGAGGATCGCGCGGCGATCAATCGCTTTGGTTTCAACAACGAAGGCATGGCATCCATCGCCCCCCGTCTGGCCGCCCGGCCGCCCGGCATTCACGTCGGGTTGAACCTTGGCGCCAACAAGGACAGCACCGACCGCGCTGCAGATTTTGCCACGGTCCTGCGGCACTGCGGACCGCATGTCGACTTCGCGACCGTCAACGTGTCGTCGCCCAATACCGAGCGCCTGCGTGAGCTGCAGGGCAAGGCCGCGCTGTCAGCCCTGCTTGCCGGAGTGATGGAGGCACGGTCGGAACTGCCCCGACAGGTGCCTGTGTTCCTGAAAATCTCTCCCGACCTGACGGCGGCAGAACTGGAGGACATTTCCGAAATCGCCCTGTCATCTGGCGTTGATGCGGTCATCGCCACCAATACCACGCTGGCCCGCGACGGGCTGCGCAGCGCCGATGCAGCGCAGCCCGGCGGTCTGTCCGGAGCACCGCTGTTCGAGAGGTCCACAAGGGTGCTGGCGCGGTTGTCGCAACTTACGGCGGGGAAGGTGCCGCTGATCGGCGTGGGCGGGGTGGGATCGCCTGAACAGGCGTATCAGAAAATCCGGGCCGGGGCGTCGGCGGTGCAGCTTTACACCGCGCTGGTCTGGGGCGGCCTGTCACTGGGGGCCGGGATTGCGCAAGGACTTGACGCGCTGCTGGCGCGGGACGGTTTCGACAACGTGGCCGATGCCGTGGCCACCGGGCGTGGTGCGTGGCTGTAACCGCATAAGATCGAACGCGCCGTCAGCCCGCTGCACGCGCCTCGGCCCGGGGATAGAACAGCGCCATGACAACGCCGCGCGTGGCATTCAGCACCATCAGCGCCGCCCAAAGCCCGTGGTTGCCCAGAACCGGCAGCAGAAGAAACAGCGCACAGGCATAGGCCGCAACGGCAACGAACATCAGGTTGCGCATTTCTCGCGTCAGCGTCGCCCCGATATAGATCCCGTCGAACATCCAGCTTGCGATGCCGATCAAAGGCGCGACAATCAGCCATGGCAGATAGTTCCGCGCCAGCGTCCGCACATCGGGTGATGTTGTCAGCAGGTCGATGATGATCGGGCCTAAAAGCCCAAAAATCACCGACAAAAGCACGGCGCCGACAACACCGAGTTGCGAAGCGACAATGGCCGCACGCCTGACCCCACCCCGGTTGCGCGCCCCGACCGCCTGCCCCACCAGGGATTCTGCGGCAAAGGCGAACCCGTCAAGCGCGTAGGCGGTGATTTCCAGAAACTGCAACAGCACCTGATTGGCGGCCAGCGTGGCATCACCCTGCCCCGCCCCCAGAAACACGAAGGTTGTAAATGATCCCTGCAGAATCACCGAACGGATCATGATGTCGGTATTCACCGCCACCATCCGCCGCAGCCTTGCGCGGTCAAGGATCAGCCCGCGGTCATTCCAGCCGGGGAAATCGAACGCCGAACGGCACAGCCAAAGACCAAGGGCCAGCCCTGTCCATTCTGCAATCAGCGTCGCGGCGGCAACGCCCTGCACACCCCAGCCCAGACCAAGCACGAACCACAGGTCCAGCAGGATGTTTACGCCGTTGATCCAGAGTTGCAGCAGCAATACGGCACGTGTTCGCTCGATCGCGATCAGCCAGCCGGTCACGGCGTAAAGCGCGATAGTCGCGGGCGCACCCCAGATGCGGATGCCGATATAGCTGCGCGCCAGCACCTCCACCTCTGCCGAGGCGGGTGCTATGGCAAAGGCCGCACCGGTCATCGGCCGCTGCAACACCACAAGCAACAGTCCGGCAGCCGCTGCGATCAACAGCGCCCGCAGCAGCACCGCACCGGTTTCAGGGCGATCCCCTGCCCCATGCGCCTGCGCCACCAGTCCGGATGTACCCATGCGCAGAAATCCGAACACCCAATAGACCGTTGCCAGTATGACAGCGCCCATGCCCACCGCACCAATAGGCGCTGCCTGTCCGATCTGCCCGACCACGCCGGTATCCACCGCGCCGAGAATAGGGATGGTGGCGTTCGACAAGACGATGGGCAGGGCAATCCGCATCACCCGCCCGTGCGTGACGGGGCCGGGATCTGCGACAGGCACAGTTGTTCCGCCCGCTGTCATTCCGGCGCTGCATCCACCGCTGGCATCAGGAAATGACCCGTCGCCTCGGCAAAGGGCCGCGCGCGGTTATCTTGCCAGGCTTCGACATGAACGCTGGCGTAGCGCCGCCCGGATCGCGTGACACGTGCCCGGGCATAGGCGTCGCGCGCCAGACCCGGGCGCAGATAGTCGACCGTAAAATCAATCGTCCGCGGTAACTGCGGCGGCGGTGCTGCGGGCATCGAACCGCCCTGCCCCGCACGTTCCATTTCGGGCCAGCCTGTCATCCAGGCCAGTTCCACAATGGCCGCAATTTCCAGAAAGGCGGCCGTGGCCCCGCCATGCAGCGCTGGCAGCACGGGATTTCCGATCAGCCGGTCATCATATCGCAGGATCGCGGTCAGCTCATCCCCGCGTCGGTCGAATACAACCCCAAGGAACGAGATGAACGGGACCGAGGATACCAATGCCGCAAGCGCACCATCGCGCCGCTGCTTTATCAGTTGCACGGGTTCTGGCTTGCGGCTGGCAGCCGATTTATCTTCCATGCTCATGGCGCCATCTTCCCGAAATCGACGCTGAACGAACCGCTGGCCATGGCTACGGGGCGGTTTTCATCCTCGTCAAAGGTGGTGACACGGACAAAGGCCACACTGCGCGTCAGATGATGGCACACGGCCACTGCCACAAGGCGCTGTTCGGGCGTTGCGGGCCGCATATAGTCGATCCGCAGGCTAAGCGTGGCGGTGCCGCGCGGCCCTTTTGGATGCGAAAGCACTGCGGTGCCTGCGCAGGTGTCCATAAGGGCGGACACCACGCCACCATGCAGCACGCCCGTCGCGGGGTCACCCACGAGGCGTGGGTCATAGGGCATGGACATGCGCGCCTCTCCCGGAGAGATCGCCTCGATCCTCATCCCAAGTGCCCGAGCATAGGGCAGCGCCGATGTGAACTTCTGCGCAAGCTCTGCCATGGTCTCGGCCATTCTGCCCCGCCCTCTTCCGGTTCGCCGCCTGTCCGACGTCTGCCGACTATCCGCAACCGCGCGTTCAGCCGCAAGCCCACCAGCCGGTGCGCTGAATATTGCGGACACGACCATTGCATTGTGCAATTTGGCTGGATTTGCACGGCATTGCTTTGCAATGATTGCGTGAAACGCGCCGGAACTGTAGCATGACGTTACGGAAATTGGCCTGCGAAACGCGCTGCGGGGTCGTAAGACATGTCGGACAAGACACTGGATTTCAAGGCGATGTGCGCGCGCTTCGACGTCACACCGCGCACATTGCGCTATTACGAATATATCGAACTGCTCCAGCCGCAGAAGGAAGGCAGGGCGCGCTTTTACGGTGCGCGTGAGATTGCCAGGATGACGCTGATCCTGCGGGGGCGCCGGTTCGGGTTCAGTCTGGAAGAAATTCGGCAATGGCTGGAGCTCTATGACAAAAGGGGAACCGGCCCGCAGATGGCGGTGATGATCGAGCTTTCCGACCGCAGGCTTGCCGTCCTTCAAAAGGAAAAGGCCGAGCTTGAAAAAAGCATCGCAGACCTTCAGGCCCTGCGCGACCAGACGGCTGAATGGCTGGCCGATCCTGGAAGGCAGGAAGGCAGCTAGGTTTGCCTGTGCCCTGACATTCCGCTGGCGGATTTCTGACGAACGCCTTTTCGCGTTACGGGACATGCGTCGTTTGCTGTGACGTGACGTAACCATAACGTCAATCGATCAGAATCTTGTAAGACAGCATGGAAAATCGCACCTCCGCGCCTTGGGTGGCGCTGCAAGGAAGGGCGCAAGATGAACGACGAAAAACTCATGACCATCCGCGAGATGTGCGAAGCGTTCGATGTGACGGCGCGCACCCTGCGGTTCTATGAAGCGAAAGAACTGCTGTTCCCGATCCGGGAAGGGCAGCGGCGGCTTTTCACCAAGCGTGACCGCGCGCGGCTGACGCTGATCCTGCGAGGAAAACGTTTCGGGTTCAGCCTGGAAAACATCCGGCAGCTGCTTGACCTTTACAAGGATGGGGACGGCGGCATGGCGCAGCTGCGCAGCGTCCATGCGGCGGCCAAGGCACGGCTGGAACAGCTTGCCGCCGAACGTCGTGCCCTTGACGAGCTGATCGATGACCTTCAGGCGCGCATTACGTGGGGCGAACAGGTCATTTCCAAACATCGCGGCTCGTCCGCGGCCTGACGCCGCCCTTACGTCTGCTACCCCCGACAGGAGTATCCCATGCCCGTTTACCAAGCGCCGATCCGTGACATGCAGTTCCTGTTGCACGATGTCATGCACGTCTCTGATCAGAAGCTCGCGGGCTATAGCGACCTTGATACGGATTTTACTGCCGCTATCCTGGAACAGGCTGGCAAACTTTCGACCGAGGTTCTGGCCCCGCTGAACGCGGTGGGCGACCGCGAGGGATGTCGGCTGGAAAACGGTGTCGTGCGCACCCCGGCAGGCTTTGACCGCGCCTTTGCTGCCATGCGCGAAGGCGGGTGGAACGCGCTGGACCTTCCGGAAGAATATGGGGGGCAGGGTCTGCCCTATCTGCTGGGCCTTGCGGTTGGGGAAATGTTCGTATCCGCCAACATGGCCTTCAATATGTATCAGGGACTAACCCATGGTGCGATCGGGGCAATCCTTGCCCATGGCACGGCAGAGCAGAAGGCGAAATGGCTGCCTAAGATGGCCAGCCTTGACTGGACAGGCACGATGAACCTGACGGAACCGCATTGCGGCACAGATCTGGGCCTGCTTCGCACCAAGGCGGAACCCCAGGCGGATGGCAGCTACCGGATCACCGGCCAAAAAATCTTTATTTCCGCAGGCGATCACGATCTGGCGGAAAACATCGTTCATCTGGTGCTGGCCAAGGCCCCCGGCGGAGGTGAGGGCACCAAGGGCATTAGCCTGTTCATCGTGCCCAAGGTACTGGTGAATGACGACGGCAGTCTCGGCACCCGCAATGCCGTGTCCTGCGGCAAGGTCGAGGAAAAGATGGGCATTCACGGCAATGCCACATGCGTGATGAACTATGACGGCGCGACGGGCTGGCTGCTGGGCGACCTGCACAAGGGCATGCGCGCGATGTTCACGATGATGAACGAGGCGCGTCTGGGCGTAGGTTTGCAAGGCTACGCCGTGGCCGAAGCCGCCTATCAGAATTCTCTGGCCTATGCGAAGGATCGCCTTCAGGGCCGGGCCGTGAAAGGCCCCCAAAACCCCTCTGGCCCCGCCGATCCGCTGATCGTGCATCCCGATGTGCGCCGGATGCTGATGGATCAGAAAAGCTTTGTCGAAGGCGCGCGGGCGCTGACCTTCTGGGGGGCAGAGCTGATCGATCGCGCCCACGCGGGCGATGCTGCGGCCGAAGGGCTGATTTCGCTGCTGACCCCGGTCATCAAGGGTTTCCTGACCGACAAGGGGTTCGAGGCGGCCGTGACCGCGCAACAGGTCTATGGCGGGCATGGCTATATCGAGGAATGGGGGATGAGCCAATTCGCCCGCGATGCCCGTATTGCCATGATCTACGAAGGTGCGAACGGCGTGCAGGCGCTTGATCTGGTCGGGCGCAAGCTTGGCGCGGATGGCGGCAAGCCCGTCATGGCGTTTTTCGAAATGGTGAAAAGCTTCATCAAGGAAAACGAAGGGAACGAGACGCTCAAGGCAGGCTTCCTGGAACCGCTGAAAGCCGCATCGAAGGATTTGCAGGCGGCAGGCATGTTCTTCATGCAGCAGGGGCTGAAGAACCCAAATGCAGCGCTTTCGGGCAGCACCGATTTCCTGCATCTTTTTGGCCATGTCTGCCTTGGCCTCGTGTGGGCAAAAATGGCCGTCGCGGCACAGGCCGCGCTGGATGCCGGCACGGGCGACATCGATTTCCTGCGCACGAAGATCGCGACGGGTCGTCATTACATGGCCCGCCAGCTTCCGGCCACGGCACTGCACCTGACCCGCATCCAGAACGGTGCCGAAACCGTGATGGCACTTCCGGCAGAGGCGTTCTAAGCTCGGTCAACGAGCGGAGGACGGGATGAGACGCGGCTGGCGGGACGAACCGGCATTTCATGGCGTGTGCCAGTGTGGTGCCGTGCGCTACAATGTTGCGGCCGGCCCGGCAAAATCGGTCGTCTGCCACTGCCGGATGTGCCAGCGGGCCACCGGCAACGCCTTTGCTCCACTGATCGAGGTTCCCAATGACCGCATTGTGTGGTCGGGTGTGCCGTCCGAGTGGGCATCCTCGGATATCGCCTGGCGCGGCTTTTGCGCCACATGTGGAACGCCGCTTTTCTATCGCAGTAGTGATACAACCGAAATAATGGCCGGAACCATCGCGCCCGGATTTACCTTCATGCCCTTCGAAAGCACTGCCGTGGAATCGCGCTGCGGCTGGCTTGCCGGGCTTGCCGAACTGCCTGAAATTCACACACCCGCCAGTTACCGGGTGCAATCGCGTCAATCCGTGGAATAGCCATGCCCAAACGTTTTCGCCTGACCCGCCGCTTTCCGGTCGCCATGACCGAAGACGGTTATCGAAAGCTCCGGCGATTTGCCGCCGAAGCGGGTCTTGATGAGGGCGAGGCCTTGTCTTTCTTGTTCGAAAACTTCGACAGTGTCATCGACGGGGACAACCTGACGCACAGGTTGCGGCTGTTCAACGCAGAGCTTGAGACCCGCAAGAACTGATGGCAAGACGTGCCCGTAACAAGACAATCAAAAGGTGTGATATGTTCTTCAACAAAACCATGACCGCGCTGGCTGCGGCCGCGTTTCTGCTGACCGCTCCGCTGCACGCGCAAGAAGTGACGGACGAGGAAAAGGCAGCGATTCAGACCCGCATCGATGAATTCGGCGCAGTTATGAAATCGGGCGACCTGTCCGGCACATTCGATTTCATCCCCGGCAAGGTGCGCGAACATATCGCGTCGCAGTCCGGCATGACCGTCGATCAGTTGAAAGCGGCAATGAAGGAACAGATGGGCGCGATGCTGTCCACCGTCACCTTCGATGAATTCGGCATGGATCTTGCCAACGCCACCTTCACCGCCACACCCGACGGCAGCCGCACCTATGGTCTGGTGCCGACCCACAATGTGATGACCATCGAAGGTCAGGGCACGATCCGCGCTGAATCACAGACGCTGGTCATGCAGGACGAAGGCGAATGGTATCTGGTGCGCGTCGACGATCCGCAGCAGGTCGGCATGCTGCAGGCGGTCTATCCGGAATTTGCAGGTGTGGAATTCCCGCCGGCCACGATGACGACGGTGGAATAAGATCCCCAAGGGGGCCACAAGCCCCCTCTTTTCCTGACAAACCGTCTGCCAGGAACTGAATTGAGCTGACAGGTAAACTTGCATGGCGCCCGACCAAGCTGTTGGGCGCTGTTTGCTTTCAATGGCCCACGCTTCACATCCGATCACGAATGCGCCAGCCCATTGCTGCAGCGGAACCATTCGCTAGGCTGCCTTCCAGCGTAAGAGTGGAGGGTATCATGCGCATCCGGCAGACGATCTGGGCAGGGTTGGCGCTCTCGGCACTGGGCGCGCCGGCAGCCGCCGACAGCTTCGGTCCGTGGTCCTTTTCGATGCCGGACGATTACGAACTGACGATCACCGCCGGGCGCATTACCTACAAGGGTCCAAACGCGACCATCACCTATCACAATGCCGTTTCGACAGGCGGGGAGGCCCCGGCAGATATCGGCCCGTCGCTGATCGAGGATGTGCTCGGCGCACCGCCGTCTTTTCAGCAGATGATAACAGCCGAAAATCTGGATGACGGGCGCAACTTTGCGATGTTCATCGCGCAGGTGGACGGGGAACTGCATCTTGTCGGCGTCTTTGTCGATGGCAAGCAGGCCGGGCTGGTCACGATGACGCCCCCCGATA
Source organism: Paracoccaceae bacterium (assembly GCA_051646105.1). Taxonomy (GTDB): domain Bacteria; phylum Pseudomonadota; class Alphaproteobacteria; order Rhodobacterales; family Rhodobacteraceae; genus JBOFCO01. The sequence continues at coordinate 38,924 of JBOFCO010000194.1, forward strand.
CCGAAAACCTGCCCGACGAAACCCAGACGATCATGGAAACCGAATTTCATGAGTCCGAGTTTGCCGAACCCTTGCAGCCTTCCCGCCTGCCGGAAATGGCCTTCCCCGAACCTCTGACCGAACCCGTGGCCCGGACCCGTGCCGACATGACGGTGCAGGCAGCGATCGCACAAGGGATAAAGCCGGGCGAGCGCCCGCTGCCGGTGCGCTTCCAGTGCTACCGCGACGGAACCCAGCGGCCGATGACGGCGACACCCGATCTGGAATTCACCTTTGCCGATGACGGAACCTATCGCGTGTCCAACGGCCAGCGCATGGGCGGCGGCAAGTGGCATGTCGCACCCGATGATACCTTTGATACCGTGGTCAAGGTTGATGGCACCATGGCATTTGAAGATTACTTCATCGTCTGGGCGACAGACGGCAACGGGCAGGCCTTTTCCATCGACGACCCCTATTCGGACGGAGAGGTGGAACTGACCTGCCATCAGGAAGGCCCGCGCGTTGAACGGGTACAACAGATCATGGCACGGGTGGTTCTGGAACGCGGCCTGCTGGAGTGCACCGGTGCCGAAGGTGCGCCCTTTCGTCTGATGTATGGCGATGGTGTCTACAAGGCGCCCCAAGGCACAGGCCGCATGACCCTGAACCTGGACGGTGACGGCGACGAATACTGGAAGGCTGTCTTCAACTTTCAGACCGGCCCCTATGCCCTGTTCGAAGGCGAAATGGACGCCGATGAGAATGGCGCGCTGACGCTGGAAATCGACAGCGTGATCCGGTCGGGCAGCATGTTCTACTCCTCGACCGAGACCACACGGCAGGCCACCTGCATGGGCTTTGCGCCGCCGCGCATCCTTCCCCTGTACGGTCAGGATCCTGCCCCACCGGCCAGCGCGCCCCAAGGCGGCCTGCCCGAGGGACTGGATCACTCGCTGGAGAATTATTCGAACTGGTCCGGCACCATGTATACCTATGAATGGCGGGATACGCTGACCTATATAGCACCGGATGGCAGGGCGGTCCGCGATCTGGACATGGACGAATTCGGCGCCCTGCCCGATTGCACGCGCAGTCGGCCGGATGGGTTCGGCGTCTGCGGAGAGTATCGCATCAACGGCAATACCCTGTCATTCCGGTCGTCGGGAGACTACGAGGAAGACGACTGGTCGGACCCCGAATTATTTGTGGAAAAGGGCGACGGTTTTCAGATGGGGGATGTGGAGTTTGCGCCCCTGCAACCCATGGACCCTGCTTTGCTGGCCGGGGCGTGGGTCGCGGAAAGCTATACCGGCAGCGGGCCGGGAATGCTTGGCGGTGTCGGCAGCTACAGCGATGCAGAGGTTTTCTGGAACTTTATGGCAGATGGCCGCTTTGAATGGCACCAAAGCATCACCAACACCACCCTGATCAGCCCGAGTCCGATACTTGATGCAAACGGAAACTCGATAATGGGTGTGTCCGGTGGCGGCAGTTCGACCTCGACGGATGGAGGCAGCGGCACCTATACCTTTGCCGAAGGCTGGCTGGATTTGTCCTTTGATGATGGCCGCCACAAACGATTTTTCGTCATGCACAGTTCGGCCACGAACGATACGATCAATCTTGCCGGCAACAATCTGAGACGCGGTTAATCCCGGATGTCGAGGCCGCTTTCCTAATGCCGCTGCGCCGCCTATAAGCGCGGCAAGGCAGATGGAGAAGGCCGATGCGCAGCGCGACGATCACCCGCAAGACGGCGGAAACCGACATTTCGGTGATGGTAAACCTTGACGGCCCGGGGGTTTACGACAACCGGACCGGCGTCGGCTTCTTCGACCACATGCTTGATCAGTTGTCTCGCCATGCGATGATCGACCTGACCGTGCGGGCGAATGGCGACCTGCATATCGACGATCACCACACGGTCGAAGATACCGGCATCGCTCTGGGTCAGGCTCTGGTGAAAGCTCTTGGCGACAAGCGCGGTATCCGCCGCTATGGCCGTTTCCATCTGGCGATGGACGATGCGCAGGTGGCCTGCGCGCTGGACCTGTCGGGCCGCGCCTATCTGGTGTGGAACGTCGAATTTCCGACGGCGAAGATCGGCACCTTCGATACCGAGCTGGTCCGGGAATTCTTTCAGGCGGTCGGCACACATGGCGGCATCACCCTGCACATGGACCGCATCCACGGCGTGAACAGCCACCACATCGCCGAAGCTGCGTTCAAGGCATTCGCCCGTGCGCTGCGCGAGGCGGTGGAGCCCGACCCGCGCGCGGGCGGGGCGTTGCCCTCCACCAAAGGCGCGTTATGACGCTGACGGTTCTGGTCGACTACGACAGCGGCAACCTGCATTCCGCCGAAAAGGCGTTCCAGCGCATGGCGGCAGAAGTCGGCGGCGGCGATGTGCTGGTCAGCGGGCGGCCAGAGGATGTCGCCCGCGCCGACCGCATCGTGCTGCCGGGCGACGGGGCCTTTCCCGCCTGCAAGCGGGCGCTGGCCGATCACTCCGGCCTGTTCGAGGCGATAGAGTCGGCGGTCATCGGCAAGGGCCGCCCGTTCCTTGGCATCTGTGTGGGTATGCAGATGATGGCATCCTGGGGACGGGAGTATGAGGATGTGGCGGGCTTTGGCTGGGTGGCTGGAGAGGTGGTGCGGATCGCCCCTGCCGACCCCGCGCTGAAAGTGCCGCATATGGGGTGGAACGACCTGCGGCTTGATCCGGGCGGGGCAGCGCATCCGGTACTGGACGGCATCGCCACCGGCGACCACGCCTATTTTGTGCATTCCTATCACTTCCGCGTCGACAACCCTGCGGAACGGCTGGCCCATGTCGATTACGCGGGCGAGGTGACAGCGATCATCGGCCGCGACACCATGATCGGCACGCAGTTCCATCCGGAGAAAAGCCAATCAGCCGGGCTGCGGCTGATCGGGAATTTCCTGCGCTGGAAGCCGTGATCGGTCAGTTCGCCCGCTTCCAGGTTCCGCCTTTCCGGCAGAACCCAAGCTTGCATCCCGAAACCGTCAGGCTGTCGCCCGACAGGACCAGCTTTGACTTGTATTCGGCATCGCGGTCCGGCGAATAGACCATGCCGCGATATTCGCCGTCGCCCTTCGGCACCGTATCCCAGATCAGCTTGCGCCCAATGTTGGGGCTGTCGATCTCTGACCCTTCGGAATTGTAGGCCTTGACCAGCGTTCCGCACAGCGCCGCCCCACAGGGCACCACTTCGATCAGACCGGAATTGCCGTTGTCGTCTTGCGCAGTGCGCCACAGCCCTTCCAGCGGATCGGCAAGCACCGGTCCGGCAAGAACGGCCAGAACGGCCGCGATCAGCAGATGTTTCATGATTGTCCTCCTCGCTCCCCTGCCCGATCACGCCATGCCCCGCGCCACGACGCAAGCGTGACGTAAGGTTGCGGTGACGGAAGCGCTGTGGCAGGAAGCGCGCGATCCTTGCAAGGGGCTGCCGATGATCCTTTATCCCGCCATCGACCTGAAAGACGGCAAGTGCGTGCGCCTGCTGCGGGGTGAGATGTCGGCGGCAACGGTGTTCGGCGACGATCCGGCAGCGCAGGCGGCGAAGTTTCAGGCGGCGGGCTGCGAATGGCTGCATCTGGTCGATCTGAACGGGGCCTTTGCGGGAGAGCCGGTCAATGCGGCGGCGGTAGAGGCGATTCTTGCCCGCGTCACTGTTCCTTGCCAGTTGGGCGGCGGCATCCGTGACATGGCCACCATCGCGATGTGGCTGGAAAAGGGGCTGGCCCGCGTGATCCTTGGCACGGTCGCCGTGGAAGACCCCGGTCTGGTCCGGCAGGCGGCAAAAGCTTTCCCGGGTCGGGTCGCCGTGGGCATCGACGCACGCAAGGGTTTTGTCGCTACCAAGGGCTGGGCGGAGGAAACCACGGTGCAGGCCACCGATCTGGCCCGCAGCTTCGAGGACGCGGGCGTGGCCGCGATCATCTACACCGACATCGACCGCGACGGCGCGATGCAGGGCCCCAACATCGAGGCAACGGCGGCCTTGGCCTGCGCGGTCGCGATCCCCGTCATCGCTTCTGGCGGTGTCAGCCGGATGGCGGACCTGACCGCGCTGCGCGACACCGGCGTGATCGCGGGCGCAATCTCGGGCCGGGCACTGTATGACGGCGCGATTGATCTGGCCGATGCAATCACCGCACTGAAAGCCTGACGTGGCAGCAGGACGCATCGACAGCGCATGTTCCGGATGAAATCCTGCGTCTGAAACGCGCGAGGTCGGAAATGCCGAATGTCAGCAAGGACAGCCTGCCTAACTCTTGTAGCCTCTGGTCCCATCACCGCCCCGGGGATTTCCTTGATTGCTACTCCATCGAAAGCGCCCTGCCCCCGCGGGAGGCGGCGTTGCGTGGCTTGTCCCTGCCCGGCTGGGCGCGGGCGCTGCTGCGGTTGCGCAATGCGATCGTTGCCCCGCTTGGCCTGAAGACAAAGGCCGATCCCGGTATCGAGGCGGTTGGGCTGTTCCCGATCCGCAAGGATGACGGGCGCGAGTTCGTCATCGCACTGGAAGACCGTCATCTGGATTTCCGCATCGCCGTGCTGCGCGAAGGGGAACGGCTTTATATGTCGACATGGGTGCATCCGCACAATTTCTGGGGTCGCACCTATCTGCGGCTGGTCATGCCCTTTCACGTGTTGATTTCCAAAGGGGCCGTGGCGCGAATGGCCGGTTAGCGCCGCAGGGCGGTGAATAGATACCGAAGCCACAACACAAGTGCCGTCGCACCCGTGCCCAAAGCGACAGGAATATTGACCGCCAGGCCCCCAAAGCCTTGCCAGCCAGATGTGGCGATCAGGGATGCCGCAAGCGGAGCGATGACGAACAGCCCGTGCTTCCACGGCGATGCGGGCGAACCGAATGACAACGGCGCCGGGCCATTCCCGCCCGCGCGCATCGCCAGCACGGTCAGCGCGATCATCACCGGGCAGGACAGGCGCAGAACGCTTGGCATCGGCACCGTTCCTGCCAGCCAGAGGAGCAGCGCCAACAAGGGGAGTGACAGCAGAACCGGTCCTGGTGGCGGCTCCACGGTTCCCACCCGGTCCAGTAGGATATTCGCGAGCGGCACGACCAAACCCAGTCCGGCCATGTAGGCCAGCGTCGCCCCTGCGCCCGGCATACTGCCGCGTTCCAATGGCCAGTATTGCGCCCAGATGCCGCCGAACAGCCCTATCGCCAACCAGCCCAGCATCAACCTCATCGCAGACAGCCGTCCCGCCATGCGACCGAAGCCCAGAACAACGACGCCCGAAATCAGGGCATGCCAGGCCAGCGGTGTCCAGATGATCTGAAGGGGAAAGGCATCATACATTGTGCCTACCACGACGCCCTCGACCAGAAAGCCAAGGATCGCGCCGCCCAGAAACAACCCGCGCAGACCCGAAGCGCCGGTGGCAAGCACTGCCGACAGCGCCGCACCGGCACAGGCACTATAGGCCAAAATGGTCAGCAGCCGCTCCCATAGCATCACCGGTGTCGGTGGGGCAGACCAGAAGAATGTCTCTGACGCCCAGTCAGCGATGGCACCCAGTGCCAGTGCAGAAAGCAGATAGCGCAGCGTAGCCATTGCCCCGTCCCTCCCGGCCAGCAAACTGCTGGAAACCCCTCTGACCAAACGCTATCACGGGGTCGAACCCGAAAGGCCGCGAAATGTTGAAAACCCGGATTATCCCTTGTCTCGACGTGGCCGACGGCCGCGTCGTCAAAGGGGTGAACTTCGTCAACCTGATCGATGCGGGCGATCCCGTCGAGGCTGCTCGTGCCTACGATGCGGCAGGCGCGGATGAGTTGTGCTTTCTCGACATCCACGCCACGCATGAAAACCGCGGCACGATGTTCGATCTGGTCACGCGCACGGCCGAGCAGTGTTTCATGCCGCTGACCGTGGGCGGGGGGGTGCGGACACACCACGACGTGCGCTCCCTGCTGTTGGCCGGGGCGGACAAGGTTTCGTTCAACTCTGCCGCCGTCGCCAATCCCGATGTGGTGGCAGAGGCCGCCGACCGCTTCGGCAGCCAGTGCATCGTGGTGGCCATCGACGCGAAAACCGTGTCCCCCGGGAAATGGGAAATCTTCACCCATGGCGGCCGCAAGCCCACCGGCATCGACGCGGTAGAGTTCGCCCGCACGGTTGCCGCGAAAGGCGCCGGGGAAATCCTGCTGACCAGCATGGACCGTGACGGCACCAGGGGCGGCTACAACCTGCCGCTAACCCGCGCCATCGCCGATGCTGTGCCCGTACCGGTGATCGCCTCCGGCGGTGTCGGCACTCTGGATCATCTGGTGGAAGGGGTAACCGAAGGCCATGCCAGCGCGGTTCTGGCAGCCTCGATCTTTCACTTCGGCACCTACACCATCGGTCAGGCCAAACAGCACATGGCCGCCGCCGGTATTCCGATGAGGTTGTAATGAACGGACTGGAGCGCCTTGCCGCCACCATTGCCAACCGGCGTGGTGCCGACCCCGAAACAAGCTGGACCGCCAAGCTGCTGGCGAAGGGCCCCGAAAAATGCGCCGAAAAATTCGGAGAAGAGGCGGTAGAGGCGATCATCGAGGCGGTGAAGGGCGACCGCGACCGGCTGACGGCGGAAGCGGCGGATGTTCTGTATCACCTGTTGGTCATGCTCGCCGCACGCGACGTGGCACTGGCCGATGTGCTGTCGGAACTGGAACGGCGCGAGGGCATGTCGGGGATTTCGGAGAAGGCAGGCAGATAGGCGTCGCTTAGGCACCTGCCGCCGCCGACAACATGCAAAAGGGTCAAACCACGAAGGCGCCGGTAAATGCCGGTGAACACTGTCTTTTTTAGGCCCTATCCGGGTGACAGCGCAAGCATGGCGAACCCGACGACCGCACCGGGCGCGGTGTGAATCCCATCTTTATGTCGACGACTGCTGGCGACCGTCCAGCGTGCAAGACTGCCGCAAACCGATAACGAAGCAGTGCTCGCGGCCCGGAAATCCTCTCCCCTCCACGCGCTCCGGATCGCTGATAGAATGATCTCCTAAATTACGACAAGTTTAAGCGTGATTTTTCTGTTGCAATATACGATTATATCTGTCGTTATTTAGGTGTTGGAGATGCGAATGCCGCCACAGATGGAAAGGAGGTCAAAGATGTATGGAACGAACGTAGCCCGGAGCCCGGTGCAGGCCTTATGGGGAATGCGATGATGGTGCCGCGCCTCTGCGCCCTCCGCCTGATCGACCGCAGCACGGGCGCCCGGCTCTGCATCAATGGCAGGCCCTTCACGGTCTATTCCCGCCAGCCGCTGGAAACGGCGGACGAGATGATGGAAGGCCGCGACGCCGCGAAATGGCTCGTACAGGTCGAACCTCTGAAACGGGGGGCGCTGCAATGAGCATCCATTCCATTCTCGGGTTTTACCCTATCCCCCATGTCCCCGGTGCTTTTGGCGCCGGCGATCTTTTCAGAAGCAGGAAAAAAGAAATCTATGCAACGATTGCAATCTCTGGCCGGGTCACCGCGCAAGGCCCGCAGGTGCGGGAACATGCCGACGGCCAGGTCACGATTTCCACCTGCAACCGGCTGTTGACCGGTTTCCCGGTGGCCCTACGTCGCTTGACCAGCTTGTCGCGGCGTTAGGGCTGGCGGCAGGTCTGTCGATGTCAGCCGCCCCCCTGCGCGCGGAAACGCTGCTGAATGTCAGTTACGACCCAACAAGGGAATTGTATCGAGAGCTTGACGCCGCCTTCGCTGCAAAATGGGAGGCGGACGGTTGTGCCCCGCCACCATCGAGGCCAGCCTCGGCGGTTCGGGTGCGCAGGCCCGCGCGGTGATCGACGGGCTGGGCGCACAGCTGGTGACGCTGGCGCTGGCGTCCGACATCGACAAGATTGCAGAGGCGGGAAAACTGCCCGCTGACTGGCAGACGAAACTACCACACAATTCATCCCCCTACACATCGACCATCGTGTTTCTGGTGCGCGAAGGGAATCCCAAGACCCTCAACGACTGGGGCGATCTGGTCGGCGAGGGGGTAGAGGTGATTACCCCCAACCCCAAGACATCGGGCGGCGCGCGGTGGAACTATCTGGCCGCCTGGGTCTGGGCCGAGAAGAACGGGCAGGACCCAAAGACCTTTGTGGGTGAACTGTTCAAGCATGTGCCCGTGCTCGACTCTGGCGCGCGCGGATCGACCACGACCTTCGCCCAGCGTGGCATCGGCGACGTCCTGCTGGCGTGGGAGAATGAGGCCTATCTGGCGCTGAAGGAACTGGGCGAGGATCAGTTCGACATCGTGGTGCCCTCGGTTTCCGTTCTGGCCGAACCCCCCGTAGCGCTGGTCGAAGGCAACATCGCCAATGACGAACAGCGCAAGCTGGCGTCTGCCTATCTTGATTTCCTTTACAGCCCAGAGGGACAGGCGCTGGCCTTCAAACACTTTTACCGCGGCTGGGATACATCGGCCGCCAACCCCGAGGATGTGGCGCGTTTCCCCAAGCTGGAACTGGTCGACATCGCCCACTTTGGCGGATGGGCCAATGCACAGCCCGAACACTTTGGCGACGGCGGCATCTTTGACCAGATCTATGTGGCGAAGTGAGGAAGTGATGGGCAGGCCAATCCTTCACCGCTCCCCCATGCCCGGCCTTGGGTTGAGTATGGGGATCACCCTGACGATGCTGTCCCTCGTCGTCCTTCTGCCCATCGGCGCCCTTCTGTTGAAGGGCGCCAGTTTCGGCGGCGGCAACATCTGGGATACCGTGAACCGCCAGCGCGTCTGGGCAGCACTGTTCCTGTCGTTCCGGCTGTCGCTGTTCGCTGCGCTGTTCGATCTGGTGTTCGGGGTGATCCTGGCCTGGGTGCTGGTGCGTTCCCGCTTCCCCGGCAGGCGTATCCTTGATGCCGCCGTCGACTTGCCGTTTGCGCTGCCCACCGCCGTGGCAGGCATCGCACTGACGGCGCTGTATGCCGACGGAAATTGCGCCCCTGCTGATCGTTATCCAGTTGGAGGAGTTCAACTATGACGCTGCGGCAGCCATCGGCATCGCCATGCTACTGATCTCTTTCGCCATGCTGTTCGCCATCAACCTTATTCAGGTGTGGAGCCGCCGGAGGATCGGATATGTCTGAAACATCACTGCCACCGCCCAATTTCCGCGCCGCCACCGTCGAGGCGCCGCTGGTAAAAATCGCGCTCATCGTTTTGGCATTCATCGGCATCGTCGTCCTGGTGTTTGCGCCGCTGATCGCTGTTTTTGCAGAGGCGCTGGCCGAGGGCTGGGCCGCCGCCGTGGCCAGTCTTGGCAACCGCGACGCCGCTTCTGCGATCAGGCTGACGCTGCTGATCGCGGCCATCGCAGTGCCGCTGAACGCTGCCTTTGGCATCGCCGCAGCATGGTGGATCACCAAGTTCGATTTTCGCGGCAAGGCGTTCCTGATCAGCCTGATCGATCTGCCCTTCTCTGTCTCGCCTGTCGTGGCGGGCCTGTGCATCGTGCTGACCTTCGGCACCAATTCCCTGATTGGCGGCTGGCTCGTGGCGCAAGGCTATCCCATCGTTTTTGCCCTGCCAGGGATCGTGCTGGCCACGATGTTCGTCACCTTCCCCTTCGTCGCGCGCGAACTGATCCCGGTGATGATCGAGATGCTCTACAACGAATACCTCTCTGTCGCCGCCTTCTCGCTGGCGGGGGTCTTGGCGCTGCTGCGCTGCTGACCCTGCTTCTGAAAACCTTCCTCGAAATTCGTCACGCGGATGCCCTTGCCGCAACCCATCGTCATTGAAAGGCATTTCCATGCATATCGAAATCGATGAAATCTCCAAACTCTTCGGCGCCACGGCTGCCTTGCACCCCGTTTCGCTGTCTATCCCCTCGGGTGCGCTGGTCGCCCTGCTTGGGCCGTCAGGTTCCGGCAAGACAACACTGCTGCGTGTTCTCGGCGGGCTCGAATTCCCGAATTCGGGCCGTGTCTTCTTTGATCGGCAGGATGCCACGGCCCTTACGGTTCAGGAACGCCGCGCGGGGTTCGTGTTCCAGTCCTATGCGCTGTTCCGGCACATGACCGTGTTTGAAAACATCGCCTATGGCCTGCGCGCCCGCCACCGCGACCAGCGCCCCCCACAGGCAGAAATCGACCGCCGGGTGCGCAAGCTGCTGGACCTGATCCAGTTGCCCGACATCGGTGCGCGCTTTCCCAGCCAGCTTTCCGGCGGGCAGCGGCAGCGGGTGGCGCTGGCCCGGGCGCTGGCCATCGAACCCCGTATGCTGCTGCTGGATGAACCCTTCGGGGCGCTCGACGCCAAGGTGCGCAAGGAGCTGCGGCAGGGCCTGCGCGATATTCATGACGAAACCGGGCTGACCACGATTTTTGTAACCCACGATCAGGAAGAGGCGATGGAACTGGCCGATCTTGTCGTCGTCATGTCGATGGGCCGCATCGAACAGATCGGCAAGCCTGCCGACATCCGCGCCCGTCCGCGCACCGAATTCGTCAGGGAGTTCATCGCAGCGTGACGATGATGGACCAGATCGACCGCAAGATACTTTGCGAGATTTCAGCGCGATGCCACGGTGCCCATCGCACAACTGGCGCATCGTGTCGGTCTGTCGCAGACCGCCTGCTGGAAACGCATACAGAAGCTGGAAGCGGCGGGTGTCATCCGCGGTCGCGTGGCCTTGGTCGACCCGGTGAAAGTGGGGCTTGGCCTGATCGTTTTCATGGAGGTTGAGGCGCTGGATCATACGGCGGAATGGCGGGACAGCTTTCTTGCGGCCGTCGATGGTATCCCTGAAGTGATCGAGGTTCTGCGCCTTGGCGGCACCACCGATTACCTTCTGCGTCTGGCGGTGGCTGACACGCCAGCCTTTGATGCGATTTACCGCCGCCTGACCGACGCGGTGCAGATCAGGACCGTCACCTCGAGGTTTGTGATGGAAACACTGCGGCAAACCTCGGTGCTCCCGATCGGGGCGCAATGAGTTGCACACAGGAGGCGCCGCGCCAAGTCTGACACAGGCGGGCGGGGCGAAACGTCAGCCGCCCGAACTGCGCAGACCGCCAGTCTTGCCGAAACCACCACGCTGGGCCACCTGCGCCTTGGTCATCGGCGCTTTGCCCAGTGTCGTCGGCGCCTTGGAAAAGGCAGATGTCCCGATCTTGCCGCTGCCCGAATTGTTGGAAAGGCGCGTTCCGCCGTCGGGCGTTGCAAAGCCCCCACCCGGCGTCTTGACCAGGGGCTGGCTGCTCACTGCGCGGGCATTTCCCAGCGCCGAACCGATCAGATAGCCCGCAATCAGCGGCATGAAGATCGATCCGCCCCCCTGCGGATTGCCCGCCACAGTATCGGCCCCGCAGGCCCCTGCCCCGTGTTCCTGTTCGCACAACTCGCGGCTTTCATAGCGGGGCGCGGTTTCGCGATGCAGTGCCTCGGCCTCTGCAAAGGCGGTTTCGCAATCCGCTGCGCTGAACCAGCCGCCTTCCTCGACCGCGGTCAGGCAGGATTGCTTGTCGGGAAAGGCGCGGGCGTCGGTCTCCTCCTCTCCGCATCCCGAAAGGCCAAAAGCGGCAGCACCCAGCAGCGCCAGCGCCACGTGACCGGAACGTTTCTGCATCGGCTTTCCCCTTATGCCTTGATGTAATGCGGCTTGAACCGCGACAGATCCTGGGTGATGCGGGCCTTGTCCTCGCGCAGGCCCATACCGACGCAAGTCCGCCCCACAACCCACGCACCGATTACCGGACGCATGTCATCGAACACGGGAAGCGGATGATAGGCCTGCACGATCTTCGGATGGGCATCGTAGTCACGGTTTGTGGCCGCCTCGGTCTTGACCCCGCCCTCGACAATGTCGACCGATCCCCCTTCGCGCGAAAACAGCGGCTTGATGACATATCCTTCAGACAGCATGTCCTGTGACCGCGAAAACAGGCCATCGTCAATCCGCTTGCCCGCCAGCGCCGCCACCACATCCTCGTGGAAAAAGGCCGGTAACAGGTTCGGGTGACCTTCGAACAACTGCCAAAGCACCGGCAGGATCGCCTTGTTCGACACCAGCGCCTTCCACGGCGGTTCAAGAAACCGGCAGCCAGACGTGGAAACCCGGTCGGCGAAGGGATCGCGCATCAGATCTTCCCAGGGGTAAAGCTTGAACAGCGCGCCGATCACCCGGTCCTCGCCGTCCAGAAACTGCCCTTCGGTCGAAACGGCGATCTGATCCAGATCGGTGTAATGCGCGCCCAGCCCCGCCTCCCGCGCCGCCCAGGCCATCGCCTCGACCGTCGCATAATCCTCGGGGTTGTCCTTCATCGCGGCGAAATGCACATCCGTCGCCGGTTCGAAGATTTCAGCAAAGCGGGCGACAAGCGCCTCGTGGATGCCGTTGAACTGGTCAGAACCCTTGGGCAGGAAGCCGGATTCGATCATCTGCTCCAGCCACAGCCACTGGAAAGACGCGCTTTCGTACAACGCGGTGGGTGTGTCGGCGTTGTATTCCAGAACCTTGGCTGGTCCCTTGCCGTCATAGGCAAGGTCGAAGCGGCCATAAAGCTCTGTCTCGCCCGCCTGCCAGCTTTCCGCAATCATGTCCCAATGCGCCGGCGGCAACCCCATCCGCGCCATCAGCGCCTCTGATTTCACGATTGCGTCGACAGCAACCCGGCACATCTGGTGAAGCTCGGTGCAGGGGTCTTCGATATCGCCCTCGATCTGCGCCAGCGAAAATTCATAGGCCGACGTTTCATCCCAATAGGGCTCGCCATACATGTCGGCAAAGGTGAACCCCAGCCGTTCCGCCTCTGCCCGCCAACCGGGGCGCTCTGGCAAGTTCACTCGTTTCATCACAGTTTCCCGGCTTGCTTCCGCTGTCACAGATGTTGGTTCAGGCTGGTCAAGGCAAGGGGAAATGCACAAAAGAAAAACAGGCCCCCGAAGGAGCCTGTTCGAATTTCTTTCGGACCGCGGTCAGACGAACAGGAAATCCAGCTCGTTCAGGACGGTGTTGTCGGCAACAGAAGCGATAAGCTGCCGCGCACCTGCGCCATTTCCATCCGCATCGAAATAGATATCGCCCCGCGCCTGGTCGTAGACGATGCGATGATCGGCGGCGGTGGCTGCCGTTCCGATAGCAAAGGCGGTGGCGGCGAGGTAGCCAAGCGGCTGGCCGAAGACTTCCGATACGAGCGAGATCACATCGACCTCGGTCGAGTAATCGACGATCGTGTCGGCATTCGCCGTACCATATTCATAGAACCGGAAATCGTCGGCACCATTGCCGCCCGTCAGGTTGTCACGACCCGCGCCACCAACCAGCGTATCACTGCCATCGGCACCATTCAGGCGATCATTGCCCGCGTAGCCGCGCAGCATGTTGTCAAAGGCATTGCCGGTGATCTGGTTCACAAGCGTATTGCCCAGACCGCTCTGGTTGCCCGCGCCGTTCAGAACAAGGTTTTCCAGATTGTCGCCCAGCACCCAGTCGACCGAGGCATAGACAACATCCGTGCCGCCACCGGCAGCTTCGACAATCACATCACCGGCGTCATCCGCGTAATAGCTGTTGTTCAGCGCGCCGCCGGTCATCAGGTCGGCCCCGGCACCACCGTCAAGAAGATCCGCTTCGTCCCCGCCGGTCAGCGTGTCGTTGCCCGCACCACCAAAAAGCCGGTCCGTGCCGGTGCCTCCGACCAGGCTGTCGTCGCCTTCGCCGCCATAAAGCTGGTCGTTCGCGGCGCCGCCCAGCAGCGTATCAGCACCAGCATCGCCGTTCAGCACATCGGTCAGATCGCCGCCATCCAGCAGGTCATTGCCGTTGCCGCCGTAAAGCTGGTCGCTTTCGGTGCCGCCTTCGAGGGTGTCGTTGCCATCCTCGCCATACAGGCGGTCGTTGCCCGCGCCGCCAACAAGGCTGTCGTTGCCGGTGCCACCCCAAAGCTGGTCGCCATCCGCCTCGCCGAAAAGCTGGTCGTCGTCTTCGTTGCCATAAAGGATGTCGGCACCGACGCCACCATAAATGGTATCAAAGCCAATGTTCCCCGACAGGCGGTCATTGCCACCACGGCCATAGATCGTGTCACGGCCGTTGCCGCCAAAGGCCGCATCGCCGCCCTCGCCGCTGTCAAGGTAATCGTCTTGCGATCCGCCATAGATGGTATCAAAACCACCGCCACCCATCACCGTGTCGTTGCCTTCGTCGCCATAGACGATGTCGTTGCCATCCTCGCCATCGACGTAGTCATTGCCGGTGTTGCCGTGCAGCAGGTCATTGTCGGTGCCGCCGTAGATGCCATCATTGCCTGCGCCGCCGTTGATCGTGTCGCGGCCGGCATAGCCATACATCAGGTTGCGGGCATCGGTCCCGTTCAGCAGATCGGCCCCGGCGGTGCCAATCACGTCGTTCGAGGCGCCGGTGATGGTAATAGTGACGGTTTCCGTGTCGGTCGTGCCGTCCGGGCCAATAACCGTATAGGTAAAGGTCTCGGTTGCGGTCTGGCCGGGTGCGAGGTTGTTGAAGGCGTTGCCTTCGTCATAGATGACCGACTGGCCGTCTTCGGAAATGGTCACCGTGCCCAGCAGGCCGGTGGTGTTGACGCTGGTGATCGATGAGACGTTTACATCGTTGGCCAGCAAGCTCAGCGTCACCGGCTCTGCCCCGGATTCCAGTGCATAGCTGTCGGCAACCGCATCAACGCTGTCGATCCCGACAACGGTGATCGAGGCGATGCGGAACTGATCGAAACGATTATAGGCCGCGATGCCCATAAGCGTGCCCAGCAACGAAATGTCGTTCGTGTTGTCGGTGGTATCGATGTACTGGCGCGTTGCCGGATCCAGAACCAGACCGTCCTCGAAAAGCTGGAACTGGGTGTTCGCACCCGTCGTGTTATAGCGCGTGCCCAGCGGGATCAGCGTGACAGATGTAATCCGCACCGCCTGGCTGAACGAGAATGTGGCGATTTCATACTTGCCATCGGCGTCGAACCCGGGCTCGAGGTCATTATAGGTGTTCAGGGCACCGATGCCCTGCCCGTTCATCGTCAGCGTCGGGGTGGAGTATTCGTAGACCTGCTGGGTGCCGTTCGGCCCACCATAATACAGCGCCGACGACACCGTCAGCGAAAGGCCATCCTGCACAAAGTTGAGCGAGGTGCCGCTGGGGCCGCTGCCGGTAAAATCGAATGTAATGGGGGTGGGCATCTTATACTCCAGCTCGACCAATCTGCGGTTCTAAACAAGTGACCGTTCGACTTGGCGCTAATGCATCCGCAGCAACCGGTCAACGTTTTGACGCGGAACCGCCCTAAACATTGATGTGAGCTTGCAACAAAGCCGTGATGGACCGGCAATTGTCCGCTGCATCGCCGCATTCACGGCAAGCTGAAAACCGCCAATGTACCGTCTGCCACAGTTATGCCGTGTTCCGTACCGACTCAGCCGCGCTGCTTTACTTCCTGCCGGTCCCGCTCACGGTGAGACGTAAGTGCATCCCCGCCTGATTGACGCGGAGCCCCTGTCTCATCGCCGAGATCAACATTCTCCGCTTCATCCGCGGTGACGCTGCCCTCGGTCGTCATAGCCTCCTCACCCGGCGCGTTCAGGCGATCCCCGCCCGGCGCGATGTCCCAGGTGAACAGGGTTTCGTCATAGACCCTGTTCGCATCCCTGACCGCGGCAGGAATATCATCGGGGCGCAACACCCGGGCCAGCGACCGGAAATGCCAGTTCAGCGTCATCTCGCCCACTTCGGGCGCGGTGGCGCTGAAGGCCATGCGGAAACCGGGGTTGTTCAGAACCACGGCTGCGGGGGCTTCGAAGTCGATGGGGGCATCGATAACCTGCAACTGCCCGATCCTTTCACGCACCGGGCCAACCAGCAGCGGCCAGGTCCGGTCGATTTCGGTTTCGGGATAGTCATTGCGGAAACCATCGCCGCGGAAAGGGAAGTCGTGCAGCAGGTCGGGGTTGGCAAGTGCCTCCTGATCCAGATGATAACGCTCTGTCAACACAACCAGATTGTTCTTCCGGTCGTCCTTGATCGTTGCAGGTTCCCGCGCAACAAGGCCGGGATAGTCCGATGCGTAATAATCCAGATAGCCCCTGCGGATCGACGACGGCGCCTCTGTCGACCAGATGCTGCGCAGACGGTCCGCAGCCGCGCCTGTGTGGGTCGACACCACATCGACATCGGCGGTATCTCCCTTGAAACGGATCGTCATGCGCGACACCACACGGTCGATCCCTGCTTCGGAAGGCACAATTTCCTGCATCTTTCCGGCCAGCGGGCCGGTCAGCGGCAGCGCGTAGCCATAGTCGGGCGTCGCCGCACCATTTTCATCGCCGCCCTCATTGCTGCCGGTCGGGTCCATCCAGATGGCCTTGCCACCCGGTTCCGCGCGTACGATCATGTGGTCAAAGGCCTGATAGGTCGGAATCCGGTCAAAAAGCCCATGGCCAGCATCCAGATCGGTCAACGCCACCGTGGCTGGAACATCCAGTGCGTTCAGCAACGCCACCAGCAGCACCGACTTGTCCTTGCAATCGCCAAATCCCTGCCCGGTAACCAGTGCGGGATCACGGGCAAAATATCCGCCCGGCCCGATTTCCACACCGACATAGCGGATTTCATCCTGCACCAGCCGCAGTGCCGCATAGGCACGCGCTGCCGGATCGTCGGGGTGCGCGCTGGCGATATCACGCGCCTTTTCCTGCCATTCCGGCGGCAGGACCGGCATCTTGCCATAATGCCCCGCCATGGCATCGGTCAGATCGCGCCAGTCGGAATAGGAGGTGAACATCACCGAGCCCCAAGGATCGATTTCCGGCGGAATATTTTCATCTACGGAAAGCGGTTGCACCGGCCTGCGGGTCCAGACCATGGTCGTGCCGCCATCCGGGGCCGGGGTTTCCGTGCGCGTTGTTCCGTCACCGGATTCGACGATGTTCAGCTTGCGCCCCTTGGGCACGTTCAGGATCAGCCGCCACAGGCCCACCGGCACGGAATAGTCGTGATAGACATTGCCGGCAAAGGTCGCCCCCTCCAGCCGGGGGTCCTCTCTCCAGATCACCGAAACGTCGACGGTATCGCCCACACGCACATCCGGCACCTGCAGATGAGCGGTCAGGGCACCGTCGATGATGCCATATTCCAGACGGCTTTCACGGCGGATCAGTGCGGCTTCCACCGTATCGCGGTGCGATATCACCCTTTCGCCACGCCGGACATCCAGCCGGGTCAGGGTCAGGGTTTCAAAGCTGGGATCGAAATCACGCAGGATCGTCGCCGCTTCTTCCATCCCCGCGCGCGACAGGACACGCATCGTCAGCCGCGTATAGGTCAGCCTGGTGTCGCCCTCCCAACGCATCTGCGTATCGTAAAGCTGCACATAGACGCCGTCCTGAGCATCGTGAATCAATGCCTCGTCCGGTTCGGGCAGGTCCGCCACATCGACCCAGGCCGGTTCCGAACCCCGCAAAAGCTCTGCCGCGCCAGCAACAAAGGTCGATGCAAAAACCAGCACCATAGCCAGTACGAAACGCAAACCGATCCTCCAGACGAACATCGGAAGGCCCAGTGCCTCCAGTCCGCGAGGCTGGACCGTGATCCTGCTGAAATCAAGCGCTCCTGATCTTGCGACGCTGCTACCCATCTGCTCCTCGCATCCTTGAACACCCTGTCGTCACTGAAATCTGCCCGCCGACCCCGGCATTTTTCGGGCAATTTCGTGGACAGTCCGGGCGTAAAAAAATCTTTGTTCACGCCAAGGATTGACCATCGGTGCGCGTCTCAGGATGGTCATGCGCATGGAAACCCCGGATGAGGCCCTGGCGATTGCCGCCGCGAATGGAGACCGCGATGCCTTCGCGGTGCTGATCCGCCGTCACTATGACCGTGTGCATGGCCTGTGTTACCGGCTGACCGGCAGCCGCGCCGATGCGCAGGATCTGGTGCAGGATATTTTCGCGGCGCTGCCGGGAAAACTGGCGCTGTATCGTCAGACCGCGCGGCTGACGACGTGGCTTTACCGGGTGACGGTAAATGCCGCCCATGACCGGCGCAGGCGGCTGGCGGTGCGGTCCCGCGCGGCAGAGGGCTGGGGCGACTGGGAACAGGCGCGACAGGCCGAAATGGCCGAGGCAGCGCAGTTGCAGGACTGGCTTTCAGCCGCCATGGCGCGGCTTTCGCCGGAACTGCGCGACACCGTGGCGCTGACGCTGGGCGAGGCGTTGTCACAGGCGGAAGCGGCTGAAATCCTTGGCGTTTCCGAAGGCACCGTGGCCTGGCGGATGTCGGAAGTGAAAAAGCGGCTGCGCGAGATGGCGCGGCAGGAGGGTCTGGCATGACCGACGATCTGGAAAAACTGGCCGCTGCACTGCGCGCCGCCCCACCCGCCCCCGATCCGGCGGCACGAGAGGCCGCACTGGCCCGCGCAATGGAAAATTTCGACCGGCAAATTTCCGGTGCAGGCCAAGAAAGTGCACAAGCGCTGCGTCCCAGTCAGGACCGCCAACAAAGGGCGGGGTTCCTGACCGGAGTGATGCAGATGCTGGAAAAACTCACCTCTCGGCCCGCGCTGGCCGCCACCGCGTCCCTTGCCATCGTCGGCGTGGGGGTGCTGATTGCGCTGCCGATGCAGCCGCAATTGACGGACAATACCCCTGCCCTGCCGCAGCCGGAGGTCGACACCGTTGCCGGGCCAGCGCAGCCCGTCGCCCCCGCTGGTGCCAATGATCTGACCAGTTCTGTTGCCGTTGCGGCGGAAACAAACGTGCCCACCGCGACGCAACCGGATGTGGCAGGGGAAGTGGCGAACGCACCAGTGCTGGCCGAAGAGTCCGCCAACGCGCGCGCACGGATCGACCAGCCACCTGAAGGGTTCGTCTCAAAGACCGCGGATGCTGCCCCGGCAGAAACAGCAACGGGCGGCGATGCGGTGGCGCAGATGATGCCCGAAGCCGAAGCGCCGCTGGCGGAACCTGCCATAGAGCTTGGACGGGCTGAAACCGCCGCTGTGGCTTCGGCGGAAACCGATATGGCGGAAGCACCCCCCGCACCATCGCCCGCCGCCCCGATGGAGGATGCGCGTGCACGGCACATAACCGACGGGGAAGTTATGCGCATAGCCGCCCCATCCGATCCGATAGTGGCTGTTCCTGAACCAAACACCGAAGCCTTCCCGGACGAACCGCAGAACCCTGTGAAGATCACGGCGCAGGACCCGGTTTCCACCTTCTCCATCGATGTGGACACCGCCGGCTATTCCTATGTCCGCTCCAGCCTGATGAACGGCACGCTGCCGCCGCCCGAAGCGGTGCGGGTAGAGGAAATGGTGAACTACTTCCCTTATGCCTACCCCACGCCTCAGGCGGGGGAGGCCCCGTTCCGACCGACCGTCACCGTGATCCCCGCGCCGTGGAGCGAAGACCGCAGGCTGGTGCATATCGGTATCCAGGGCGAACTGCCCGCCGTCGCGGATCGCCCGGCGCTGAACCTCGTTTTCCTGATCGACACCTCCGGCTCGATGGACGAACCCAACAAGCTGCCGTTGCTGAAGCAATCCTTCCGGCTGATGGTGGGGCAGCTTCGGCCCGAGGACCGCGTGGCCATCGTCACCTATGCCGGGTCTGCCGGATTGGTGCTTGAATCCACCCCCGCCAGCGACAGCGCGAAAATCCTTGCCGCGCTTGACATGCTGGATGCGGGCGGTTCAACCGCCGGGCAGGAAGGGCTGCAACAGGCCTATGCCGTGGCCGCGGGCATGGCGGAAGATGGCGAGGTGACGCGCGTGGTGCTGGCCACCGATGGCGATTTCAACGTCGGCATCAGCGATCC
The DNA here is from genome assembly GCA_051646105.1 of Paracoccaceae bacterium. Lineage (GTDB taxonomy): Bacteria > Pseudomonadota > Alphaproteobacteria > Rhodobacterales > Rhodobacteraceae > JBOFCO01. Next base: position 58,743 of record JBOFCO010000194.1, read on the forward strand.
GGAAGAACTGGAAACCTTCATCGCCAAAAAGCGCGACAGTGGCACCTACCTGTCGGTGCTGGGATTTGGCCGTGGCAATCTGGATGATGCCACGATGCAGGCGCTGGCCCAGAACGGCAACGGCCAGGCGGCCTATATCGATACCCTGTCCGAAGCGCAGAAAGTGCTGGTCGACCAGTTGACGGGTGCCCTGTTTCCGATCGCCAACGATGTGAAAATCCAGGTGGAATGGAATCCGGCGACCGTCGCCGAATACCGGCTGATCGGTTATGAAACACGGGCGCTGGCGCGCGAGGATTTCAACAACGACAAGGTCGATGCGGGCGAGATCGGCGCGGGCCATACCGTCACCGCGATTTACGAGGTAACGCCAGTGGGCAGCCCGGCGCGGATGACCGACCCGTCGCGCTATGCCACCGCCGAAGCGGCACTGCCCCCTGGCGATGTGGCGAACGAACTCGGCTTCCTAAAGCTGCGCTGGAAGGAACCGGGCGCGACCGACAGCACGCTGATGGAAACCCCGATCACCCCCGAAAGCGGCACCGTGAATGACGACATCCGCTTTGCCGTCGCCATGGCCGGGATGGGGCAGTTGCTGACCGATGCCAAATACCTGGGCGAGTGGGGTTGGGATCAGGCCATCGATCTGGCCAACGGCGCGAAGGGTGCCGATGATTTCGGCTATCGCGCCGAAGCCGTGCAATTGATGCGGCTTGCACAAAGCTTGTCGAAGTAACGGGTGGATGCACAATGCCTGCGCCGGTTCACGCCCGGCGCAAGTCCGCCTGTTTCGGCAGAAATACCGTCAGCACCCCCAGCGCGGGCAGCCACGCACACAGGCGGAACACGGTATCGATCCCGTGGCTGTCCGCCAGCAATCCCAGCGCCGCCGCCGCCAATCCGGCAAAGCCAAAGGCAAGGCCGAAGAAAATCCCGGCCACCAGACCGATCCGCCCCGGTAAAAGCTCCTGCGCCAGCACGACGATGGCAGAGAAGGCCGAAGACAGGATCAACCCGATGAAAAAGGTCAGCACACCGCACCAGACAAGGTTGGCGTAGGGAAGCGCCAGAGAAAAGGGCAGCGTGCCAAGGATCGACAGCCAGATCACGTTCACGGCGCCGATCCGGTCGCCAAGCGGTCCGCCGAGGATCGTGCCAAGCGCGGCTGCAAACAGAAAGACGAACAACATCAGTTGTGCGATCTGGGTAGAGGTGCCGAAGGTTTCGATCAGGTAGAACGTATAATAGCTGTGCAGCGATGCGATGTAGGCGTTCTTGGAAAAGGTCAGAACCACCAGAACCGCCAGCGCCAGCATCACGCGCCCCTGCGCCAAAGGCAGGCGACGATCGTCGATGGGGCGCGACGCCTGCGCCCGCAGATGCCCGGCATACCAGAAGCCGACCTGTCGCAGGATCAACAGCCCTGCCAGGGCGAACAGGCAAAACAGCGCCACGCTCGGTCTTCCCAGCGGCAGCACGATGAATGCCGCCAGCAAGGGCCCCAGCGCAGTGCCCAGATTGCCGCCGACCTGAAACACCGACTGCGCCATTCCGTAACGCCCGCCAGAGGCCAGCCGCGCCACGCGCGAGGATTCCGGGTGAAAGATCGACGACCCCACGCCGATAAATGCCGCACCCAGCAGCAGCACCGGATAGTTCGGCGCAAAGGCCAGCAACAGCAATCCGGTCAGGCTGGACGCCATGCCCCAGGGCAGCGAATGCGGCTGCGGCTTGCGGTCGGTGGCAATACCCACCACGGGCTGAAGCACCGAAGCCGTCACCTGAAACATCATGGTCAGGAACCCGATCTGCCAGTAATCCAGTGCGAAATCATCCTTGAGCATCGGATAGATCGCCGACAGCATCGATTGCAGCACATCGTTGAGCAGATGGCACAGGCTGACCGCCAGCAGGATCGGATAGACCGTCGCGGATGATTGTGGGCGTGTGGGAACGGCAGTATCTGACATGGCGGGCGCTTCATCTGGGGGCAGGTTGTGCTCTACACCCGGCGCGATGCCGCCGCCAGTGACGGATTGATATGCCGCTCCCTCGAAACGAAACGGCCCGGCATGATGCCGGGCCGTCATCCGTAAAAAGATCAGATCGCGGTCAGTTCACTGCTGCCGTCTCGATAGCCTTGGCTTCGACATCGCCCGCACGTCCGATTTCGATCCGGCGGGGTTTCAGCGCCTCGGGGATTTCACGGACAAGATCGATATGCAGCATGCCGTCAGCATGGGTTGCACCCGACACGCGAACATGATCGGCCAGTGCGAAGCGGCGCTCAAAGGCACGGGTGGCGATGCCACGGTGCAGATAGGTCTTCTCGCCTTCCTCGGCGGCCTTGCGCGCCGTCACGATCAGCGCGTTGTCCTTGGTTTCGACGCCAAGTTCTTCACCCGAGAAACCGGCCACCGCGATGGAAATGCGATAGGCATTCTCGGCCGTCTTTTCGATGTTGTAGGGCGGATAGGCGGGCTGCGCCACATCGGTGGAAAGCACCCTGTCCATCAGATCGGCGATGCGGTCAAAGCCGACGGTGGCGCGGTAAAGCGGGGCAAAATCAACAGTTCTCATGGTCATCCTCTTGTAAAGCGATGATGGGTCTGACCCTCCCTTTTGGGACGGGCCGGTTTTACCCGGGCCCCATCGGGCACCCGGATGACATTCAGTTAGGAAGCCCGGTCCGACGGTTCAAGACCCGCCGGACCGGGCAAATCATTCCTGTGAAAGAGAGGCATCGGAGAGCGCTGCGGCACCATCGCCGCCGCCGCTCTCGGGCACCGTGACCCGCTGAAACCGCGCCGCGCCGCCGCCGCCGGTACGGGCGCCGCCACCCAGCAGAGTACTTTTCACAGCACCCTCGTCGCCGACACGAACAGCCCGGCGTTCGTCTGGCGCGGGGGCCGCGGCGGCAATCGCCGCACCGTGCTGCATCTGCGCATCGCGTGCGGCATCCTGAAGTGCGGGAAGCAGGCTGGTCAGTTCCATGCCATAGGCCACGGCCTCATCCTTGGCCCGGTTGCCTGCCGAGATGATCGAAACGATCCGGGGGCGCTTGCCGGGCTCTGTCCGCGCAAAGACGGGCGCACCGGATGATCCGAAATCGACATCGCAGTCAAACGCAAACAGCCCTTTGTAGCGGCCAAGCACCGTGCAGCGTTCCTGCCAGGACAGCGCCTCGTTCCGGCCCTGAGCATAGGAAACCACACTGACGTCAATGCTGTCCGGCGCGTCGCCCAGTTTGAACGGCGTGGCATGAGAGATAGAGATCGGCTTGTCCAGCAGGACCAGTGCAACATCGTGGCGGATGCTTTCCGGGCCGGTTGCCTGATGCGGATCGTAAACGGGATGCGCCACGGCAAAACGTACCCCGCGTTCGGCAACACTGCGCCCGTCAACCAGACCGGCACGAAAGGTCATGCCCGCGACATCGACGGGTTTGTCACCGCCATGCGAAAACAGGCAGTGTGCAGCCGTCAGCACTACATCGGCCGCAATCAGCGTCCCCGTGCAATACCCCATCCCGGTATCCAGCCGCCCGACCGCTTCCCACCCAAGCTGATCCTCGCGCAGGGTCAGACGTTTCAGCGGCGTCCCGTCGGCACGTAGCGGCGAAAGATTGGCAAGCGTCATGGTCATCATCAACGCCAGCGCGCAGACGGACCCAGCCACCACCCGACCAAACCTTGTCATGACGGCCCGCGCTTTTGTCATCACGGCCTCAGAAATTTTGCGCCGCCGCTGGCGCTGTCATCCGCACCACCTTCGGTCGACAGGCCGGTTGCGCCGTGAACAACGCCGTTGCCATGTGCCATTTCGGCCAGAAGTGCGGCCAGCGGTTCTTCCAGCACACTGCCCAGCGCCACACTGTCACCGTCATATTCCGCCTTGGCCGAAACGATCGAAACGATCTGCGGGCCAGCCTGCCCGAAAGCAAAAATCGGGGCGCCGGACGATCCGAAATCGACCGCGCAGGACAGGACCAGAACACCCGGCTGGCCGTCCAGAACATGACAAGTACGTTGAAGCGAGGGCACCTCGGCCCGGTCATGGGCATAAGAGACGATGCCGACCGTATCGCCCTTGTCAGGCGTCTTGCCGACCGGGAAAGGCCGGATAGTGGTAAGGCGTACCGGATGGTCCAGTTCGATCAGCGCGACATCGTGTACGACGCGGTCCATGCGGTCCCGCCCTTCGTAGACATACTGCGGATGGGTCACCGCGCGACGCGCACCGCGATAGGCCGCCGCGCGCCCGTTGCGCCAGCCCGCCAGAAACTTGATGCGGTCGGCCGGAATGCGCGCGCCGGTATCCTTGTCAAACAGGCAATGCGCTGCGGTCAGCACCAGATTGTCCTCAATCAGCGCACCGGTGCAAAACCCGCTTTCGCCAAGATCAAGACGACCGACGGCTTCCCAGCCACGACTGTCGTCAAGTGTGGCCAGGATCCGCACCGCACCGTCGCGTTGTGCCTGACCGGTCATCACCGCCGGGCCGCGCGAACCGGCAAGTGCCTGGCCCTGCCCTTGCGCCATGGCATCGCCTTGACGGATGGGGGCCGCACTTTCCGGGTGGTCGGATGGGGCCGGCACCTCTACCACCGGGGATGTGGCCGCATCCTGCGCAGGCGCAAATCTGGCTGTAAGGACAGCACAGACAAATGCGATCACCGCAAAGCCGCGCCGCATTGCCTTTGCGCCAATTTCGGCTGTCATTCCCATGTATAAGCTGCTGCCCGGCTTCATAAGAAACTGTTTCTTTCCGCCGGATTATCCGCGCTATTGGGCGAATCTATGACATGACTGCGCCAAG
>JBOFCO010000075.1:0-11085 GCA_051646105.1 Paracoccaceae bacterium
GACATGACGCCGCCCTGCCCCGCACCGCCACTGGCAAGATTTCACGCAAGGCCCTGCGTGATACCCGCTGACTGCGGCATTCGATCCGCCTTTGAAAGACCCCGCCATGATCCGCCTTGACATCATTTCCGATATCGCCTGCCCCTGGTGCTATGTGGGCAAATGTTTCCTTGACCGCGCGGTGGAAGCAGCACCCGACCACCCCTTCGGCATCGAATGGCATCCGTTTCAGCTGAATCCCGACATGCCGCGCGAAGGCATGGACAGGGCGGAATACATGGCGCTGAAATTCGGCAACCCCGATCAGGTGGTCCGCGTGCATGAACCGCTGCTGCGGCATGCAGAAGCGGCGGGGGCGGATTTCAACCTTGCCGCCATCACCCGAACGCCGAACACGCTGGATGCGCACAGGCTGATCCACTGGGCGGGGCTGGAGGGGCGACAGACCCCGATGGTTTCCGCGCTGTTCCGCGCCTATTGGCGCGAGGGGCGCGACATCGGCGATGCCACCGTTCTGGCCGATCTTGCTGCGGGCGTCGGACTGGATCGCGCAATGATCGCCCGGCTTTTGGGATCTGATGCCGACATGGCGGAAATTCAGTCCCGTGACAGCAACGCCCGCGCACGTGGGGTGCAGGGTGTGCCCACCTTCATCATTGCAGACAAATACGCCGTTTCCGGTGCACAGCCCGCTGATACCTGGGCAAGGATCATCGCGGAAGTCACGGAAAAAGCAGGTGAATTATGAACGCCAGCGGTCAACGGATTTCGCAGGCAGAGTTCACGCTGCTGGTGGCGGCGCTGTTCGGGCTGATGGCATTTGCCATCGACAGTCTTCTGCCGGCGCTGCCCCAAATCGGCGCGGAAATGACGCCACAGAACCTGAACCGGGCGCAGCTTGTCGTCACCGCCTTTGTGCTTGGCAACGGCTTCGGCCAGGTGTTCATGGGTCCGCTGTCGGATGCTTTCGGGCGCAGGCCGGTGATCTTCGGCGGGCTCGCCGTCTATATCGTTGGCGCTGCCCTGGCGCATGAGGCAGGCAGCCTGTCGCTGCTGCTGGCCTGCCGGTTCCTGCAAGGCATCGGTGCTGCGGCGCCACGCACCGTGGGGCTTGCAGTGGTGCGCGATCTGTTCAAGGGCCGGGAAATGGCGCGGATTTCCTCGCTGGCCTTCATGTTCTTCGTCATCATTCCCGCCGTGGCCCCCTTTGTCGGGCAGGCTCTGGCCGATGCCTTTGACTGGCGGGCGATCCTGCTTTCCTACATCGCCATGGCGCTGGCGGTTGGCCTCTGGTTCGGCCTGCGCCTGACGGAAACCCTGCCTGTATCCGCGCGAATCCCGTTTCGCGCCGGAACCATCCTTGCCGCCGCGCGCGAGGTTCTGACGAACCGCATCTGCGTCGTGTATATGCTGGCGCTCAGCTTCGGCTTCGGGTCGCTGCTCAGCTACATTTCCTCTGCCCAGCAGGTCTATCAGGATGCCTTTGGCATCACCGACCGCTTTCCCGTCTATTTCGCATTCATTGCCCTGGTTTCCGGTGTCTCCGGCTTTGTAAACGCACGGCTTGTGATGCGGCACGGGATGCGCAGGCTGGCCAGTCTGGGGTTTGTATCGGTGGGTCTGGCTAGCACCGTGGCGGCGGCAATCTGGCTGACCGGCATCCTGCCGCAATCCTGGCTGTTCCCGATGTTCATGCTGTGGTCGATGGTGGTGTTCTTTGCCAACGGGCTCAGCTTCGGGAACCTGAACGCGCTGGCCATGGAACCCGTCGGTCATATTGCCGGCACCGCTTCGGCGGTGATCGGCGCGGTTCAGACGGTGCTGTCCGTCATCCTCGCGGTGCCGGTCGGGCTGGCCTTTGACGGAACGCCACTGCCGCTGCTGCTGGCCTGCGCGGTATTTTCAGCACTCGCCTATATGATGATCCGGCTGGACCCCAAAGGTAATGCTACATAAGAAATACCGCTTAAGATTTTGCCTTTGCAGACTTTTTTGATGCCAAGGCCTGTTCCGCCAGATCGCGGGCGATACCGAACGCGCCGCGTATGCGGTCGGCCTCGGTGGCCCAGTCGCGGCGGATGATGATCTTGTTGTCCTTGATCTTCGCCTCGCCCTTCTGCGCCGCCAGAAATTCGACCAGCCCGGCAGGGTTGGCGAACCTGTCCTGATAGAACTGAACCGTTGCACCCTTTGGCCCGCCGTCCAGCCGGGCGATCCCGGCCTTCTTGCACAGCGCCTTGATGCGGATAACCAGCATCAGCGTGTTCACCTCGCGCGGAAGCGCGCCGAAACGGTCGATCAGTTCGGCTGCGAAACCTTCCATCTCGACCTTCGTGGTCAGCGCCGACAGGCGGCGGTAAAGCCCCAGCCGCACGTCAAGATCGGGCACGTAATCCTCGGGGATCAGCACCGGAACGCCCAGATTGATCTGCGGCGCCCACTGATCATCGCCACCGGACAGCCCGTCGATTTCCCCCGACCGGATGCGGGCGATCGTCTCCTCCAGCATGTGCTGGTACAGTTCATAGCCGACTTCGCTGATATGGCCCGACTGTTCCTCGCCCAGAATGTTGCCGGCACCGCGAATGTCCAGATCCTGACTGGCCAGGCTGAACCCGGCGCCAAGGCTTTCCATACTGCCCAGAAGCCGCAGGCGCTTTTGCGCGGCGGGGGTCAGCGGCGCGCGGGGCTTCGTCGTCAGGTAGCAATAGGCGCGTGTCTTCGACCGCCCCACCCGGCCCCGGATCTGGTAAAGCTGGCTGATGCCGAACATGTCGGCGCGGTGCACGATCATGGTGTTGGCGGTAGGAATATCCAGCCCGCTTTCGATGATCGTGGTCGACAGCAGCACATCATACTTGCCGTCATAGAAGGCGTTCATCCGGTCTTCCAGTTCCCCCGCCGCCATCTGGCCATGGGCAATCACCACCGAAACCTCGGGCACCTCGTCGCGCAGGAATTCCTCGATCTCCGGCAGGTCAGCGATGCGCGGCACCACAAAGAACGACTGCCCGCCGCGATAGTGTTCGCGCAGCAGCGCCTCGCGCAACGTTACACGGTCGAATTCGGAAACATAGGTGCGGATCGCCAGCCGGTCCACCGGCGGGGTGCCGATGATCGACAGATCGCGCACCCCCGTCAGCGACAGTTGCAGGGTGCGGGGGATCGGCGTCGCGGTCAGCGTCAGCACATGGATTTCCGACCGCAGTTCCTTCAGCCGTTCCTTGTGCTGCACGCCGAAATGCTGTTCCTCGTCCACCACCAGCAGGCCGAGATTGCGGAATTTCACCTGATTGGCCAGAACCGCATGGGTGCCGATGACGATGTCGACCGTGCCGTCCGCGATCCCGGTGCGTGTATCCGCGGCCTCTTTCGCGGAAACGAAGCGCGAAAGCTGACGTATCTTCAGAGGAAAGCCCCGGAACCTCTCGGAAAAGCTGCGGAAATGCTGCCGCGCCAGCAGCGTTGTCGGCGCAATCACCGCCACCTGAACACCGGTCATCGCCGCGACAAACGCCGCACGCATCGCAACTTCCGTCTTGCCGAAGCCGACATCGCCCACAACCAGCCGGTCCATCGGCATCCCGGCGGAAAGATCGGCCAGCACATCGCCGATGGCAGAAAGCTGGTCGTCGGTTTCCTGATAGGGAAAGCGGGCGGAAAAGGATTCCCAGATTTCCGGCGGGGGTTCCAGAACCGGGGCGCGGCGCAACTGTCGTTCCGCGGCGATGCGGATCAGCCTGTCGGCGATCTGGCGGATACGCTCCTTCAGTCGGGCCTTCTTGGCCTGCCAGGCACCGCCGCCCAGCCGGTCAAGCAAGCCTTCCTCATGCCCATAGCGGCTGAGAAGCTCGATATTCTCTACCGGCAGATACAGCCGGTCGCCGCCGGCATATTCCAGCGCCACGCATTCATGCGGCGCGCCAAGCGCGGTGATGGTCTCCAGTCCCTTGTAGCGGCCGACGCCGTGATCGACATGCACGACCAGATCACCCGGCGACAGGCTTTGCGCCTCGGTCAGGAAGTTTTCGGCCTTGCGCCGCTTCTTGGGGGCGCGGATCAGCCGGTCGCCCAGAACGTCCTGTTCCGCGATCACCGTCAGCCCGTCGCCCTCGAACCCCGCTTCCAGCGGCCAGACCGCCAAGTGCAGCCCCGTCTTCGCCGGGCCAAGCCCGCGGATGTCGGAAACCGGCTGCGCCGCACGCATTCCTTCATCCGCCAGCAGCCCGGTCAGCCTTTCGCGCGCGCCTTCGGAATAACTGGCGACGATCACCGCCCCTTCGCGCAGCTTCACGCCAATATGGTCGGCCAATGCCCCGAAAAGGCTGACATTTTCCAACTGCCGCTCGGCCGAGAAATTGCGCCCGATCCGCCCGCCGGCATCCAGCATTCCCGGTCCCGGCGCCTGCGGAAGCGGGCTGAGTTGCAGCAGCCGATGTTGCGCCACCGCCGCTTCCCACGCCGCATCGTCCATATAGAGCAGCCCCGGTGCGCAGGGCTTGTAAACGGTATCGCCGCGCCCCTTGGCGGCCAGCGCATCGCGCCGGGCGTCATACTGATCCACCAGCGCGTCCCAGCGGGACAGGCGCGCGGGCGTCACCTGATCGTCCAGCATCACGGCTGCACCGGGCAGATAGTCGAACAGGGTTTCCAGCCGCTCGTGAAAGAACGGCAGCCAGTGTTCCATGCCCTGATGCTTGCGCCCCGCACTGACCGCTTCATAGAGCGGGTCGTCGGTCCCCGCCGCGCCGAATTCCAGCCGGTAGTTCTGACGGAACCGGGTGATCGCGGCCTCGTCCAGAATGACTTCCGACACCGGGGCCAGCTCGACGACCGACAGCTTTTCCACCGTGCGCTGGGTCGCGGCATCAAAGCGCCGCGCACCGTCAAGAACATCGCCAAAGAAATCCAGCCGCACCGGACCCAGCCCGCCCGGCGGATAGATATCGACAATGCCGCCGCGCAGGGCGTAATCGCCAGGTTCCGTCACAGTCGAGGTGGCGGAAAAGCCCATGCGCACCAGAAAGTTGCGCAACGCGGCTTCATCAACCCTTTGCCCCACGCGCGCGGCAAACGCGGCGTCGCGCAGCACGTCGCGCGCAGGCAGGCGTTGCGTGGCGGCATTCAGCGTGGTCAGCAGGACGAACGGCCCCGGCATGCCATGGGCCAGCGCCGCCAGTGTCGCCATCCGGGCCGCTGCCACCTCTGGATTGGGGGACATGCGATCATAGGGCAGGCAGTCCCAGGCCGGAAAGGTCAGCACCACCGCATCCGGTGCAAAAAAGGCCAGCGCGGCGCGCATCGCCTCCATCCGCTTGTCGTCGCGGGCGATGTGAACGACCGGCCCCGGACCGCGTGCCAGTTCCCGCGCCAGAAGATGCGCATCGAACCCCTCTGGCGCGCCGCCAAGGGTCAGCTTTTCGGATGTGGACACGGGCCTGCTCATCCGCGCTGACGTAAAGGGCCGGGCGGCAATGTCAACCGGCTGTGCTTACCTTCCCAGCACGCCAAGCTGCATGTTCTGGAACATGCCCCAGAAGGCAGTGACGAAAATCGCCAGCATCCCGATCGCTTGTGTCCAGAACCTGTGCACGCCCAGACGCCTGCGCAGGACTTCTCCCGTGGCACCGCTTTCAGCGATGCCGTGGGCGGTGTGGACACTCAGCCCGCCGACCAGCACCATGGGAAAGATCAGCAGGAACACCGCCTGGGCGAATTCCATCCAGTACCACCAGCCCAGCAAGCCCAGCATGGTCAGCACGAAAAATGCGATGCCCAGCAGCCACAGCCCCGAAACGCCGGTGATGTAAAGGATACGTCCGACATTGATCCGCACCATCGCTTCCATGTCGGCCTCGGCCTGACCGCCGTTGCGCTTTGCCCGCACCACCATGTCATAGGGCACCCCCAGCACCCAGTGCGATGCTGTCGACCACATGACCGCCAGCGCGATCCAATACCACAGATTGGAAAACGACCGCATGTCGATCAGTTCGAATACGGTCTGATACCAGTCCACGTGTGCGCCTGCCCAAAAGTCGATCCGGCGCGACACTAGCCGCCCCGTGCGGCGGTTTCCACCCTTGAGCCGCGCAAATTTCCATGTCAGGCCTAAAGTCCTGCCACAAAGGCCGCTTTGCTGCCGAAAGGTGAACGACGATGCCCGATTTTGCCCTGCCTGCCCCTTATCTTCGCCTGCGCCGCCTGCGCCGCACGGCGGCCCTGCGTGACATGGTGCAGGAAAACCGCCTGTCGCCCGCCGATCTGATCTGGCCGCTGTTCGTGACCGACGTGCCGGGGGCGGATGCGCCTGTGGCTTCCATGCCCGGTGTTACCCGCCTGACGGTCGAGGGCACGGTGCGCGCGGCGGAACGTGCGGCGACGCTCGGCATTCCGGCGATATGCCTGTTTCCCTATACCGAGCCCGCCCTGAAGACCGTCGGATGTGAAGAGGCGTGGAACCCCGACAACCTGTCGAACCGTGCGATCCGCGCCATCAAGGCAGCGGTTCCAGAGGTGACGGTGATGACCGATGTGGCGCTCGACCCCTACAACGCGCTGGGTCATGACGGCATCGTCCGGGACGGTGTGATTCTGAATGATGAAACCGTCGACGCGCTGGTGCTCATGGCATTGGCGCAGGCAGAGGCGGGCGCGGATATCCTTGGGCCGTCCGACATGATGGATGGCCGCATTGGCGCGCTGCGGACTGCGCTGGAAAGCGCGGGCCACAAGGACGTGGCGATCCTGTCCTATGCCGCCAAGTTCGCATCCGCATTCTACGGGCCGTTCCGCGATGCTGTGGGGGCGACCGGCGCGCTGAAGGGCGACAAGAAGACCTATCAGATCAATCCAGCAAACGCGGCAGAGGCCTTGCGCTGCGTCGCGCGCGACATCGATGATGGCGCGGATATGGTCATGGTAAAACCGGGGATGCCCTATCTGGATATCTGCCGCCAGGTGCGCGATGCCTTTGGCTTGCCGACCTTTGCCTATCAGGTGTCCGGCGAATATGCGATGATGCAGGCTGCGGCACAGAACGGCTGGATCGACGGCGAAAAGGTGATGCTGGAAAGCCTGCTTTCCTTCAAGCGTGCCGGCTGCGACGGGGTGCTGACCTATTTCGCACCGGATGCGGCGGCGCTTCTCGGCTGAGGCTGCTTAGGGCTGGTGACAGGCCCCGCGTTCTGTTCTATATATGGTTGTGATCGGTCGGATAAGACCGACATGAGGCAGAGCCACAGCAGAACAGGGCAGATCATGACAGACATTTCCAGACGCGGACTTATCCTGACCGGCGGGTCGGCCCTGACGCTGGCCGCCTGCGGCAATGGCATCGGCGGCAATGGCGGGCCACGGCTGGATGCCCGTGTTGATGCCACCCGGCGCTATTTGCTGTCGAACTATCCCGACACTGCCAATCTGGAACAGAACGCTGCAGGCGTTCTGTACATGCCGCTGGTGACAGAGGCCGGTTTCGGCTTTGGCGGATCCTTCGGTCAGGGCGCGCTGCGCATCGACAATGCCACCGTCGACTACTATTCGGCCACCCGCGCCAGTTTCGGATTGCAGATCGGGGCGCAGCAATATGCCCATGCGCTGTTCTTCATGACCCCCGACGCGCTGGAACGGTTCCGCACCGATCAGGGTTGGGCCGTGGGCGCCGATGTGAAATATGCCCTGCCCGACAAGGGTGGCGAGCTTGGCTTTGACACCACGACCGTCCTTTCGCCGGTGGTGGCGCTGGTCTTCGGTCAGGCGGGCGCGCTGGTCGGTGCCACGCTGGAAGGCACGAAATATACGCGGATCATTCCGTAAGTGCCCAACGGACCGGTTGGGGGGTCTTCGCGTGAACAGCCTTGTTGCCTTTGTCGCCGGTTCCCCCCGCTCCGGGACGACGGCGCTGACCCGGATGCTGATCGAACATCCCGATGTCTTTCACGCCGGGCCGGACGAACCGGGCACGCGGGCCAATGACCGCCCCACCTTTGAAAGCGGCATCTTCGTGCGTCTGGCCGATGACGCAGAGATTGCCCGGCGTTTCATGGCGCTCGATGGCCGCAAGCCGGTGATCCTTGAAAAAACGCCCAGCCATGTCGAGCATATCGAACGGATGCGCCGCACCTGCCCCGGCGCGCGGTTCGTGCTGACCCTGCGGTCGGGGGTGGAGGTGATGAAATCGCTGAAGGTGGCGCGAACCACGTTCCTGAAGGATGGACAGGATTTTCGCGGAAGCTGCGGCATCTGGGATCGGGCCACGCGGGCGGTGCTGGATCAGCAGGGAAAGCCCGATGTGCTGATTGTCCGCTACCCCGACCTGATGGCCCGGCGCGAGGCCGTCGCGGCAGAGGTGTTCGATTTCCTCGGGCTTGGCCGCGCCCATCTGGCCCATTGCCTGCGCGAAATGGACAACCCGGACAAGGAACGGGTGAAGGGCGTTGTGGGTGCAACGGTGCGGGGCGGCGCAGATGCCGCAGTCAACCGGCTTAGCCTGCGGGAAAAGCTGGTCTTTTCCCGTCTGTGCGGAAAAACCCAGCGCCGGGCCGGCTTTCAATCGGTATTTCTGCAGGGCTGACTTTCCGCTGCGGGATTATCGCATCCGCATGCCGTTCACGGTGATGGTGCCGCTCTCTGTCGCCTCCATCTCCGAAACCATCACATCGTCGCCTTCCCCAGCCTTGAAGATCATGCCGGAACCAAGGCGGATGCCCATCAGCTCGTCCTCGGTGAACAGGCCCATCGCGGTCAGGTTTTCCAGAAGCGTATTGCCGCCTACAAGCTTCAGGTTCAGCTTTCCGACCGGCAGGGGAACGCCCCCCACGGCATCCGGGTTGGCGGCATCGAACGTCGCCTCGCCAGTGCCGGTCAGTTCGGCACCTACCCCGGAAAGATGCAAGGCGTTCAGCTTCAGCCAGTCGACGGTCATTGGCGGATCGGGAAGGTCCTGCCCCGCGGGCCGTGTCATCCAGTCATAGGTTGACCTGCCCTTGCCCGACAGGTCCAGTTCAACATTGACCGGATCGCGTGGCAGCCGCTTTGCAGAGTCGATCCGGTCCCAGGCCTCGTCGGGCAGGCGCAGGTCGGTCAGGCGATTTATCCAGTGGAAATCGGTCGAGGTTTCGGATTTGACAATGGGCACACGGATATCGGTCAGGAACCCGGCAAACTGCCCCTCTACCGGGATCGGTATGCCGGGGCCGCTCAGGGCCATGCCCGCCGATTGCATATCCGCCAGCAGCGCAACATCCGTATCCGTGATGGCACCTGACAGTCTTGCCGACTGTGCGGCCAGCGACAGAACCATTTCGCCCGCGCCAACCGTGTTCTGATCGATGGCCACCTTGCCCGGAATATCCATGTTCAGCGTCATTGCGCCCGTCGCCAGCCCGGACTTCAGCGTGGTATCGGGCGGAAAAGCGTCGCTGTTCCACACAGTTTCATCGAACAGGAAATCCTTCGGCATCGCCATGGCGAAGTTCAGCACAGGCGAATCGATGGCTGTATCGATGGTGAATTCGCCCTGAAAAATGGCCGGGTCGGCCTTGCGGCCCTTGACGGTGATCGCGGTCGCACGGGCTGCCAGGTCAAGGCTATGATCTGCGCCCTGCGGCCCATAAGTGTAGTCGGCCTTTACGCCGGCCAGTTTGATCGTCATGGCGGAATCGACCGGCTTGCCTGCCAGCGTCTCGCTGTCGAGGATCACCTGCACATCCGGGGCATCGACATTCACCACCGTCAGGAAATCGGGGGCTTCCCCTTCCAGGCGAATCTTTGCACCCGGTAACAGAATGCGGCCTGTTACTTCGCGAAGCTGTTCGTGGTTTACGCCATCCACGACAACCTCCTGCGGTGCGGAAATCTGGAACGCCGCTTCTGGGGAAATGGTGATTTCAACCCCGCCGTTCACATCGGACAGCCGTATTTCGGGGATCGGGCCGATATCCGGCGCTGTTGGCTGTGCCCCCTGAATCAGGACATCGCGCAACACGACCGCGCTTCCCTCGCGATCTACCTTGCCGACGGTCACGCCCGTATCCTCTGCCGTGATCTGCTTTTCCCAATGCGTCCAGAAGCTTTCGGCGGTGATTTCTGCCAAAAGAACCGAAGGGCTGACCGCCGCGACAAGCGTAATGACCGATACGGCGGGAAGGTTGCGCATTCGTGATCCTTTCATCTGCTGCCGCCCAGACTGGCCGCGCGGTGCCGTTGCGTCAACCGCGGCGAATGCGTCGTTTCACATCCTCGCGGAAAGGTTAAGGGGTGAAAGAAAAGGGGCGGCCAACGCCGCCCCCCTGCCCTGTTTGTCCGATCCGGTATCAGAGAACCTCTGACACCTGCACGCTGCGCCCTTCGGCCACCGATTTGAGCGCGGCCTCGGCCAGCGCAAGCGCCATCAGCCCGTCATGGCCTGTCGTGGGTGTTTCGGTTCCACCCTGAATGGCAGTCACAAAGGCCGCGATTTCATTGGCATAAGCCGCAATGTAGCGGGTCATGAAGAAATTCAGCAGAGGAGCGGAATGGAAACCGGTCTTGTCGGCGATGGTCACACGGTTCTCGCCGTGGTTTTCGGCGGCCGCCATGCCTTCGGACCCCAGAACCTCGATCCGCTGGTCATAGCCATAGGTGGCGCGGCGGGTGTTGGTGATGATCGCCTGCCGCCCGCTGGCGGTGCGCAGGATCACGTTCACACTGTCGAAATCGCCCAGCTTGCCGATCTTCGGATCGGTCAGCACCGATGCCGCCGCCTGCACGGTTTCGACCTCTTCGCCCAGCAGCCAGCGGGCCATGTCGAAATCGTGGATGGTCATGTCGCGAAAAATACCGCCCGAACGGGTGATGTAGTCATGCGGCGGCGCGCCGGGATCGCGGCTGGTGATCGTCACCATTTCGACCTTGCCGATACGGCCCGCATCGATGGCCGCCTTGACCCCCATGAAGTCAGGATCGAAGCGGCGGTTGAAGCCGACCATCAGCTTGCCACCAGCCTTTTTCACGACCTTCAGACAGTCCGCCACGCGCGCCAGCGACAGGTCGACGGGCTTTTCGCAGAACACCGCCTTGCCGACCCGGACAAAACGCTCGATC
>JBOFCO010000007.1:0-12739 GCA_051646105.1 Paracoccaceae bacterium
GCAGCCGCTGCCGGTGCGCGGCAATCACGCTGCGTGCACCGTCGTCCCCGCTCAACGCCGACAGGTCCCTGAAGCATGCACGCGGAAAGATCACCGGATGGCCAGGCTGTCCGTCAGCGGTCGTTGCCCGCAGGATTTCATTCTCGCGCCAGTCGGCCAGCATTGCGGCCAGATCGGCGGCTTCCAGATCGGGCATGTCGGCCAGCAGGATCAGCACGCCAACACAATCGTGGGGCAGGGCACTGATACCTGCCCGAAAGGATGCAGAGACACCTTCTGTCGCATCGGGAACCGTCACCATCGTCACATCCAGCCCTGCCAGCGCGGCGCTGCGCAAACCATCGTCCGGCGGTAGTGTCACGATCACGGCAGCGCCGGTCGAAAGCGCGCGGCGGGCTGTGCGCGCCAGCAACGGCTGCCCGTCAATGGTTTCCGTCAGCTTGTCGCGCCCCAGCATGCGAGCCGAGGCACCGGCGGCCGGTATCAGGACAGCAAGCCCGGTCATCCCCGCATCCGGGCGCCGTCGGCATCAAACAGCGGAGCTGTCACCAGACGGGCCGGGCGCATTTCGCCAAGTATCTCGATGTCAACCGCAAGCCCGTCGCCACCCAGATGTGCGGGCAGGAAGCCCATCGCAACCGACCGACCAGAAGCATGGGCATACCCTCCTGAGGTGCAGAATCCAACCACATCGCCGCCGTGCCAGATCGGTTCATAGGCCACAACATCGGCACCGCCCGCATCAACCACGAAGGCATGCAGGCGGCGCTTCGGTCCGGCGCTGCGCGCGGCAAGCGCGGCATCTTTCCCGATCCAGTCCACCGGTTTCTTCCAGGCGATGAAACGATCCAGTCCGGTTTCGGCGGGGGTATAATCCGGTGAAAACTCTCGTCCCCATGACCCGAAGAATTTCTCCAGCCGCAGGGACATCATCGCGCGCATCCCGAAGGGGCGCAGGCCCATGTCCTGCCCGGCGTTCCACAGCGTCTGCCACAGACTGCGCTGCTTCATGAAATCGCAGTAGATTTCATAGCCGAGATCGCCGGTATAGCTGACGCGCTGCACCAGACAGTCGACCATGCCAACGGTCATCTTTCGCGCCGCCATAAAAGGCAGCGCGGCGTTGGATACATCGGCGCGGGTGACACGGGACAACAATTCCCGCGCCTTTGGTCCAGCGATCTGGAAACCGGTCAGCCGGTCGCTGACATTTTCGACAGTGACACCCGCATCGGAATTTGCCCGGAACCAGCGCAGGTGGAAATCCTGTGCGCCATAGCTGCCGGTGATCTGGAATTCGGTTTCCGACAGGCAGGTCACCGTGAAATCGCCGATGATCCGACCCTTGTGCGACAGCATAGGCGTCAGCGCCAGCTTGCCCTGTTCGGGGATGCGCCCCGCCATGATCCGGTCAAGCCACGCCCGCGCCCCGGTGCCCGTCACCCGGAACTTGCCGAAATTCTGGATTTCGTTGATGCCGACGCCCTCTCTCACCGCGCGACATTCCTGCGCCACAGCGTCCCAGGCATTCGACCGTTTGAAGCTTGGGGTTTCATACAGCGGTTCCCCTGGCAGGGCGTGGTAGTTCACCACCTCCAACCCGTATTGCTGGCCGAAAACAGCGCGTATGTCGCGGAACGTGTCGTACATCGGGGTGGTGCGGAAGGGCCGCGCGGCAGGGCGTTCCTCGTTGGGGTAGCTGACCGAGAAGCGCATCTGATAGTTCTCGATCACCTTGGGAACGGTATAGCCCGGTGTGGTCCATGTGCCGAACCGCGCCACGTCGAAGCCACGCGGATCGCATTCGGTTTCGCCGTGGGTCATCCATTCTGCAAGGCTTTTGCCCATGCCACCGCCCTGACTGAACCCTGCCATCACCGCGCAAGCCGACCAGTAGTTGCGCAGCCCGGGCACCGGCCCGATCAGCGGATTGCCATCGGGGGCAAAGGTGAAGGGGCCGTGGATCACCCGCTTGACCCCGGCGCGTTCCAGAACCGGGAAGCGGCGATAGGCAAAGGCGACAGACTCCTCGATCTTGTCCAGATTGTCGGGCAACAGCTCATGCCCGAAGTCCCAGGGCGTGCCGTCGATCGACCAGCCCTCGCACGGCTTTTCGTAAAAGCCGATGCACAACCCACGGCCTTCCTGCCGCAGATAGCTTTCACCGCCGGGGTCCATCACATGCGGAAACTCTCGACCCGATTTCAGGAAGTTCATGATTTCCGGGATGTCATCGGTAACCAGATACTGATGCGCCATCGGCAGAAGCGGCAGGTAGACGCCCGCCATCGCCGCCACTTCCCGCGCCCAAAGCCCGCCCGCATTCACCACATGCCCGGCGATGATGGTGCCCTGTTCCGTCACTACCTCCCAACCCTCGGCATGGGGCCGGGTTTCCAGCACGCGGTTGTGCAGCACGATCTCTGCCCCGCCCATCCGTGCCGCCTTGGCATAGGCATGGGTGGTGCCGGACGGGTCGAGATGACCGTCAAGCGGATCGTAAAGCGCGCCGATGATGCCGTCGAGGTTGACCATGCCATCGGTCAGTTTGCTTATTTCTTCCGGTCCAAGGATTTCGGTTTCCAGCCCCATATAGCGGTGCTTGGCGCGTTCGGCCTTCAGCATCTCGAACCGGGCCGGATTATCGGCAAGGGTGATGCCGCCGACATGGTGCAGCCCGCAGGAAAGGCCGGTGATCGCCTCCAGCTCCTTGTACAGCCGGATGGTGTAGCCTTGCAGCGCTGCCATGTTGGTATCGCCGTTCAGGGTATGGAAGCCCCCCGCCGCGTGCCATGTGGAACCAGAGGTCAGTTCCGACCGCTCGATCAGCATAACATCCGACCAGCCGAATTTGGTCAGATGATACAGGACAGAACAGCCGACCACCCCGCCGCCGATGACCAGAACCTGCACATGGGATTTCATCACTGCCTCCACCGTCACTGAATTCAGTCAAGGCGACACACGGTATTCCAGCATGTCGAAGCGCGACAGGAAATGTCGTTTCGGGTGGGTGAGGCGGGGGCCAGCCCCCAAACTCCTAGGCTAATGGCCCCCGGGATATTTCCGCCAGACTGAGAGAGGCAGGCCACCGCCTATCGTTCGGGGATCAGACCCCTTGGCGCGAAGCGCAGCACCAGCAGCATGACCAGACCCAGCACCATCAGCCGCATGTGGACGGCATTTTCGGTAAGGCTGTCACGCAGCGCCCCCTCGGGAAGAGCGGCAGTGATGTATGACATCAGCCCCGGCCCCCAGGATTCGACCTTGACCCACAGATACCAGATCAGCATGCCGCCCAGCACCGCACCCCAGTTGTTGCCCGATCCACCCACGATCACCATCACCCAGAACAGGAAGGTGTAGCGCAGGGGGCTGTAGCTGCCCGGCGTCAGCTGCCCGTCAAGCGTGGCGAGCATCGCCCCCGCCAGCCCGCAGATGGCCGAGCCGATGATGAAGATTTGCAGGTGGCGGCGGGTCACATCCTTGCCCATCGCACCTGCCGCGATTTCATTATCGCGGATCGCGCGCATCATCCGGCCCCACGGTGAATTCAGCGCCTTTTCCGAAAGCCAGATCAGCCCCAGCAGGACGGCCACGAACAGCATGGCATAAAGCAGCTTGACCACGATGGTCGACGCCGTAACCGGGTCGGCCCCAAGACCAGTGACCGTTTCGACAAAGCCGGGGCTGGCCTGAAGATCAACCTCGCGCGGGACGGGCCATGGGCGGGGGATGCCGATGACATTCTTCACGCCACGGGCGAGCCAGTCTTCGTTCTTCATCACCGCCAGAATGATCTCGGCGATGCCCAGCGTGGCGATGGCCAGATAGTCGGACCGCAGGCCAAGGGCGGTCTTGCCGATGGCCCAGGCAGCAGCAGCCGCCAGAGCCGCACCCACCGGCCAGGCGATCAGTGAGGGCAGGCCGAGGCCGCCAAGATTGCCCTCCAGCGCGGGATTGACCGCCTCCACCGCTGTCACGGCGGGGTCAAGCAGCGCGCGGAACGCCACGAAGCCGCCGATCAGCACGGCCAGCACCAGCAGGGGGCGCAGGCGGCCGGCGGGCAGGCGTTTCATCACCTGAATGGTGGCCGCTATGGTCAGCAGGCCAAGCACCAGCGCGGCAAGGATGCGCGGGCCACCGGCAGCCCAGGCCGCGGGGACGGGAGGCGTGGAAACCAGAACGGTCGCCAATGCGCCCAGGGCGACAAAACCCATGATGCCGACGTTGAAAATCCCGGCATAGCCCCACTGGATATTCACCCCCAGTGCCAGAACGGCGGAAATGATCCCGACATTCAGGATGCCCAGCATGGTGTTCCAGCTTCCCAGCAGCCCCTCAAGCAAGAACAGCAGTGCCAGAACACCGAACAGCGCAAGATTGCGTTGGGTCGCGGTCATACCGATTTTCCCTTGAACAGGCCGGTGGGGCGGAACAGCAGCACCGCCACAAGGATGGCGAAGCTGACCGCGAATTTGTAATCGGTGGACAAAAGCTGCATCAGCCCTTCGGGCATCCAGCTTTCTGGCAGGACATAGCCCGCCACCTTGCGCCAGGCATAGGTCACACCGACCTCGGAAAACGCGATCAGGAAACCGCCTGCAACGGCGCCCAAAGGATTGCCAAGCCCGCCGACGATGGCAGAGGCAAAGATGGGCAGCAGGATCTGGAAGTAGGTGAAGGCCTTGAAGTTCTTGTCGAGCCCATAAAGCACTCCGGCCAGTGTGGCCAAGGCAGCGGCGATGATCCAGACCACCGCCACCACCCGGTCGGGGTTGATGCCGGACAGCAGGGCAAGGTCTTCGTTATCCGAATAGGCCCGCATCGACTTGCCGGTGCGGGTGCGGTTCAGGAACCAATAAAGCGCCACCACCACCAGCATGGCGGCCAGAACAGACAACGCTTGCGTCGTGCGCAGCGCCAGCCCTTCGGCCAAACCGGTGGCCTCCTTGAACCCTTTGGGATCGATGATGAAACGGGTGCCATCCTCGAACCGGATTTCCTCGACCCCGATCATGAATCGGGTCAGGCCGTTCATGATGAACATGACTCCCACCGAAACGATCACGAGGATCACGGGGGCGGCCCGCTGGCGGCGATAGAAGCGATAGACGACACGATCCGTGCCCAGCACCAGCAAGGCGGTGGCGGCGATGCCGACAGGCAGGGCCAGCAGCGCGGTCGGCAGCGGCCCGAAGCTGATGCCGGCCGCCTGCAAGGCCCATGTCACCAGAATGGTGATGCCAGTGCCAAAGGCCATCGTATCGCCATGCGCGAAGTTGGAAAACCGCAGCACGCCGTAGATCAGGGTAACGCCCAAGGCCCCAAGGGCAAGCTGGGAGCCATAGGCGGCGGCCGGAATGACCACGAAATTCAGGAGCGCGACGAGGGCGTTGAGAAGGTCCATTGGTACTGCCCTATCCCGGCGGCTGGCAGGTGCCAGTCCAGTAATCTTCGGAAACCGAATTGTCCTGAAGCGCGAACACGGTCAGTTCCGCCGCCCCCTCTGCCGTGTGGCTGAAGGCACCATCGAGGTCTTGATCGGCATAAATCACATAGACCCGAAGCGGTTCGGTCATGTGGTTTTTCAGTTCCAGAAGACGTTCGCCGCCCCCCGGCGCGATACCGTCGGTTTTCAGATACCAGTTTTCGCCCTCGGCATAAATCTGGGCGGTGCCCCTGGCACGCTCCGGGCAGGTGCCATCCTCGGCGCGAATATAGTCGCAAGCTTTCAGCGTCATCGCACAGATCAGGTTGTCATAGTCGGCCATCGCCGGGGCGGGGGCGAGCAGAAGCGCAGTTAAAACGGCACGTTTCAAATCCTCACCCCCCCAAGAACGTCCGGCGCACGTCGGGGTCGGCCAGAAGCTCATCCCCGGTGCCGGTGAAACGGTTTGCGCCCTGCACCAGAACATAGCCGCGGTCGGCAATCATCAGCGCCTGCCGGGCGTTCTGTTCGACCATCAGGATGGAAATCCCGGTGCGGGCCACCTCGATGATGCGGTCGAACAGCTCGTCCATCACGATGGGGGAAACGCCTGCGGTGGGTTCATCCAGCATCAGCACCTTGGGCTGGGTCATCAGGGCGCGGCCCACGGCGACCTGCTGGCGTTGGCCCCCCGAAAGTTCCCCCGCCGGTTGGCGGCGCTTGTCGCGCAGGATCGGGAACAGGTGATAGACCTGTTCCATTGTCGTGCGGATATCATCGCGGCGCAGGAAGGCCCCCATTTCCAGATTTTCCTCGACGGTCATCGAGGGGAAGACGTTGTTCACCTGCGGCACGAAGCCCATGCCCTTCGCCACGCGGGCCTGCGGGGTCAACGCGGTGATGTCCTCGCCATCCAGCCTGACATGGCCGCCGCGCAGGCGCAGCATCCCGAACACCGCCTTCATCGCGGTGGACTTGCCCGCGCCGTTCGGGCCGACGATCACCGCGATCTGGCCCTTTTCGACCGCCAGCGTGCAGTCATGCAGGATGTCGGCGGCACCATAGCCGCCGGTCATCGCATCGCCGATCAGGAAGGGTTCGCTCACACCACCCCCTCCTTCACCTTGTTCTTCAGACCCCGGCCCAGATAGGCCTCGATCACCGCCTCGTTCTTCATGATCTCGTCCGGGCGGCCCTCGGCCAGCACCTTGCCTTCGGCCATGACGATGACCGGGTTACACAGCCGACCGATGAAATCCATGTCGTGTTCGATCACGCAGAAGGTATAGCCGCGTTCCTTGTTCAGCCGCACGATGGCGTCACCGATCGTGTTCAGCAGGGTGCGGTTCACGCCCGCGCCGACCTCGTCCAGAAAGACGATCTTTGCATCGACCATCATGGTGCGGCCCAGTTCCAGCAGCTTTTTCTGCCCGCCGGACAGGTTCCCGGCCTTCTCATCAGCCAGATGGGTGATGGTCAGGAAATCCAGAACATCGTCGGCCTTGGCTGCCAATGCGCTTTCTTCCTGTGCCACGCGGCTGCGCGCGAACCATGCGTTCCACAGCGTTTCACCGGATTGCCCGGCGGGGACCATCATCAGGTTTTCTCGCACGGTCATGGATGAAAATTCATGCGCCACCTGAAAGGTTCGCAGCAGGCCCTTGTGGAACAGTTCATGCGGCGGCAGGCCGGTAATATCCTCACCCGCCATGGTGACACGACCGGAAGTCGGCTTATAAACCCCCGCTATCACATTGAAAAGCGTGGATTTTCCCGCCCCGTTCGGGCCGATAAGCCCGGTGATCGACCCCTTGGCGATCTTCAGACTGGCTCCGTTGACGGCCAGAAGCCCGCCGAACTGCTTGTGCAGGTCCTCGACGACGATCATGTACCCCTTCCCGTCAGGCCCCGCCGGGTTTGCCCCGATCTGCCTGTTCTTGAATGGAATCGGGGGGCGGATGCCCCCCGAAACCTGTATGGTTTTCAGCGATAGCCGACCGTTGCGATCTTGCCATCCTTGAACTCGTATTCGCGGTAGCTGCCCGCAGCTTCGCCGGGACCGACCAGTTCGACGGCAGACGCGCCAACATAATCGATGTCGGTGCCAGCCTTGATCAGCTCAAGCGCCTTTTTCAGTTCGCCGGGGAAAATCTGTTCGCCCGGTGCATTGGCGATATCCATCACCTTGCCCGCAAAGTCGGCGGATTTGGATGAACCGGCGGCCTGCATCGACAGCAGGATCAGCGCGGCGGCATCATAGCTTTCCGGCGCATAGGAGGATGTCGGGTCAAAGCCCGCTGCCTTGCCCATTTCGACGAAGGTCGCGCCACCGGGGCTGTCGGAACCCGGAACGGTACCGAAGGACCCGTTCAGCGAAGCGCCGAACTTTTCTTCCAGAACCGTGCCATACATACCGTCGGGCAGAATGAAGGTCGAGAAGGCGCCCGAGTCCAGCGATCCCTGGATCATGCCGGCGCCGCCCTGATCGACGTAACCCGCAACAACCAGCGCCTGACCGCCGGCCGAGGCGAGCGCGCCGACTTCTGCCGAATAGTCGGCCTTGCCGTCTTCATGCGCGGCAACGGTGGTGATCTTGCCACCAGAAGCCTCGAACGCGGCCTTGAAGCTGTCAGACAGACCCTTGCCGTAGTCGTTGTTGGTGTAGGTCACGGCAACTTCGGTGATGCCGCGATCCTTCAGCACCTGGGCCAGAACCTCGCTCTGCCGGGCATCCGACGGCGCGGTGCGGAAGAACAGCCCGCCGTCTTCAGTTGCGGTCAGACCGGGCGAGGTGGCCGACGGCGAAATCATCACGATGCCGTTCGGCATGGCGACGTTGGTCAGGATCGCGCCGGTGACACCCGAGCAATCCGCGCCGACAACCGCGTTGACCTTGTCCGTGGTCACAAGACGCTCTGCGGCTGCCTGTGCAGCGGCGGCGTCAACACAGGTGCTGTCGCCACGAACGGCGCTGACGGTCGACCCGTCAAGGAAAACACCGCTGTCGGACACTTCCTTGATCGCAAGTTCCGCGCCGCCCGCCATATGCGGCGTGATCGATTCCAGCGGGCCGGTAAAACCGAAGATCACCCCCAGTTTCACTTCTTCGGCAGTTGCGGCGCCCGCCAGAAGCGCGACAGAGGCGCTTGCCAGAAGCAGCTTTTTCATTCCAGTCTCCCATGTTGCAGTTGTTCTTTCGTCGCACCTAAAGCGGCTTTAAGAAAAAAGTAAAGCGTGGCGCGGGGGAGAGGGGCGCGCAAAATGCCGACCGGTCCCTTGCCGTTGCGTCATCCCTTGCTAAGTCAATGGCTGAACGCAGTAGAGGAGGGCATCGATGTCCGGCGTGATTTTTCGACCCTTTTCGCAATCCCTTTTCCTCGTGACCTTCTTTATCGGGCTGGTCCCGGCTGGCGGTGTCGGAGCATTGGAAACCAGTGCCGGTGATGTCCGGATCGAACGGATCACCGACGGCCTCGCAGAACCGTGGAGCCTGACCTTCCTTCCTGACGGTCGCTTTCTGGTCACGGAACGGGACGGTCGCCTGACGCTTTTTTCGCAGGGCGGGGGGGACGGCCAGGCTGTAACCGGCCTGCCGGAGATCCATGTTGAAGGACAGGGCGGGCTGTTCGATGTGGTGGCGGGGCGGGATTTCACCACATCGCGCCGTCTCTACATCAGCTATGCAGCACCGCAGGGGCGCGCGGGCTCGGGTACGGCGCTTGCCAGCGCGACGCTGTCGCAGGACGGCACGCAACTTGACGACCTGAAACTGCTCTGGGTGATGCCCGAGGGCACGGGTGGGGGGCGGCATTTCGGCGGGCGCATCGTCGAAGCGCCGGACGGGCATATTTTCCTGACCATCGGCGAACGGGGCGACGCGCCGCAATCGCAGAATCCCGCGGCGCTGAACGGCAAGGTGATCCGGCTGCTGCCTGACGGCAACCTGCCGCAGGACAACCCTTTCATCGGACAGGCAGACGTGCGCCCGGAAATCTGGTCGCTGGGCCACCGCAATCCGCAGGGCGCCACATTGGATGCAAACGGCCAGCTTTGGGTCAGCGAACACGGCGCACGCGGCGGGGATGAGGTGAATCGCGTCGTGGCGGGGGCCAATTATGGCTGGCCGGTCATCACCTATGGCACCGACTATGACGGTTCGACGATTGGCACGGGGACAGAAGCACCCGGCATGGAACAGCCCGCGCATTATTGGGATCCGTCGATCGCACCTTCGGGGCACATCATCTATTCCGGCAAGCTTTGGCCAGACTGGCAAGGTGATCATTTCCTTGGCAGTCTGAAATTCGGCTATCTCTCGCGCCTTGATCCCGATGGCAGCGGGCCCGGCGGCTGGGCAGAGGAACGGCTGCGCAGCCCCGAGACCGGCCGCATCCGCGATGTGCGCGAGGCCCCGGATGGCAGCATCTGGTTCCTGTCGGTCGAACGGGGGGCGGTGTTCCGCATCACGCCCGCACAGTAAGGGTCAGATCGACAGCCGCGCCCCTTGGGTGCCGCGCTCGCGGTAAGGCGTCGTGGAATAATGTGCCCGGTAACATTTTGAAAAATGCGACGGGCTGGCAAAACCGCAGGCCAGCGCCACGTTGATGACACTCATTTCCGTCTGCATCAGCAGATTGCGGGCCTTTTGCAGGCGCAGTTCCATGTAATAGCGCTTGGGGCTGCGGTTCAGATACCGGCGGAACAGGCGTTCAAGTTGCCGCGTCGACATGCCGACATCGCCCGCAAGTTCGGACGGGCTGATCGGTTCCTCGATCGCGGCTTCCATCATCTGGATGACCTGGCTCAGCTTCGGGTGGCGCACGCCGATTCGTGTCGGGATCGACAGCCGCTGTGTGTCCTGATCGGTGCGGATCGAGGAATAGATGATCTGGTCGGCAACGGTGTTGGCCAGTTCCTCGCCGTGATCCTGCGCGATCAGTTTCAGCATCAGGTCGATTGACGCCGTGCCCCCGGCCGTCGACAGGCGGTTGCCATCGACGACAAACACCGATTTGGAAAGGTTCACTTCCGGAAAATCCTCCAGAAAGCTGTCCTGATTTTCCCAGTGGATCGTGGCCTTCTTTCCGTCAAGCAATCCTGCGCGCGCCAGCGCATGCGATCCCGTGCAAAGCCCGCCCAACGAAATGCCGCGCCGCGCCTCGCGCCGAAGCCAGTTCAATATGCCCCGCGTGGTAGCGCCCTGCACATCGACGCCGCCGCAGACCAGAACCGTGTCATCACGCCCGACCTCATCCAGTCCCATATCCAGGCGGAACGCGGCCCCGTTTGAACAACTGACCGTTTCGCCACCCTCACCGGCGAGTCGCCATTCGTAAAGCGTCTTGCCGGACACTCGGTTGGCGATGCGCAGCGGCTCTATCGCCCCGGCGAAAGACAGCATGGTGAATCTGTCCAGCAGCAGAAACACGAACCGGCGCGGACGGACCACAGCAGCAACACCATTCTTGTGCGGAGACTCGGGCATTTGCGACCTTTGATGTCGTTTCCAGAGTATCAACCAGTTTTACAGGTGTCATTCAAGCCTGCTCATCCATCTTGGCTTATGTCCATGTCGCCGATAGCGCTATCCGGTGATTTGCAAGCGCGGCACGGTGCCTGTATAAGCGACGCCTCGACCCCATTGACCAACCGCTGGAGCATGTGATGACCAACTGGCAGAAATCCGACTGGCGCAAGAAGCCGCGGGTGCAGATGCCGGATTATCCGGATCAGGCCACCCTGTCTGCCGTCGAGGCTCAGCTTGCCAAATATCCGCCGCTGGTCTTTGCGGGCGAGGCGCGCAAACTGAAAAAGGCGCTTGGGCAGGCTGCGGCAGGTGACGCCTTCCTGTTGCAGGGCGGCGATTGCGCCGAGAGCTTCGCCGAATTTTCCGCCGACAACATCCGCGAAACGTTCAAGGTGATGTTGCAGATGGCCGTGGTGCTGACCTGGGGCGCGAAAGTGCCGGTGATCAAGGTCGGCCGCATGGCGGGTCAATTCGCCAAGCCGCGCTCTGCCGGAACGGAAGTGGTCGGCGGCGTCGAGCTGCCCAGCTATCGGGGCGACATCATCAATGGCTTCGACTTTACTGCCGATGCCCGCGTGCCCGATCCGTCACGGATGTTGCAGGCCTATACGCAGGCGGCGGCCAGCCTGAACCTGCTGCGCGCGTTTTCAACCGGGGGCTATGCCGATATTCATCGCGTTCAAAGCTGGATTTCCGGCTTTACCGAGGAGGATGAGGCGCAGCGCTATCGCGAGATTGCCGGACGTATCCAGGATGCGATGGATTTCATGGCGGCTGCGGGTGTGTCTTCAGACACCGCGCATGAACTTGGCACGGTCGATTTCTACACCAGCCACGAAGCGCTGCTGCTGGAGTATGAAGAAGCGCTTGCCCGCATCGACAGCACGACCGGCCTGCCGGTGGCCGGATCGGGCCACATGATCTGGATCGGGGATCGTACCCGCCAGCCCGATGGCGCACATGTCGAATTCTGCCGCGGCGTACAGAACCCGATCGGGCTGAAATGCGGGCCGTCACTGACGTCCGACGATCTGAAGGTGCTGCTGGCCAAACTGAACCCCGACAATGAAGCGGGACGGCTGACGCTGATTGCGCGCTTCGGGGCGGGCAAGGTGGGTGACAACCTGCCGCGCCTGATCAAGGCGGTACAGGACGAAGGCGCAAATGTCGTCTGGACCTGCGATCCGATGCACGGGAACACGATCAAGGCCGCGTCGGGCTACAAGACCCGCCCGTTTGAATCGGTGCTGCGCGAGGTGCGGGAATTCTTTGCCATCCACAAGGCAGAGGGCACGGTTCCCGGCGGCGTGCATTTCGAGATGACGGGCAAGGACGTGACCGAATGCACCGGCGGGTTGCGCGCTGTTACGGACGAGGATCTGTCGGACCGTTACCACACCGCCTGCGATCCCCGCCTGAACGCCAGCCAGTCGCTGGAACTGGCGTTCCTTGTTTCGGAAGAATTGTCGAACCGTCGTGACACCCGCCGTCAGGCGATTGCCTGAACTTGAAAGCCACGGAAAATGTCAGGCCGCCCTTTTCGGGCGGCCTTTTCATTCGTCGGTCTTGACCAGTCGCAGATGTCCACGCTGGGGCAGGGGGCGCGACGATGGTTCGGCCTGATATTCGGCGGTTGTCTCGGCCAATGCCAGAGTTCTGTCATCGCGTCCTGCCCGCGGGGTTGGGGCAGGCAGGGGGGTGACGCGGCAATCTGTGATGGCAAAGCGACGCGGCGCACGTCCGGCCCGGCCATTGGTCACCAGACAGCCCAGAACGCGGTT
>JBOFCO010000074.1:0-14107 GCA_051646105.1 Paracoccaceae bacterium
AGCAGATCTTGTCGAACGGCGCGTCCTCGCGCACCTTCGCCAGCGCGATTTCCGGCAGCACGGTATGGTTCGAAAAGGTCGAGCAGCCCATGTAATGCAGGATCGGCGTGCCATCCAGCATCGAGAACCGCGAGGTGCCGTCCGGCATCACCCCCTTGCCCTGCGTCGCCCGGATCGAGGTGCAGAGATTGGTCTTGCGGCTGAGACACGAGGGGCAGGCCCGGCATTCCGGCGTGTACAGCGGGATCACATGATCGCCCTTCTTCAGGCTGGTCACGCCGGGGCCCACATCCACAACAACCCCCGCACCCTCATGCCCCAGGATCGCCGGAAACAACCCCTCGGGATCCGCGCCAGACAGCGTGAATTCATCCGTATGACAAATCCCCGTCGCCTTCACCTCCACCAGAACCTCGCCAGCCTTCGGTCCCTCAAGCTCCACCTCCATAACCTCCAGCGGACGACCAGCAGCAACCGCAACTGCAGCACGGGTTCTCATGGCAAGGGACTCCTTTGAAAGAGGTGTTTGCGGAATCGTCGCACCCTTGCCCCAAGCTGGCAATTCAACCAATAGTTTGGCTTCCATTCGCCAATGCCCTTGGCCGCAGGGCAGGCGGTCGCGATTGCATGGCCAGCTTTGCGGTTGAACCTGCCCATGTCAGCGGTTAGGCAATAGCGACAAGCCGGATGTGGAAACACCGACCGGACGAGACGAGGCAAGGGGACCCAAAGATGACCATGCTCGGCACGGTGTTCAAGCCGATGCACCCCGAGGGCATCAAATTCGTCGCCATCTTTGCGGTGGTGACGCTGCTGCTGTTCCTGATCTGGTCGCCGCTCGGCTGGATCGGTGTGGGTCTGACCTTCTGGTGCTATTATTTCTTTCGCAATCCCAAGCGGTCGGTGCCACAGGGTGAACGTCTGATCCTGTCCCCCGCCGATGGTGTGGTGTCGCTGATCGAGCCTGCCATCCCGCCCGAGGAACTGGGTGTGGGCGACGCGCCGCTGACCCGCGTCAGCGTGTTCATGTCGGTGTTCAACTGCCATGTGAACCGTGCGCCTGTCGCGGGTCGGGTGTTTGCCACCGCCTACCGGCCGGGAAAGTTCCTGAATGCCTCGCTCGACAAGGCCAGCGAGCATAACGAGCGCAACAGCATGGCGATCGAGATGGCCGACGGGCGCAAACTGGTCGTGGTGCAGATCGCGGGGCTGGTGGCGCGGCGGATCGTCAGTTTCGTTCTGACCGGCCAGTCGCTGCGCGCGGGTGAGCGGTTCGGCCTGATCCGGTTTGGGTCGCGGCTGGATGTCTATCTGCCCGACGGTGTGGTGCCGCTGGTGGCAATCGGCCAGACAATGATCGCAGGCGAAACCGTGATCGCGGATATGGGTCTGGCACCGGGCACAGCACCCCGTGCCGCCGTTGCCGAGTAGCCCCGTGCGGGGCGACGAAGATCAGGCGGCGACCAGATCGGGCGACATGCCGCTGATCCGCATGTTGCCCAATCTGATGACCGTGGCAGCCCTTTGCGCGGGGATGACGGCGATCCGTTTTGCGGTTCAGGGGAACTTTCGCCTTTCGGTCGGCCTGATCGTGGTTGCCGCCGTGCTGGACGGGCTGGATGGCCGGATTGCGCGCCGTCTGAAAAGTGAATCCCCTCTTGGCGCGGAACTCGATTCCCTGTGCGATTTCGTGAACTTCGGCGTCGCACCCGCCATGATCACCTATTACTTTGCAAAAGGAATGCAGGCGCCGCTTGGCTGGACAGCCGCGCTGATTTATGCCGTCTGCTGCCTGATGCGACTGGCACGTTTCAACATTGGCAGCCGCAACATCAGCCCGGACAATCCCAAGCGCGATTTCGTGGGCGTGCCGTCGCCTGCGGGTGCCATGCTGCTTTTCCTGCCCGTCTTTGTCGCGCTTTTTGCGCCGGAATGGCCACGCCTGCCGGGGGCGGCATCGTCGGTTTATATGGTGCTGATCGGCGCGCTGATGATTTCCCGCATGCCCACGCCCGCATTCAAGGCACTGCGCATACGCCCCGAATATGCCCGCTACGTGCTTGTGGGCTTTGTCGGGCTGCTGGCTGTGGCGCTGACCTATCCCTGGGCCATGCTTATTCTGCTGGACCTTGCATATATCACTGTCGTAATCGCCTTTTGGCTGAAAAGCGGACGCAAGACCCGCATGGAAGGAGAGCAGGATGGAACTTGAGGCGGTCGAACGGTCTTATGCGCGCTGGGCCCCGGTTTATGACCGGACCTTCGGTGCCGTGACCAATGTCGGGCGGCGCCATGCGGTTGGCCTGCTGAACGCATTGGGTGGCACTGTTCTGGAAGTGGGTGTAGGCACCGGGCTGGCGCTGCCGTTCTATCGCCGGGGCATGACGGTTACGGGGATTGATGCCAGCGAACAGATGCTGGCCAAGGCCCGTGCCAAGGTCAGGTCGGAAAAGCTCACAACCGTTGCCGGTCTGATGTTGATGGATGCCCGCGCGCTGGAATTTCGTGACGAAAGTTTCGATCATGTCGCTGCGATGCATATCATGTCTGTCGTGCCGGAACCGGAACGGGTGATGGCGGAAATTGCCCGTGTGCTGCGCCCCGGCGGATCGGTGGTGATCGTCAACCATTTCGCCCGTGACCGTGGCCCGCTGGCGGCGGTTGAGCGGCTGGCGGCGCCGATGTCGAGCCTTCTGGGCTGGCATTCCGATTTCCGCAGGGAACAGGTTCTTGGCGATGAGCGGCTTCATGTGGAGAGTGAGCAGCCCCTGCCGCCGCTGGGTATGATGACGCTTCTGCGCCTTCGCAAACAGGTCCGTCGCTGAATTCTGGCGCACCATCCTGACCCGCCGATTGAATTGACGGTCTGTCCCGCCTAGGGTCAGGCTGGACAAAGCAGGGAGATGCGGGCAATGGCACAGGTTCGGTGGGGTATCCTGAGTGCGGCGAAGATTGCGCGGGAATGGGTCTGCCCCGGCATCCACAATTCTGAAGAGGGCGTGGTCGCCGCCGTCGCCAGCCGCACCCCCGGCAAGGCCGAGGATCTGGCGGCACGTTATGGCGCGCGGGTGTTCCACGACTATGACGCGATGCTGGCCGATCCCGGCATCGATGCTGTCTATATCCCGCTGCCCAACAACGGCCATGTCGAATGGACAAAGCGCGCCCTGGCCGCCGGAAAGCATGTGCTGTGTGAAAAGCCCATTGCCATCAGGGCGGCAGAGGTCGATGAGTTGATCGCCGCCCGCGATGCCAGCGGCAGGTTCGCGGCAGAAGCCTTTATGGTTACCCATCACCCGCAGTGGCAACGCGTGCGCGAATTGCTGGCGCGGGGCGCCATCGGCAGGTTGCAGCATGTGCAGGGCGGTTTCACATTTTTCAATGACGACCCCGCTAATATCCGCAACGACGCCAGTCTTGACGGGGGTGCCCTGCGTGACATCGGGGTTTATCCATCGGTCACCACCCGGTTTGTGACCGGGGCCGAACCGACCGAAATCCGCAGCAGGATCGAATGGGATCGTGGCATCGACAGCACGGCA
Source organism: Paracoccaceae bacterium (assembly GCA_051646105.1). Taxonomy (GTDB): domain Bacteria; phylum Pseudomonadota; class Alphaproteobacteria; order Rhodobacterales; family Rhodobacteraceae; genus JBOFCO01. Next base: position 3,543 of record JBOFCO010000074.1, read on the forward strand.
CGGGTCTGGGCCGAATTCCCCGGCTTCACCATGGATTTCTATGTATCGATGCGGATGCATCCCTATCAGCAGATGCATTTCCACGGTGACAAGGGTTGGATCAAGGTGATGACCCCGTTCAATGCCAAGCTTTACGGGGATGACGTTCTTGAAATCCGCGATGACAGTGGCGCGGTGCGGCTGGAGCGCTTTCCGCTGGTCGATCATTACGAACGGCAGGCGCAGGCGTTCCACGACACGATCCTGCGCGGCGCACCCTATGCCTGCCCGCTGGAGTTTTCGCGCGGAAACCAGCGGATGATCGACATGATCTATGCGGGTGCCGACCAAGTGTAGCCTGATCCCACATTTGCTGGCTTTTTTGCCCCCGATTCGCAGGGCAGTGCGTGCTGAGAGTCACGCCGCCAGTGCGGCGACTCTTGCCTCGGCACGTGTCAGGACCGGGGCTGCCAGTTCGAAGGGGCCTTCTGACGGGGCAAGGCGCAGCGAAGGAAAGACGGCAAGCACTTCTTCGCGGTTGGCATCGCCAAAACCGTCAAGTGCACGGCTGCTGGGTTGAAGGCTTTCGCAGGCCAGCCCGTCGGCGATGACTACCTCATGCGCATCGAACAGCAGGTGCAGATAGGTGACGGGGCGGGTCGCAGGCGTTGTAGCCTGGCCGAATATCTTGCAGGCGGCGGCAAAGGCGCGGTCATATCCGGCCGCAAGCTGCGTGCGCCATCCCGACAGCAGCAGCCGGTGCTGCGGGCTGAGCCAAAGGTCACGCGACGGGCAGCCGGGACCGAAGGCATCCTTCGGCACACGGACCGGTGCCAGGTTCGGGCGGGCCAACATCTCGGCCACTGAAAGCCGTCGCTGACCGATCCAGCGCAGAGGCTGGGGGCCATTGTCTTGCGTGAGAACCGTATCGCCGACCCGCAGGCTTTCTATTGGGCGCGGGCCCTGCGGCGTCAGTATCCCGGTTCCGGGCGTAAAGCAGGGGACGACACTTTCGATCCCCGAAAATGCCATCGTGCCGGTCGCATTGCCCTGACTGTCCCGAAACTCGATCGTGCCGTTCTCGGGGTTGGTGTCGTAGAAGATCCGCAGGTTGCCCATGCCCGACAGGTCCAGCACGTCGAAATCGTCACCGGCTTCCCCACCAGAAATGACATCGCCCGCCGTTCCGCCCAAGATGCTGTCACGACCTTCGCCACCGTCGATCGTGTCGGCGCCGCCGCCGCCGGTGATCGTATCGTTGCCATCGTCGCCAGTCAGGCTGTCCGCATCGTCGCCACCATCGATGAAGTCCGCCCCGAGCCAACCCTGTATGATGTCGTTGCCTGCACCACCCGTAATGACGTCGTCGTCGTTTTCTCCATAAAGATTATCAGCCCCATCATCGCCGGAAATCGTATCGGCACCTGCGCCGCCCCAGATGATATCGTTGCCTGCGCCTCCGGACAGGCTGTTATTGCCCGTGTAGTTCGTGCCGACGACATCATCGATGGTGTCGTCGCCGTCGCCGCCAAAGATCGTATCGTTGCCGGTACCAAAAAGAATGGTGTCGTTGCCGACACCGCCATCGGCGAAATCGTCACCCGCACCGGTATCGATGAAGTCTGCCCCGCCGCCGCCCAGGACACTGTCGTTCCCGTCACCGGCTGCGATTGTGTCGTTGTCATTCCCGCCATCGATGGTGTCGTTGCCAAGACCACCGTCGATGCTGTCGGTGCCATCGCCCCCCAGCAGACTGTCGGCCCCGTCGTCACCACTTATGGTGTCGGACCCCAGCCCCCCGAGGATCGTGTCACTGAACGCACCTGCGCCGCCCAACAACGAGTCATTGCCATCGCCGCCGTCGACGCTGTCTGCCTCGGTGCCGCCGTCGACGGTGTCGTTTCCAAGGCCGCCATCGATTGAATCGAGCCCTGCATCGCCGAACAGTGAATCCGCGCCGTCATCACCCCTCAGCGTGTCATCGCCGAGTCCGCCGCGGATTGTGTCGTTGAAATTTCCGGTTCCGCCGAGCAGCGAGTCATTGCCGTCGCCGCCCTCGATGCTGTCTGCCTCAGTGCCGCCATCGATGGTGTCGTTACCTGCACCACCAAGGATGGTGTCAGCACCGGTCCCGCCAGTGATACTGTCAGCGTCGTTGCCGCCATCGATGCTGTCGTTGCCAAGACCGCCATCGATACTGTCTGTGCCGTCACCGCCTGACAGGCTGTCGGCCCCGTCATCGCCACGGATCGTGTCCGCGCCGAGCCCGCCGAGGATCGTGTCATTGAACGTTCCGGTGCCGCCCAGCAGCGAGTCATTGCCGTCGCCACCGTCGATGTGGTCGGCTTCGGTTCCGCCATCGATGCTGTCGTTGTCTGCTTCTCCAAGCAGGCTGTCGGTGCCCGCGCCACCAAGGATCGTGTCGTCACCGGCGCCGCCCGCCAGCGTATCGTTCCCGCCTGTCGCCGCCGGAACCAGCGTATTGACGACGTTGTCGATCAGCAGATCGCTGTTATTCACCACGGTTGATGCCGGATTGGTGATCCGTATCGTGGAGGTCGAGGTCTGCGCGACATAATTCAATGTCAGCGTCTGGGTTGTGCCGTTGGCGATAACTTGCGTCAGTGACGCAATGACATTGCCGCTCGCATCCAACACTTCGACCAGAACGGTTTGCGAGCCGTTGCCTGTGCCGGTTTCTCCGGCACTGATGGTCAGCGTGTAGTCGGAACCAGGTGTCGTTGTAATGGCCTGCGATACGCCATCACCGCCCGGTGTTTCGTTCCCGCTGTTGATAAGCAGCGCACCGCCCGAAACCACCGGTGCCGTGCCAGCCGTCGGGTTGATGACAGTCCAGCCGGTCAGGCCGCTGGCGAACGTGCCGTTGGTTACGGTTCCGGCAGCTTCGGCTGGCAGTGTTTCGGTGATCAGGTCGTTGCCCGCGCCGCCATCGACCGAGTCGTTACCGCCGCCGCCATAGATCGTGTCGAGACCATCACCCCCGTCGATGCTGTCATCGCCAGCACCGCCGTAAAGCGAATCCGATCCGCCCTCACCGCGCAAAGTGTCATTGCCGGCGCCGCCGAACAGCGTATCGGCAGAGGCGTCACTGCCGCCCAGAACAGAGTCATTGCCAGCACCGCTGTCAACGCGATCTGCGCCGGTGCCGCCGTCAACCGTATCGTTCCCAAGACCGGCGAGAACCGTGTCATTGCCTGCACCGGCCCTGACATTGTCGTCTTGCCAGGCCGTCGCTGAACCGCTGGTGCCATCGCCGCCGTCGACCCGGTCGGTACCATTGGCGATGGGTTCGACGTAGGTGCCATTGATGAGATCAGCGCCTGCGGTTCCGTCGATGATGCCATCGTCGAAACCGGTCACGATCCGGTCTGTTGCCAGCCCGGAATAGCTGGTCACACCACCAGTGATCGCGTTGAGGGTTAGCGATACGATCGGGCCGAACTGATAGGCTGCCGTGTCAGGACTGGTCGATGAGGTCGGATCCGGCGCAAGGAACAGGTTACCCGCAGTATCCTGCGCAAGAACGGCCGTCGCCGTTGCCGTCGTGCCGTTTGCATAGGTAATGGTGACGTCGTAGATCACCGAGCTGTCAAAGGTGTAGGTCGTCGTTCCCGCACCTATGTTGGTGCTGAACTGGTCGTTCGATGTCGAGTTGTTCTGGTCCAGCGCCGTCGTCGAACCGCCCCGGTCCAGCATCGTTACCGACGCCACATGCGAATAAAGCGGGTCGGTCGACGAACCGAAGGTTGTGCCTACGAAGGAAGAGGCGTTCTCCGCGACGTCGTTACCCTCTGTCGGGTCGAGGCTCGTCGTCGAGTTGCCCAGGTATATCCAGGTAAATGTCGTCGCCATCAGCTTTGGTCCGCGGTCTCACAGGCAAGGCTGTCGGCACGGCAAGAAAACACGACCGGCGCCGTTTCCGGCGCAGGCATGTCGATCAGATGGGCAGTAACCTGCGCCGCAATCATCCGTTTCGTTCACCTTCAACGACCGGCCCGTTTCCGGGCCAGATTTCTTAACAAAGGTAAACAGCAAGCAGGTCAAAATTATGGCGGCAAAGGGGAAGTGGCCCCATCCGGCCGCGTTCGCCGACCGAAGCCCGAAACAACCACAGCTACCCGAAAGGCTATTCCATCGCTTCCAGTTCGTCGATGAAGCCGGCGATCATGCTCAGGCCCTTGTCCCAGAATTTTGGGTCGCTTGCATCAAGGCCGAACGGGGCCAACAGTTCCTTGTGGTGCTTCGACCCGCCCGCCTTCAGCATGTCGAAATACTTCTCCTCGAACCCCGGCAAGCCTTCGGCATAGGCGGCATAAAGCGCGTTCACCAAGCCATCGCCGAAGGCATAGGCATAAACGTAAAACGGCGAATGCACGAAATGCGGAATGTAGGCCCAGAAAGTTTCATACCCGTCCATGAAGTTGAACACCGGGCCTAGGCTTTCTGCCTGCACGCTCATCCACAGCGCATTGATCCCGTCAGGGGTCAGTTCACCATCGCGTCGCGCCTCATGCAGCTTGCATTCGAAATCGTAGAAGGCGATCTGGCGAACGACGGTGTTGATCATGTCCTCGACCTTGCCAGCCAGCAGCGTCTTGCGTTCTGTGGGCGTTGCCGCTGCGTCAAGCAGCTTGCGGAAGGTCAGCATTTCCCCGAACACGCTTGCGGTTTCCGCCAGCGTCAGCGGCGTCGATGACAGCATTTCGCCCTGTCCCGCCGCCAGCACCTGATGCACGCCATGGCCCAGTTCATGCGCCAGCGTCATCACGTCGCGTGGCTTGCCCAGATAGTTGAGCATGACATAGGGGTGCACCTCGGTCACCGTCGGATGTGCAAAGGCCCCCGGTGCCTTGCCCGGCTTCACACCCGCATCGATCCAGCCTTTTGTAAAGAAGGGTTCCGCCAGTTCCGCCATTTTGGGCGAGAAAGCCGCGTAAGCCTCTGTCACCGTCGCCCGCGCTGTTGGCCAATCCACCAGCTTCGGCGTTTCGATGGGCAACGGGGCGTTGCGGTCCCAGACCTCCAGCCTGTCCAGTCCCATCCATTTCGCCTTCAGCGCATAGTAGCGGTGCGAAAGCTTCGGATAGGCGGCGACCACCGCATTGCGCAGCGCCTCCACCACCTCCGGCTCCACATGGTTCGACAGATGCCGCCCGTGCTGCGGGGTGGGCATCTTGCGCCAGCGGTCCTCGATTTCCTTCTCTTTCGACAGCGTGTTATGAACGCGCGCGAAAAGCTTGATGTTCTTGTCGAAAACCGCTGCCAAGGCGCGTGCTGCCGCCTCGCGTTTCGTGCGGTCCGGATCGGTCAGCAGGTTTAGCGTGGATTCGAGATTCAGCTCCCCGTCCCCCACCTTGAACATCAGCCCTGCCATCGTTTCGTCAAACAGCTTGTTCCAAGCGGAGGCGCCGACCGTGGATTGGTCGTGCAGGAATTTTTCCAGTTCGTCCGACAATTGGTGGGGACGCATGGCGCGCATCCGATCAAAGACCGGTTTGTAGCGGGCGAGGTCGGCATTGGCGGCCAGAAGCCCGGTCAGATGGGCATCCTCCAGCCGGTTGAACTCCAGCGAAAAGAACACCAGCGGCGTGGTGGCGTCTGTCACGGTTTCCTGCGCGTCGCCCATGAACTTGGCGCGTTCGCTGTCCATGGTGTTCTGGTAATACCGCAGCCCCGCATAGGACATGATCCGTCCCGCCACGGTTTCGATCCGCTCGTAGCGTTTCACACAAGCCAGCAACGCGGCGGCGGAAAGAGATGCAAGCTTGCCCTCGAAATCCGATGCAAAGGCAGCGCATTCCTTTTCAAGCCATCCCATATCGCGCGCGAATTCCGGGGCGTCGGGTGCCGTGTAAAGATCGCTCAGATCCCATTCGGGAAGGTCGCCCAGGCTTCCTCCTCCTCCGGGATGGGAGTCATGAAGCGGGCGGGGAAGGCGGAACTGCATCGGAAACCTCATATGCCGGGTCCGGTACAGATAGCGACGATGGTAGGCACCCTCAAGCCGCGTCGCCTTTTTGTGCGGCAAGCAGCGCCTTCAGCGCTTTCAGCGTGTCGGCCTCTGCCGCCGGTTTGTCATGCCGCCAGCGCAGCATCCGGGGGAAGCGCAGCGCGATGCCGGATTTATGGCGGGGGCTCGCCTGTATTCCTTCGAACGCCAGTTCAAAGACAAGTTCCGGCGTCACCCGCCGCACAGGGCCGAAGCGTTCCAGCGTGTTCTTTCGGACCCAGGCAGTGATCTGGTTGAATTCGGCATCGGTCAGCCCGGAATAGGCCTTGGCGAAGGGCACCAGTTCCGCCCCGTCCCAGACGGCAAAGGTGAAATCGGTATACAGGTTTGCGCGCCGACCGTGGCCGGCCTGTGCATAGATCATCACCGCATCGACCGTCATCGGATCGACCTTCCACTTCCACCAGTCGCCGCGCTTGCGCCCCGCGTGATAGGGGGAGGTGAGTGCCTTCAGCATCACCCCCTCAGACCCGATGTCGCGGGCATTGGCGCGGGCCGCCGCGATGTCTGCCCAGTCGGCTGCGGCGATCAGCGGCGACAGGTGCAGCGGCGCGGTTGCGGGCAGGGTGGCCGCCAACGCTTCCAGCCGGGCGCGGCGTTCGGAAAAGGGGCGGGCGCGCAGGTCGCTTCCGCCATTCTCCAGCAGGTCATAGGCGACCAGCGTAACCGGGGCGTCGGCCAGCAGCGTTTTCGATACGGTTTTGCGCCCTATCCGCTTTTGCAGATCGGCAAAGGGCTGGATGCGCCCCTGTCGCCAGACAGCGATTTCCCCGTCGATCACGGTGCCGCCGGGAAGAAAATCCGCCAGTTGCCCCAGTTCGGGGAAGCGGTCTGTCACCAGTTCTTCGCCCCGCGACCACAGGTGATGGGTGCCACCACGCAGGATCAACTGGCCACGGATGCCGTCCCATTTATGCTCCGTCGCCCAATCCGTCACCGGGCCAAGGCTTTCCGGCGAGGCTTCCAGCGGATGCGCCAGGCAGAACGGATAGGGGCGCGACAGGTCTGCCATGCCGTCATTGGAATGGATCAGCGCGGCAAAGCTGGTTGCTTCCGGCAGCCAGCCGCCCATCAGCCGGTGCGCCAGCTCCGCTTCCGCCAGCCCTGTCGCCTGCGACAGCGCCCGGGTCATCAGCCCCTGGCTGACCCCCATGCGGAAACCGCCGGTGAGCAGCTTGTTGAACAGGAAGCGTTTTGTCCCGTCCAGGCTGTTCCAAGCCTTTTCGATTGCTGCGCGGCGGTCTGCTTCTGTCTGGCGTGGCAGGTCGCGGATCAGGTTCAGCCAGTCGGTCAGTGTGCTGTCGCTTTCAGCAGTGGCGGGGGGCAGGATCAGCGCGATGGTTTCCGCAAGATCGCCGACCACGGCATAGCTTTCCTCGAACAGCCAGTCCGCCAGTCCCGCCCTGTCCGCCGCCCAGCGGGCCAGCAGTGTGGCATTCACCGCGCGCTTCGGTCTGCGCCCGGACAAAAGCGCGATGGTCCACACGCGGTCCTGCTCCGGCGCCGCGCGGAAATACTCGGCCAGAGCCGCCACTTTCAGGCTGGTCTTGGTCGTGGCGTCCAGCGCCTCGAACAACTGGGCGAAGCGTTTCATTCGATCACCGCGTTGGCGGTCGCGCCGTCGCCACCGTCCAGCGCGTCGCCTTGCCACTCCGTTTCAACCACCCCAGCATCATACCCCTGCGCTTCCAGCCACTTGCGGAACGGCGCGGTATAGCCATGCGTCACGAACACCCGTTCCGCCCCGGTGGCGCGGATCGCTTTGTTCAGTCCTGCCCAGTCGGCATGATCGGAAAGCACAAAACCCCGGTCCGCCGCCCGCCGCCGCCGCACGCCGCGCAGCCGCATCCAGCCCGAGGCGAAACCGTCCGAGGCCGCACCGAAGCGGCGCATCCACGGGCTGCCGAGTGCCGAGGGTGTGGCGATGACAAGGGCGCCGGCATGGGCCTTCGCCTCCATCTCCGGCGTGACGCGCAGGGTCGGAGGGAGGGCAATGCCTTGCCCCCGCAGAACCTCGTTCACGTTTTCCACCGCGCCATGCGTCAGGATCGGGCCGATGGAATTGTCGACATTGGCCAGCACCCGCTGCGCCTTGCCCAGCGAATAGGCCCCGATCACCGAAAACCGTCCCGCCGCCCGGTTTGCGGCCCACCAGCGATTGATGTCGTCAATAACCGCTGCCTGATCGTCCCAGACAAAAACCGGCAGGCCGAACGTGCATTCGCTGATGAAGGCATGGCAGGCAACGGATTCAAAGGGTTCGGACAGGCCGTCAGGCACCACCTTGTAATCGCCCGACACTACCCAGACCTGTCCCGCCACCTCTACCCGAACCTGCGCCGATCCCGGCACATGCCCGGCTGGATGCAAGCTGACCGTGGCATCGCCGATGCGCAGGCCTTCGCCATAGGGCAGGGTGCGCAGCGTGATGTCGCCCAGGCGGTAGCGGATGACCGGGGCGGCTTCGGGCGTGCAAAGATATCGCCCATGACCGGGGCGGGCGTGGTCGGAATGGCCATGCGTGATGATGGCACGGTCGACAGGCCGCCATGGGTCGATATGAAAATCGCCAGCCGGGCAATAGATGCCCCTGTCGGTGAAGGTCAGAACCGGATTGCCCGCCATCGTTTCCGTGCCCCTGCCATTTCCGTCCAAGGTAGCGGCAGGCTGCCCGAAATTCACGGCAGACTCGCGATGATTTCAGAATGCTGCAACGGAGGATTTGCCTATTTGTTGCAATAATGATTAAAACTTGTGCATATATATGGCCAAAGGGCCGCCGCAGACCGATTTTCCCAGACTTGACGGTTCCGCCCTTCACCTTGCCCAGCGGATTGTTAACCTTCAAACAGGCGCGTGAATCGGCAGGGGCGCATGGCATCGCAGTTCTTCAACGAAATGTATTCGAACGGGCAGGTCCGCCCCCCCTATGCGCTTCTTGAAGACTGGATGAAGAACATGCCCGCCGCGCTTCGCAGCCTGAAGCAGGCCGAGGCGGAATCCCTGTTCCGGCGCATCGGGATCACCTTTGCCGTCTATGGCGAAGGCGGCGATCCCGACCGGCTGATCCCGTTTGACATGTTCCCGCGTGTATTCACGCAGGCCGAATGGCGCAGGCTGGAGCGCGGTATCAAGCAGCGTGCGCGGGCGCTGAACGCCTTTCTTGTCGACATCTACGGGCGCGGCGAAATCCTGCGGGCCGGACGCATCCCTTCGGCGCTGGTCTACCGGAACGAGGCATACGAGGCGGCGGTGGCCGGTTTCGTGCCGCCCAGGGGCGTTTATAGTCACGTGGTCGGCATCGATCTGGTGCGAACTGGCCCCGATGAATTCTTCGTTCTGGAAGACAATTGCCGCACACCCTCCGGTGTCAGCTACATGCTGGAAAACCGCGAAATCATGATGCGGATGTTTCCCGAACTGTTCCGGGAAAACCGCATCGAACCGGTGGATGGCTATTCCGAACTGCTGCGCCGCACCTTTGCCTCTGTCGCGCCCGCGAAATGCAATGGCGAACCGACGATCGTCATCCTGACGCCCGGCCATTTCAATTCCGCCTATTACGAACACAGCTTCCTTGCCGATCTGATGGGCGTGGAACTGGTCGAGGGGCAGGATCTGTTCGTCGAGGGCGAATTTGTCTGGATGCGCACCACGGAAGGTCCCCGCAAGGTGGATGTGATCTATCGCCGGATCGACGATGCCTTTCTTGATCCGCTGTGCTTCCGCCCCGACAGCATGCTGGGCGTCCCCGGGTTGATGGATGTCTATCGTTCGGGCGGTGTGACGATCTGTTCGGCCCCCGGCGCGGGTGTGGCCGACGACAAGGCGGTTTATACCTTTGTGCCGGAAATGGTCCGCTTCTATCTGGGGGAGGAGCCGATCCTTCAGAACGTGCCGACATGGCAATGCGGCAAGACCGACGATCTGAAACACGTTCTGGCCCATCTGCCCGAACTGGTGGTGAAAGAGGTGCATGGATCGGGCGGCTACGGCATGCTGGTCGGACCCAAGGCCAGCAAGGCCCAGATTGCGGAATTTGGCGATCTGATCCGCGCGAACCCGGGCAATTACATCGCCCAGCCGACATTGGCGCTGTCGACGGTGCCCACCTTTGTCGCCGAAGGGGTTGCGCCACGGCATGTCGACCTGCGCCCCTATTGTCTGGTGGGCGAAAGGGTAGAACTTGTGCCGGGCGGCCTGACCCGCGTGGCGCTGACCGAAGGCAGCCTTGTCGTCAACTCCTCGCAAGGGGGCGGGGTCAAGGATACCTGGGTGCTGGCGGAGTGATGCGATGCTGAGCCGGACCGCCGACAACTTGTACTGGATCGCCCGCTACATGGAGCGGGCCGAAACCATGGCGCGCCTGCTGGAAGTGGGCAGTCGTATCGCCTTGATGCCCGGCACGGTGCATGGCTATCACAGCGAATGGGAATCGCTGTTGCAGGCGGCGGGGGCGGCGGCGGGCTTTCATGCCAAATATGGTCAGCCCGACCAAAGCCAGATCGAAAACTACCTGTTCTTCGATCTGGACAATCCTTCTTCGGTGGCAAGC
>JBOFCO010000097.1:0-1328 GCA_051646105.1 Paracoccaceae bacterium
TAGCATGATTCCCGCAAAAGTTCAGCGAAGCCGTTTCAGGATGTCGAGACTGCCATAACCATCCGGCGGCATTCCGATGGAGCGTTGAAAGGCCTTGACCGCCGCGATGGTTTTGGGCCCGACCTTGCCGTCGACCCCACCGGTGTCAAAACCCGCCGCCGTAAGCCGTTCCTGCATTTCCTGCCGTTCGGCGAATGTCAGCGCCCGGTCCTCTCGCGGCCAGTCGTGGCGGATCGGCCCGCCCCCCGCGATCCTGTCGGCCAGATGCCCCACGCCGATCACATAGGCATCGGCGCTGTTGTAGCGTTCGATGACCTGAAAGTTCCGGGTGATCAGGAAAGCCGCGCCGCGTGCGCCCGCAGGCAGCAGGACAGAGGTCGCGCCATATTCGGGAATGCGCCCGCCATCGGCCGCCCGTACGCCCAGTGCCGTCCAGTCCGCCACGGATTTCTTTGTCCGCTCGCCCGACAAGGAATAGTCGAAACCGACAGGCAGCGTCACCTCGACCCCCCAGGGCAGGTTTTTCGTCCAACCGTGCCGCGCCAGATAAGCGGCGGTAGAGGCCAGAGCATCCGCCGGATCATCGCCCCAGATGTCGCGCTTGCCGTCACCGGTGAAATCGACGGCAAATGCAAGATAGGAGGTCGGGATGAACTGGGTATGGCCCATCGCCCCCGCCCAGCTTCCCTTCATCCGGTCGGGGCTGGTGTCGCCCGATTGCAGGATTTGCAGGGCGGCAATCAACTGCTGTTCGAAAAATCCCGCACGGCGGCTGTCGTAGGCCAGCGTCGCCAGCGCATCGACGATACGAATATCGCCGCGCACCTCGCCATAGGCGCTTTCCAGCCCCCAGACAGCGACGACCACTTCCTTGTCGACGCCATAGGTCGCCTCGATCCGGTCCAGCAGCTTGCGGTGCTTTTTCAGCGCCGCCCGGCCATTCTTGACCCGGTTGTCAGACACCGCGCTGTCCAGATAATCCCAGATCGTTTTGGTGAATTCGGACTGGTTGCGATCCTTTTCCAGAACATCAGGCAGATATTCGGCCCCGGCCATGGCCCGGTCAAACACGCGCGGGGCAATGCCAAGCGCCAGTGCGCGCGCGCGAAAGCTGGCAATCCACCCCTCAAACCCGGCGCGCCCCGCGACCTGCACAAGACCCGGCATTTCGATGCCTCCCTTTGCCACAGGTGCCAGTGGCGCAGTCTGCAAGACCTGCGCGTTCAGCGCACCGGACCATACCCAGCACAGTCCCATGCCAAGGCAACACGGTGCCACCACCAGCCATTTTCCGATCATGCTGTGCCCGCCTGTTTATGGACTGCTCT
>JBOFCO010000079.1:0-1051 GCA_051646105.1 Paracoccaceae bacterium
TCCAGTGTTCGTTGGCCCCGCCCGGCACCGCGATTTCATAGGGTGACATCGACGCGTCGCCCACGAAGATGCATTTGTAGTCGCGGCCAAAGCGGTGAAGCACGTCCCAGGTGGGCGTCTGTTCCGCCCAGCGGCGCCGGTTGTCCGTCCACAGGCCTTCGTAAAGGCAGTTGTGGAAATAGAAATGTTCCATGTGCTTGAATTCCGCACGGGCGGCGGAAAACAGTTCGTCCACAACGCGGATGTGGTCGTCCATCGACCCGCCCACGTCCAGAAACAGCAGCACCTTGACCGCGTTGCGCCGTTCGGGCCGGGTCTGCACGTCGATATACCCGTGATCGGCGGTGGCCCGGATGGTGGCGGGCAGGTCCAGTTCGTCGGCCGCGCCATGGCGCGCCCAGTGCCGCAACCGCTTCAGCGCGACCTTGATGTTGCGGGTGCCCAGTTCCACGTTGTCGTCGAAATCGCGGAATTCGCGCTTGTCCCAGACCTTGACCGCGCGGCGGTGACGGGATTCGTCCTGCCCGATGCGCACACCTTCTGGGTTGTAGCCATAGGCCCCGAAGGGCGAGGTGCCGCCGGTGCCGATCCATTTGTTGCCGCCCTGGTGGCGGCCCTGCTGTTCGGCCAGCCGTTCGCGCAGCTTGCGCATCAATTCGTCAAAACTGCCGCTGCCCTGGATTTCCGCCTTTTCGGCATCGGTCAGCAGCTTCTCGGCCAGCTTTTCCAGCCATTCGCGCGGGATCGCCTGTTCGGTCACAAGCGCCTCGATGGGGATGGTTTCCAGGCCGCTGAACGCCTGGGCGAAGGCCCGATCGAAACGGTCGATGTGGCGTTCGTCCTTGACCAGCACCAGGCGCGCCAGGTGATAAAAGCCATCGACGGTCCATCCCGCCACCCCCGCCTGCATCCCCGCCATCAGGTCAAGCCATTCCCGCAGCGACACCGGAACGCCTTGCCGGCGCAGGCTGTCCAGGAACGGGATAAACATCAGATCATCCGATCAAGGATGACGGTCGCGAACAGGCCCGCGACCCCGAAGGCCATGGCG
>JBOFCO010000183.1:0-3141 GCA_051646105.1 Paracoccaceae bacterium
CAAAGGCCCTTTGATGGATCATACATGAAAACGGCCGCACCGAAAAACACCGCAAAACAGACCAGCGTTACCAGAAAGGATGTCAGGTCGAATTGCAGATACAGCGCAAAACGGATCAGTTCGACCGCATGGGTGAACGGATTCACCGCGCAGATATTGTGCAGAAGCACGCTCGATTCCTTCATCCGCCATAACGGGTAAAGCGCGGACGACGCGAAGAACATCGGGAAGATCAGGAAGTTCATCACGCCCGCGAAGTTTTCGAGCTGCCGGATGGTCGACGATACGAACAGCCCCAGCGCCCCCAGCATCAGGCCGGACAGCAGAAGGGCGGGAAGAATGGCCAGATAGCCGATGGCAGGCGGGCGGACACCCCAGAACCAGGCGATCATCAAAAAGGCATAGACCTGAAGGATGGAAACGACGACCCCCGCCAGAAGCTTTGAAAAGAGCAGGAACCAGCGCGGATAGGGGCTGACCAGCAAGGTCCGCATCGCGCCGGTTTCCCGGTCGTAGACCATGGAAAGCGATGACTGCATGCCGTTGAACAGCTGAATCATCGCGCACAGGCCGGGGGTGACATAGACCTCGTACAACACATAGGTCTGATAGGGGGGCGTGATCGACAGGCCCAGCACGGCGCGGAACCCGGCGGCAAAGATGAACAGCCAGACCAGCGGACGCACAAGCGCGGCTAGGAACCTTTCGCGCTGATGGATGAAGCGCAGCGCCTCGCGCCAGACGATACCGCGAAAGGCAATGGACCAACCCTGCATCATGCCTCTGCCCCGGTCAGGGACAGAAACGCCTGTGTCAGCCCCGTGTCCCCGGCAATTTCGGCTGCGGTGCCATGGCGCAGGATCGCGCCCTGATGCAGGATATAGACCAGATCCGCGGGTGCGATTTCGTCAAGGATATGCGTGGCCCAAAGCACCGAAACCCGCCCCGATGCCGCAAGCTGACGGACCAGCGCCAGAACTTCGCGCCGGGATTTCACGTCCAGCCCTGTGGTGGCCTCATCCAGCAGCAGCAGGTCAGGTTCATGCATCAGGGCGCGGGCGATTTCGGCCCGTCGCTGCTGGCCGCCGGACAGCGCCGAAACCTTTACACGCGCCTTGTCGGCCAGATCGACCAACCCCAGCGCCTCGGTGATGCGCAGGGCAGCGCTGCGCCTGTCGATGCCATGCAGCGCCGCGTGATAGCCCAGGTTCTGCGCGACGGTCAGGTCACTGTCCAGCGCACGGGTCTGAAACACCACACCCAGGCGCGCCAGCGCCTTTCCCGGTTCGCGCCGAAGGTCGTGGCCCGCCACGTGGATGCTGCCGCTGGTATTGTCATAAAGCCGCGTCACCAGCGAAAACAGCGTGGTCTTTCCCGCCCCGTTGACACCCAGCAGCGCGACAAATGCACCACGCGGCACGATGAGGCTGACATCGCGCAGGGCCATGATCTTGCCAAAGGCATGGCTCAGCCCGGAGATATCCAGCGCGGCGGTGGTCACGGCGTTTCCTAGCGGATGTTGAAAACGGCCTTCTGACTATCGCCCGATGTGCCGGGAATGCTCAACTCATAAGTGCCAGGCGTAACTGCGATGAAAGAAATCGTGGCCTCCCCCGCGTCGTCGAATTCCAGCGAATGCACCCCCGTCGGCCGAATTTCGATGTCGTTGATGACAACTTCGTTGATCCAGATCGCACGGAAAAAATCGCCACCTGACAGCGCCAGTTCTGCAGAGCCGTCAGACACGATGCTGATCGTGTAATAGGTGCCCGATTGCAGGTCATAAGGCGCTTCGGCCACAGCCTTGCCAGAGGCCAGCGTCAACGGGGGCAAATCAACTCTGTTGTCCTTGGTCATGATGCCCGATGGGCCATAGTCGAAGGCAGAAGCCGGCGCTGCGGCCAATGCAGCACAGAGTGCAAAGATAGGTTTCATCCAGAATCCTCCAGGGCCAAAATCATTCGGGGGCTACGACGACCCCCCAGGGCTGCTGCCCAACGGCCACTGACTTGACAACAACGCCCTTGGCCACATCGATCACCGACACATCATTGGAGTTGCCGTTGGTGGTGAACAGACGACTTTCGTCGGGGGTGAAGGCCATCTGCCAGACCCGCTGCCCGACAAGCAGGTATTCCAGCACCTCGTTGGTCGTGCCGTCGATCATCGCCACGCGGTTGGCCGGCCCCAGTGCCACGAACACCTTTGACCCATCTGTGGTGACCTTCAGGCCAACGGGCTGGATCGCCTCTGGCAACACACCGGGGATGTCAAAGGTGATCTTGTGGCGGATTTCCTGCGTGGCCACATCGATCACCGAAACCGTGCCGCCGATTTCGGACGTGACATAAAGTGTGCGGCCGTCTGCGGTGAACTGGGCATAGCGCGGGCGCTGGTCGACCAGCACATTGGCGGTAATCTCGTAAGTCGCCGTGTCAATGAAATGCGCCATGTTGGTGGTTTCGGACGTGTTCACGACAATGGCGCCGTCGGGCGATACGCCCATGCCTTCTGGTTCCACCCCCACCGGGATTTCGGCCAGCATTTTGTGTGTTTTCACATCGACGACGGTGACGATGTTGTCATCCTCGTTCGCGATGTAAAGCGGGTTTCCGGAAGGATGCAGGACGAACAGTTCCGGATCGGGACCAGAGGGGAGGGTATGGGTTTCCTGATAGGTTTCGGTGTCAAAGACCCGCACCGTGTCGTCGTCCGACGCGCAGACATAAAGCTCTTTTCCATCGGGGGAAATCGTGATGCCGCGCGGCCGGTTCCCGGCGGGGAAAGTTGCGATCACCTCCAGCGTCGCGCTGTCCAGCACGGTAACGTCATTGCCCTTTTCATTGGTGACGAAAACCTTGTTGGCCAGTGCGGGCTGTGCCGAGCAGACGACCAGCAGCGCAAGGACGGATCGACGCATCGCATCACCTTTCATTTGAAGGAACAGGCGGATTCGGGGCGGTCGGTGCCCAGCGTGTCAAGCTGCGAGACCTGATGCAGATATTGCTCCTGCGGAGAGACGGAGACAGTCAGCGCATCGGTGGCCAGCAGGATCGGCTGGCGCAACTGGTGATCCCAGTCGCGCAGGGTCAGCTTCTGGCCCTTGAATCCCGCCACTTCAAAGGCAGGCGAAAGGATGTG
>JBOFCO010000130.1:0-20640 GCA_051646105.1 Paracoccaceae bacterium
CCCCGCAACGCCAGGATCGGCGCAGGTCTCGCAGCTTCGCTCATCACTTGCCCCCTTTCCGCGGCGCATAGTTCAGCGCCATCTTCCGGAACGTGTTGTTCATCAGAACCGCACCAAGAAGAAGAACACCGATGATCAGCAGGTTCAGGTCCTTGTCAAAGGTGGTGAAGTTGATCCCCTGAAACACGATGCCGAAGGTCAGCGTTCCGAAAACCGTGCCGGTAACGGTTCCAAACCCCCCGGTCAGCAGCACACCCCCCACCACGACGCAGATGATGGTGTTGAAGATCATGCCGAACTGGGTTGTGGTGCTGGCCGTATTGGCCAGGACCGCCTCGGTCATGCCGACAAGCGCTGCTGCCATCGCGGACAGCATGAAGAGCATGATCTTCAGACGTGCGGTCGGGATCCCGGCGTTCCGCGCGCTTTGCTGATCACCGCCCATGGCAAAGATCCAGTTTCCCCAATGCGAAAGATGCAGGATGAAGAAGCAGACGACCGTAAAGACGATCCAGATGAAGAACGAACTTTGCAAGCTTTGAAAGACGGAAAATCCTGTATCTTCCGGCCCGATCACCCAGGAATGGTAGTCGCCCAGCACGAGTTCGGACACGGGGCCAACGTCGTTCAAACTGTGCTGCGTCGTGCCCGCGATCTGCTTTGACAGATAGGAGTTCAGTCCCGCGACCACAAACAGGGTGGCAAGCGTCACGATCAGAGAGGGCACGTTGGTCCGCGTGACAAGAAGGCCGTTGATATAGCCGACAGCCCCGGCAATGGTCAGGCTGAGCAGGACGCCGAGCCAGATGTTCATGCCGTAAAGTTCGACCGCGATGGCCAGGACAATCCCGCCTGCCGGGATCAGTGCCCCGACAGAGATGTCCATTTCGCCGGCGATCATCAGGAAGCCGATGGGAATGGCGATGATACCGACCTTCGAGGCGAAGTTCAGCCAGGTCGAGGTGCCCAGCGCGGTCAGAAAGTTCTTCTCAAGCCCGAACCAGGCAAAGAAGACAAAAATGATGAGAAACCCTGCGGCCGCGCCGGCCTCGGGGCGGCGAAACAGGCTCAGGTGCGGATTGCCTCTGCGATAAGACGCGCCGGCGGGTTCTTGTTTGTCCGACATTTCGGCAACTCTCCCCAAGGGACGGATGGGATGCCTCCGCCCGGCCGGGCCGGACGGAGGCGCCTTCCAGTTAGCGGGCGCCGAGCGCGGCCCCGGCAATGACGGACTCGACGTTCGCTGCGTCGATGATGGCCGGGCCGGTCAGCACCGGGTTGGTCGAGATGTTGGTGCCGTATTTCAGATGGGCAAACAGCATCGACGTCGCAAGGAAGCCTTGCAGGTAGGGTTGCTGGTCGATGGCCATGGTCTGCGTGCCGGTCTTGATCCGGTCCAGCGACGCCGGGCTGAAGTCGAAGGCCCCGGTCAGCATCTTGGCCCCGGTCTGCTCAACTGCATTGACCGCAGCAGCTGCTCCGAAGTCGGCGCAAGAGATCAGCGCGTCGATGGTCGGATCGCCTATCATTGCAGCCTTGAAAGCCTCGGCGGTGCCGGTGACGTCACCGTCAAGGTTCGGCGGCGTTTCCAGAACGGTCACCTTGGCGCCCGCCTCGGTGGCGCCGTCGGTCACGCCCTTGCACCGTTCGGTCAGGTTGATCGCGCCCGGAACCTGGATGTGGCAGACGATATGCTTGGCGCCCTTTTCGGCCAGGTACTTGCCGCCGCCGAAACCGGCCGCGTATTCATCCGAACCGAAGTAGTTGATCGCCCCGATGTCGCCCTTCACGGGCAGGCCGGAGTTGTACTGCATGATGACGATGCCCGCGTCCCGCGCGGCCTGAAGCGCCGGGATCTGCGCATCTGGCACCCAGACCGGAATGGCAATGCCCTCCACGCCCTGCGCGACGGCCTGGTTGATCAGCGTGACCAGATCCGGGCCGAAATTTTCGTAGTTCTGCGTGCGCAGATACTGCACGGTGCCGCCGTTGGCCGTGATCACAACCGTGGCGTCGTCGACGCCCTTCTTGATCTTGTCCATGAAAGCGTCTTCGACGGAACCGGCGATGACGGCGATATCCTGCGCCAGTGCGCCGGTCGATACCAGCGCGGCAAGGGCGCTGACTGCAATTGTCTTCCTCAAGTTCATTTCTGTCTCCTCCTCGTGTTGTGCTGCCTTTTTTGCGGCGGCGTTTCCGGCAATCCGGATTTCGTCCCTGGCTCTAGCGGGTTGGGGTATTCATGCGAGCCTTCTTCCTTTCGAACCGCGCCTGCATCTGCGCATCGCCGGCCTTTGTGCCGTCGTGCCAGGTGCCGAACCAACGGTCGAAGGGCATCAGCCCGTCCGAATAGTTCACCTCGAAATATTTGTGGTGCAGGTAGTGGGCATAGGCCTGCGTTCCCATCGCGCTGTCCTGGCCCAGCTCGATCCTATCGAAGCCGATATGGCCAACCGCCGCGCCGGTTCCCGTCACCTGCAAGTGATAAAGGACCAGCAGCGGATGTGATGGCAGCACCAGATGGACCAGCACATCCGACCAGTAAAGCAGATGCTCGACCGGATGCATCGACAGGCTGGACCACGGCGACGGGTTGACCGAGTTGTGGTGAACCGAATGGATCCATTTGTAGAGCGGACCCTGATGGATCAGCCAGTGGATGCAGAAAAAATGCGTCTCGTGGATTACCGGGACCAAAAGGCCCAGCAGGACCAGCGCTATCGGGCTGTCCCCGAAAGTGGTCCATGGCCCCCAGCCGATGGCCCAGAGGTGCAGCATGATGACCTCATAAGCCGTCCAGATCGGGACGCCGGTGCCGAAGCTGCGGATGAAGTTGTCGATGTTCTGGCTGCCGAACATGAACACGTCCGACTTCTTGTCGGCCGGGAACATCGCATTGAACTTGAAGCGGTTTCCCTGTACGCGGCGGATGTAAAGGCGCATCTCGAGCGCGCCGTAAAGAGCAAGGACGATTGCGGCGTTGCGAAGGAGTATCCAGGCGATCCATTGCCAGCCAAGTGTTGCCAGCGTTTCTTTCGATGGGGTTGCCCAGAACCAAAGCGCCGCCCCCAGGGCGAAGAACAGCATATTCCACGGCAGGAAGTAATGCGGCAGCCAGGACAGGAATTTCAGCGGGCGGGGCGGCCAGACAAAGACAGGCGCACCTTCCAGACGTTCGTTCGGGGCGTAATCCCCGCGCTTGTTCCTTGTGCCGAATTTCAGGTCGTCCATCGCAACTTCGCCCCGTGAGGCGTCCCTGTTTGATCTGGGCAACGGGGCAGGCGTCCGACAGAAAGCTCATGCCAATACCCTTCGCGGGAACTTGTGTTCCGCGTTGCCTTTGACCGGCAGGCAAATATCCGTCACCCGAAGAGACGGCTATGATCTTGGCAGTTTCTCCCTGTCAGGCACCTTGCCGGGCATTGGCCCGTGCCTAGCCATGACTCATATCAAGGCTTGACAGGTTGTCGCATCCCGCATTGATTGATTTCAATCATTTCGAAATCAGTGACAAGCAATTGATTGATAAAGTTAACAAAAAAGCCGGATCGAAAATCACGCTCAGCGATGTCGCTGCTCATGCAGGTGTCGGCCTCGCAACCGTTGACCGTGTTCTGAACGAACGTGGCAATGTCAGCGAAGCGGTCAGCAGGCGTGTTCTGGCGGCCGCGCGGGAGCTTGGCCTGCGGCGGCTTCTGCCGTCGAGTCACCATCGTATCCTGCGGGTCAATGTCATTCTGGCCCGCCCGGAACGCCCCCTGATCATGCGCATGGGCATCGAGATGCGGCGTCTGGGGCAGCGGCTGGACAGTCGCATTTCCATCCATCGGACCATGCTGAAATACGAAAGCCCCGAAGCTATCGCAGAGGCAATGACACGCCCCGGTTTTGATGCGGTGATCGTGGACGCGCCGGATCATCCGGTGATCCATCGCACCATCGCCGATCTGGTAGCGCGCCATCATCCTGTGGTCACGATCATCTCTGATGTTCCCGGCTCCCAGCGGCTGGCCTATGCTGGCACCGATCACTACAAGGCGGGGCGCTCTGCCGGATATTTCCTGACGCGGATGACGCCGCAGGCAGCCACGACAGGTAAGGTGATCGTCCTGTGCCACAATATCGGTTTTCAGGCCCATGCTGAACGGATCAGGGGGCTGACCGATCATCTGGAAACGGTTCCGCATCTGATTCTGGGGGAAGTTGTCCGGGGCGGCGATGATCCGGCCCTTTCCGAGATCAAGCTGAAAGAGGCGTTTCGCCGCCATCCGGAAACTGTCTGCATCTATAACGCAGGCGCGGGCAACCGCGGCGTGATTGCCGCGATGAAGGCCGCTGTCCTGCCCCGGCGCCCGATCTTTATCGGGCATGAACTGACCGCCTTTACCTACCAATGCCTGCGTGACGGACTGATGACGCTGACCATTGATCAAAGCCCGGAAATGCAGGCGCAATACGCCCTAGAGGTGCTGATGAACCATTTCGGGTTTGACGGGGCCAGCCACGCCGTTCCGCCCTATGTGTCGACGGTGCCTATCGTGCTTTACGGGCCGGAAAACCTGCCGGATACGGCCCCGGCCTGAAGGGTTTCGATCAACGTCAGCCTTTCATGCAGGACCCGGCGCGCCTATCCCGGCGAAGCGCGAAACGGAGAAGAACATGCGATACAGGGATTTCGGCCGCACCGGGTGGAAGGTGTCGGAAATCGGCTTTGGGGCCTGGCAGACTGGCGGTCAATGGGGACAGGTCGGCGATGCGGCATCGATCCGGACTTTGCTTCACGCCTTTGAAAGCGGGATCAACTTTGTCGATACGGCCGAACTTTACGGTGCCGGCCATTCCGAAACGGTGATCGGCCAGGCCCTGCGGCAGTGGCGCGGTGGCAAGATTTACGCGGCAACAAAGGCGCAGCCTACCGTCTGGCCCGATCCAGACGATCCGGCACCGCAGGTACGGGGGCGGTTTCCCGAATGGCACCTGCGAACGAGTGTGGAAAATTCGCTGCGGCGGCTGGGCGTCGAACGCATTGATCTGTTCCAGTTGCACTGCTGAGACCCGATGGGACACCGCGAACTGGACTGGCTGGAAACCCTGAACGACCTGCGGGCACAGGGTAAGATCGACCGTATCGGCGTTTCGCTGCGCGACAACCATCCAGAGGAAGGTGTCGCACTTGCGCGTCTGGGGCTGGTCGCGTCGGCACAGGTAATCTTCATCCCGTTCGAGCCGCCGCCGCGCGTGTCAGGCGAACCAGACCATCGCCCTTTCCCTGACCCAGCCCCATATCTGCGGGGCACCGCGTGCGACCTTGGCGCCGACACGGGTTTCAAGCTGCTCGAAGGTGACATTGTAGGTCACCCACGTTCCGCCACCCGACATCAGGTTGGCCATCACCGGCTGCACGCGATCAAGGCTTTTCGCAAAGATGGCGTCGGGGGTTTTGGCGGCTTCGAATTCCTCCCACAGCGCGCGGAGCTCGTGGTGCTGCCCGGCAGGCAGCATGCCGAAAATCCGGTCGGCCGCCCGCGATTCCGCTGCTCTGGTTTCCTCGCTCGCGTGCGCCTGGCCATTTGCGGAGTGGATCGGGATATCGCCGGTGTCGATTTCCACCAGATCGTGCAGCAACAGCATGCGGATCACCCGATCAATGCGCACTTTCGGTTCCGCATGATCCGCCAGAACCAGCGCGTAGAGCGCCAGATGCCAACTGTGTTCGGCGGAATTTTCCCGACGCGATCCATCGCAAAGCGTTGTGGCGCGCAGCACCGTTTTCAGCCGGTCAGCCTCTGCCAGAAACGCAAGCCGCCTGCCTTGATCGCTGTCGGTATTCAGCACGCCGCCATTCAGAAGCGTGTTTGCGGCGGCATAGAGTTCCGGCCATTCATGGCGAAACCGCGCAGCGCGACCCGTGGCAAGGTTTTCGCGCACCACAGTCACATGATCGGAAACGGGGGCGTCGGCCATCAATACCTGAAAGATCGGCTGCGCATGATCCAGCCGCTTGGCCAAACGGGCGTCGGGTGTTTCGGCGGCCTCGAATTCGCGCCACAGATCCAGCAGCGGCCCGCCCTGATCGGCGGGCAACAGGCCAAACAGACGAGCGGCCGCCGCATCCTCGGCCTGCGCCACGGCATCGAGATCATGTGCCAGATGGATGGGGTGGTCGCCGCAATCAATTTCAGGCAGGTCGTGCAGCAGAAGCATCGCGATAACGCGGGTCAGGTCGCAACCCTCCGGGACCCCCATCACCAGCGCCCAGAGTGCAAGATGCCAACTGTGCTCGGCCACATTTTCTGGCCTGCTGCCATCCATCAGCACGTTGGCGCGGTCGACCGACTTCAGCCTGTCTGCCTCGTTCAGAAAGTCGAACCGGGCGGCAAGCCGACTGTCGTCACTCACGTTACCGCGCCTTATCTCAATGCCCGCCGGGATCGGTATCACGCGGCGCCTTGGGCGCGTCGGCACCCGTTTCTGCAGCGCGGATCGTCTGTTCCAGAAACTTGCGGCCACGCAGGATCGCCAGTCGCATCCGCATCGATGTGAGATAGGCTTCCTGCATCGTTGGCGACGAGGTGCCGATCATCTTGCCGACGTCCAGATACAGGCGGTCGTTGCCGAAGCGGTCCATCGCAGCCAGCGTATCGATCGCCAATTGGTCAGCCAGATCGTCGATAAGGGCCATCGTTCAGCGAGTCCCTTCGCCAAGACGGCGCCGGACGTAATCGCTGACCGTCGCGATCATCGGCTTCATGTGCAGGTCTTCATCCTCGAAGAAATGGCCCGCGCCCTCGACTTCCGAATGGGTGATGGTGATGCCCTTCTGGTCGTGCAGCTTGTTGACCAGCGCGCGCGTGTCCTTGGCGGGTGAAACCCGGTCGGCCGCGCCGTTGATGATCAGGCCCGATGACGGGCAGGGTGCAAGGAACGTGAAATCGTACATGTTCGCGGGCGGGCTGACCGAGATGAAACCGGTGATTTCCGGCCTGCGCATCAGAAGCTGCATCCCGATCCAGGCACCGAAGCTGAACCCGGCAACCCAGCAGTGCTTGGCGTTCTGGTTCATCGATTGCAGGTAATCGAGCGCGGATGCGGCATCCGAAAGCTCGCCTATGCCCTGATCATACTCACCCTGGCTGCGGCCCACGCCCCGGAAATTGAACCGCAGCACAGTGAAACCAAGGTTATAGAACGCATAGTGCAGGTTGTAGACGACCTTGTTGTTCATCGTTCCCCCGAATTGCGGGTGGGGGTGCAGGACAATGGCGATGGGGGCGTCTTTTTCCTTTTGCGGGTGATAACGGCCTTCAAGCCGTCCGTCGGGACCGGGAAATATGACTTCGGGCATCGTTACGCCGTCTTTCCGTTGCTGCCGCGACCGCAGGTCATTATTGACGTAATCGGTCGGGTAAACTAGAGCCATTCTAAGTCCGCCCATAGGGACGGACAGGGTGGGACGGAGTTAAGCGCCCTTCATGCCCGCGTCAACGTCTTTGACAGGACCGTCACCATGAAACTCTCGACCAAGGGACGATATGCGATGGTGGCGCTGGCAGACTTGGCCATGGCCAAGGGCGATACGCCAATGACGCTGGCGGAAATTTCCCGTCGGCAGGATATTTCGCTGGCCTATCTGGAACAGCTTTTCGTGCGGTTGCGGCGCGCCGGGCTGGTGACGGCGGCGCGCGGGCCGGGGGGCGGTTACCGGCTGGCCAAGCTGCCGCAGGATATCCGCGTGGCCGAGGTTCTGGCCGCGGTGGATGAAACCGTCAGTGCGCTGCACACTGGGGCAGGGGCTTCGGGCGGGGTGTCCGGTACGCGGGCGCAATCGATGACCAACCGCCTTTGGGAAAGCCTGTCGGCGCATGTCTATGTCTACCTGCACCAGACCCGGCTTTCGGATGTGGTCGGCAACGAACTGACACCATGCCCCGCCGTGCCGACACTTCTGCATGTGGTTGACGACGCATGAGCCGGGCCTACCTCGACTGGAACGCCACCGCCCCCCTGCGGGAGGAGACGCGAGCAGCCATGCTCGCTGCATTTGACCTTGTCGGCAACCCGTCCAGCGTTCATGCCGAGGGTCGCGCGGTGCGGGCGCTTGTGGAAAAGGCAAGGGCGCAGGTGGCGGCTGCGGTTGGCTGCAATCCGGCCGAGGTGATCTTTACCAGCGGCGCGACAGAGGCTGCTTCGGTTCTTGCGCATCTGCCCGGCACGATAAGCGTGGACCCGACTGCGCACGACTGTCTTTGGGCACACCGGCGCGAAGGCGAGGGGCGCAGCACTTTTGCGTTTGGCCATGCCAATAGTGAGACCGGCGTGATTGCAGAGGGTGCGATTGTTCATGACGGGCTGCTGTTGGTCGATGCGGTGCAGACTTTCGGCAAGATGCCGTTTGCGTTTTCCTGGTCTGGCACTGACATGGCCATTCTGTCCGCCCACAAGATCGGCGGGCCAAAGGGCGTGGGGGCGCTGATCCTGCGGGACGGGCTGGATGTTCCGTCGCTTGCCCTTGGCGGCGGGCAGGAAATGGGCCGCCGCGCGGGCACCGAGAATGTCGCGGGTATTGCCGGGTTCGGGGCCGCGGCAGAGGCTGCCGCGCGCGATCTGGCGGCAGGGCTGTGGGAAGAAGTCGCGGAAATTAGAAACGTTCTAGAAAATGCGCTGGAAACCTGTGGCGCAGATGTTATGTTTGCAGGGCGCGACAGAAACCGGCTTCCCAACACCTCATGTATTGTCGTTCCGGGATGGAAGGGCGAAACGCAGGTGATGCAGATGGATCTGGCCGGGTTCGCCGTTTCGGCGGGCTCGGCCTGTTCGTCCGGCAAGGTGCGGGAAAGCCGGGTCTTGCGGGCGATGGGGTTTGACGAAGTTGCGGCGCGATCCGCGATCCGGGTGTCCATCGGCCCCGCGACGCGGCGCGAGGATGTGTTGCGTTTCGCAGATGCCTGGGGTGCCGCATACGGGCGGCACAAGGCACGCGCGGCGTGACGATGGACGGGAAACGGGGCTGAACATGGCTGCTATGGAAGAAACGATCGTGCGCGATGGTGTCGACAGGGAAACCGTCGAAACCGTGCAGAACATGGGCAGCTACAAATACGGCTGGGATACCGAGATCGAAACGGAATACGCCCCCAAGGGCCTGTCCGAAGACATCGTGCGGCTGATTTCCGAAAAGAACGGCGAACCGCAATGGCTGCTGGACTGGCGCCTGGCCGCATATCGTCGCTGGGTGCAGATGGAGGAGCCCCGCTGGGCGATGATCCACTACCCCGAGATCGACTATCAGGACCAGTATTACTATGCCAAGCCGAAGAGCATGGCGGTCAAACCGAAATCGCTGGACGAGGTGGATCCGAAGCTGCTGGCCACCTATGCCAAGCTGGGCATCCCGCTGAAGGAACAGGCGCTGCTGGCGGGTGTTGAGGCACCGGAGGGCGAACGTCGCGTGGCAGTGGATGCGGTGTTTGACAGCGTTTCCGTCGGCACCACCTTCAAAGCGGAACTGAAGAAGGCCGGGGTCATCTTCTGCTCGATCTCGGAAGCGGTGCGCGAACATCCCGAACTGGTGCAGAAATATCTTGGCAGTGTCGTCCCGCAGTCCGACAACTTCTTTGCCACGCTGAATTCTGCCGTGTTTTCCGATGGTTCCTTCGTCTACATCCCGCCGGGGACCAAGTGCCCGATGGAGCTTTCGACCTATTTCCGCATCAATGCCGAAAACACCGGGCAGTTTGAACGGACGCTGATCATTGCCGACAAGGGCGCCTACGTCAGCTATCTGGAAGGCTGCACCGCGCCGAAGCGAGATACCCACCAGCTTCATGCCGCCGTCGTGGAAATCGTCATCCTTGAGGATGCCGAGGTGAAATATTCCACCGTGCAGAACTGGTATCCGGGCGATGAAAACGGCAAAGGGGGCATCTACAATTTCGTCACCAAGCGCGCCGATTGCCGGGGCGACCGCGCCAAGGTGATGTGGACGCAGGTCGAAACCGGATCGGCGATCACCTGGAAATATCCGTCCTGCATCCTGCGCGGCAATGACAGCCAGGGGGAATTCTATTCCATCGCCATCGCCAACAACGCCCAGCAGGCCGATACTGGCACCAAGATGGTGCATCTGGGCAAGCGGACCAAAAGCCGGATCGTGTCCAAGGGCATTTCGGCGGGACGGGCGCAGAACACCTATCGCGGACTGGTTTCCATGCATCCGAAGGCAACCGACAGCCGCAACTATACGCAGTGCGACAGCCTGCTGATCGGTGACCGCTGCGGGGCGCACACCGTTCCCTATATCGAGGTGAAGAACAATTCGTCCCGCGTCGAACACGAGGCAACGACATCCAAGGTCGATGACGACCAGCTTTTCTACTGCCGGTCACGCGGCATGGATGAGGAAGAAGCGGTGGCGCTGGTGGTGAACGGCTTCTGCCGCGAGGTGCTGCAGGCGCTGCCGATGGAATTTGCGATGGAAGCGCAAAGCCTTGTGGCGATTTCGCTGGAAGGGAGCGTGGGGTGACCTCCGCCCCACAACCCGTAACGGCGGACCGTATCCGGCGGCTGGCCAACCGGCGCATCGCGCTCTTGCGCGAAGAACTGCCGCTGGGTCGCAATCCTGTGGTGCTGGATGTCGGGGCGAATCCGCTGTTTCCGCCACCCTACCGCCGTCTGATGCGGCTTGGTGGCTGCACGGTGGTCGGGTTCGAGCCGCAGGCAGATGCTTTCGAGGAATTGCAGAAATCGCGGGGCGAGAACGAGCGCTATATCAATGCGGCGCTTGGCAAACCCGGTCCCGCGACGTTGCATGTTTATCCTTCCGACGGGTTTACATCGCTTTATCCGATGCGGCCGGAAACCACCCGCGTACTGGGTCGGTTCGGTCGGCAGGTCGCCAACGAGCGCAAGGTAGAAATCACCCTGCGCGCCATGGATGACATCGACGAGATTTCCGAAATCGACATGCTCAAGATCGATGTGCAGGGGGCAGAGCGCGACATCATCGCCTCTGGCCGCGAAAAGCTGAAGGAAGCTGTCTGCATCATCACCGAGGTTCGTTTCTATCCGCTGTATCAGGGCGAACCAAGCTGGGGTGAGCTGGACGGGGAACTGCGCGGACAGGGTTTCACGCTGCACAAGTTCATGGAAACAAAGTCCTTTACCCTCATCAACTCGCAGTCAGGACATTTCCCCAGGCCGACGCTGCGCAGTCAGCTTATGGATGGCGACGCGGTCTATCTGCGGTCTCTCGAAGGGGTGGATGACTGGACGGATGGCCAGATCGCCCGCCTGGCTTTGCTGGCCGATGCGGTCATCGACAGCCCCGACCTTGCGTTGCGCATGATGGATGTTCTGGTCGCGCGCGGGGCGGTGGAACGCTCGCTTCCCGCGCGATACGCACCCTTGCTCGTCCGCTATCAGCCGCGTGCGAAGCGGGGAGGCGACGAATGATTGTCGTAAATGCAGCGACAGTTCTACCGGAGTGGGCGAAGGTGACGCAGGGGGAGGCTTTCGCTGCCGCCGGAATACCCCGGAAATTCCCCAATTCGTGCCACATTCTTTGGCTTATCTCTGCAAGAACCAGCACGGGGACCGGCCACGATGACCATGGATGCCAACAAGGACCGCTTCAACGCGCGCCTTGCCCGCATTTCCAGCGGTCAGACATGGGAAGTCGAAGGCGTGATCAGTTCGCGTCGCCAGCAGGAAGCACTGACCCGTCGCGTCAATGCCAAGAAGCCCGGTTTGGGCAAGGGCGAGCTGCTGAAGGTGCCGCTGGCCTTTCTGATCGGAATGCTGGCCGTGATCAGCGCACGGGCCTGGTTCTTTTACGAGATGAATACCCTGTTCGAAGGTCTGCCCAAGCAGATTCCCGCCGCGATCGAGGGATTGGGCGCCATGGGTCTGGGCGCGATTTTCGCGGTGCTCGCGCTGATGCTGTTCAGTCTGTCGCGCGGGGTTCGATCCTATGCGCTGGCGGCGGGCTTCGCCCTGATGCTGTATGGAGAGGGTCATGTGATGGCGCAGGCCCCCGAACTGTTCAGCCATATCTATTCGGCCGAGTATCTGTCGGAACGGATCGATCCTGCGCAGGGTTGATCCCGCGCTTTTCCTCTGCCTTGATGACAGATAATGCAGGACAGGCCCATCACGGGTTTGTGGCCGCATCCAAAACCCCACATTCGAAAACCGCAGTAGGATCGGCCACGCCGCGCCTGCTTTGCCCATCTGCTTACGCCTGACGAGGATACGAAATGCTGAATATCTCTGACCTGCATGTGAAGCTTGAGGACGAGGACAAGGTCATCCTCAAGGGACTTTCCCTGTCGATTGAAGCAGGCAGCGTGCATGCGATCATGGGGCCGAACGGATCGGGAAAATCGACGCTGTCCTATGTGCTGTCGGGCCGCGACGGCTATGAGGTGACGGGTGGTTCCGCCAGCCTGGAAGGCAACGACCTGCTGGCGATGGAGCCGGAGGAGCGCGCCGCCGCGGGCTTGTTCCTGGCATTTCAGTATCCGGTCGAAATTCCCGGCGTCGGCAATATGACGTTTCTGCGGACCGCCCTGAATGCGCAGCGGAAAGCGCGTGGCGAGGACGAGGTTTCCGCCGCAGATTTCCTGAAACTGGTCCGCGCCAAGGCCAAGACGCTGAATATCGATGCAGAGATGCTGAAGCGTCCGGTGAACGTGGGCTTTTCGGGTGGCGAGAAGAAGCGCAATGAAATTCTGCAAATGGCGGTTCTGGAACCGAAGATGTGTATCCTGGACGAAACCGACAGCGGTCTGGACGTGGATGCGATGCGGTTGGTGGCCGATGGCGTGAACGCGTTGCGTGATGCCGGGCGGGCGTTTCTGGTCATCACCCATTACCAGCGCCTGCTGGACCATATCCGCCCGGACGTGGTGCACATCATGGCCGACGGGCGCATCGTGAAAACCGGGGGGCCCGATCTGGCGCTGGAGGTCGAAACGAACGGTTACGCCGATATTCTGGCCGAGGTGCAGTAATGGCGGTGCCTGCAAAGGATATGGATGCACTGGAACGGCGGTTGGCGGGGCTGTCCCTGCCGCAGGGCGGCTGGTCCGCTGCCGCGCGTCGCGCAGCGATGGACAGGCTTTTGGCGATGGGTTTGCCGACCAGGCGCGATGAATACTGGCGCTATACCAACCCCGAACGCCTGACGGCGGCGGATACCCCGAAGGCAAAGGTGCTGATCAGTGACGAGACCGCACCCTTTGCCGATGTGGATCGGCTGCGGCTGGTCTTTGTCGACGGGGTTTTTGATGCCGACGCATCTGACGATCTGCGCCTTGCTGGGGTGGAGATAGAGCTGCTGTCGCAGGCAGGGGCCGATATTCACTGGGCGCAGCCGGTTTACGGAGAGCTGGAAGCGCGCGGGCAGGTTCCCGTCGCCCGCCCCCTTGCCGCGCTGAACAGCGCCTTTGCGACCGAGGGTGTTCTGATCAGGGTCACCGGCCAGGCCGCAAGACCGGTTTCGCTCGTCTATCTGCACAGCAACGAAAATTCCGATGCGATCCTCCATCATTGTGTAAAGGTCGAGGCTGGCGCAGACCTGACCCTGCTGGAAAACGGCCCGGCCGCCGCCCGTTTCAACAAGGTGATGGAGGTGGAGGTGGCCGATGGCGGGCGCTTCCACCATGTCCGGACGCAGGGCCGAGACCATGAACGCACCGCCGCCACGCATGTCTTTGCCCGGCTGGGGGCGGGGGCGCTGTTCAAGTCCTTTACCCTGACGATGAACGGGGCGCTGACCCGGAATGAGGCGGTTATCGAGCTGGCGGGAGAGGGCGGCATGGCCCATGTCGCCGGGGCTGCTGTGGGTGACGGGGATTTCCACCACGACGATACCGTGTTCATCACCCATGCTGCGCCGGGCTGCGAAAGCCGGCAGGTTTTCAAGAAAGTGCTGAAAAACGGCGCAACCGGCGTGTTTCAGGGCAAGATCCTTGTGAAACAGGTCGCGCAAAAGACGGATGGCTATCAGATCAGCCAGTCGCTGCTTCTGGATGGTGACAGTCAGTTTCTGGCGAAGCCGGAACTGGAAATCTATGCCGATGACGTGAAATGCAGCCATGGATCGACCAGCGGCGCCATCGATGACACCGCGCTGTTCTATTTGCGGTCCCGTGGCGTGCCGTTGGCCGAGGCGCAATCCCTTATGGTGCTGTCCTTCCTGGCCGATGCGCTTGCGGAAATCGAGGATGAGACACTGGCTGCCGACATTACCGCCAAGCTGGAAGGCTGGCTGGCGCGTCGGCGGCGCTGATGTCTGTCGCGCTGGACATCATCGGCGGCTGGCGGCATCCACGCCGGGTCATGCGTCGGCTGCTTGATGCGCCACACCGCGAAGACCGGTCGCTGGCATTTCTCATGGCGGCCTGCCTGCTGATGTTCGTGGCGCAGTGGCCGGTGCTGGCGCGAGCGGCGCATCTGAACCCGGAGGTGCCGCTGGATGCGCGTCTGGGCGGGGCGCTGATGGGCACGCTGTTTCTGGCGCCGCCTGTGTTCTACGCCGTGGCAGGGTTGAGTGCAGTGGTGATCCGCGCGCTTGGCGGGGCGCTGGGGTGGTATGAGGCACGGCTTGCCCTGTTCTGGGCGTTGCTGGCGGCAACGCCCGCCGTGCTGTTGCAGGGACTTGTCGGCGGATTCATCGGGCCTGGTCCTGCCTTGATGGTGACCAGCCTGCTGGCCTTGGCGGGGTTTCTGACGATATGGTTCGCCGCGTTGCGAGAGGCGCAGGCCGATGTCGCATCGGTGCAGGGGGCAGGCCATGCAGGGTGATCTGGCGGCGTTCATCCGGTTTTCACTGACGCGTCCGCGCGATGCGGCGGCGCAGCTTCTGGCCATGAACCTGCCCGATCCGCCGCGCTGGATGGGGCTGGCGCTGGTTGCGGCGCTAAGCACGATTCTGTCCTCGGCCAGTCTGATCCTGTTTCCACCCGTCGCGACACTGCCGGGGGCGGCGCTGTTTGCCAGTCCGCTGCGCGCGGCATCGCTTATCCTTGCCTTTCTTGTTGTCGCCTCGATGCTTGTGCAATGGCTGGGCAGCCTGTTCGGCGGCACCGGCATTTTCCGGGATGCGCTGCTTCTGGTGGTCTGGTGGCAGTTCCTGCTGGTGCTGTGTCAGGCGATCCAGATCGCGCTGCTGCTGGTCGTTCCGCCGCTGACTATCGTCACCGGCTATGTCTTTCTGATACTGGCGTTGTGGCTCGCCACGCATTTCATCGCCGAACTGCATGGCTTCACCTCTGCGGCCAAGGTCTTTGTCGGGATCATTGCCGGGTTTTTTCTGACGGTCGTCGCCATCAGTCTTCTGGCAGTGATGATGGGCCTGACGCCGCCGGTAAGGGGCTGATATGTATGATGTAAATCGCATCCGGGCGGATTTCCCGATCCTGTCGCGGCAGGTGAACGGTCGGCCTCTGGTCTATCTGGACAATGGCGCCTCGGCGCAGAAGCCGCAGGTGGTCATCGATGCGATGACCCGTGCCTATGCGGAAGAATATGCCAATGTGCACCGTGGCCTGCATTACCTGTCGACCGTGGCGACCGAGAAATACGAGGCGGTGCGCGGCATAGTCGCCCGCTTTCTGAATGTGCCCGATGCAGAGGAAATCGTCTTTACCACCGGCACGACCGAAGGGATCAACCTTGTATCCTATGCCTGGGCTGCGCCCCGGTTGCAGGCGGGCGATGAAATCGTGCTGTCGGTGCTGGAACACCACGCCAACATCGTGCCCTGGCATTTCCTGCGTGAACGGCAGGGCGTGGTGCTGAAATGGGTGGAGCCAGAGCCGGACGGTGCGCTTGATCCGGGCAAGGTCATCGCCGCCATCGGGCCGCGCACGAAACTGGTGGCGGTCACGCAGATGTCGAATGTCACCGGAACCGTGGTCGATGTGGCGATGATCGGCCGCGCCGCCCATGAACGGGGCGTGCCGATGCTGGTCGACGGATCGCAGGCGGCGGTGCATCTGCCGGTATCGGTTCCCGACCTGCATTGCGATTTCTATGCGATCACCGGGCACAAGCTTTACGGCCCGTCCGGTTCCGGCGCGATCTGGATCGCGAAGGATCGCATGGCCGAGATGCGCCCATTCCTTGGCGGCGGCGACATGATCCGCGAGGTGACGCGCGATACCGTCACCTACAACGATCCACCGATGAAGTTCGAGGCCGGGACGCCCGGCATCGTCCAGCAGATCGGCATGGGCGTGGCGCTGGAATACATGATGGGCATCGGGATGACCGCGATCCATGCCCATGAATCGGCCCTGCGCGATTACGCCATGTCGCGTTTCCGCGCGCTGAACTGGCTGAATATCCAGGGCACCAGCGCGGGCAAGGGCGCGATCTTTTCGATGACTCTGGACGGCCCTGCCCATGCCCATGACATTTCGACCGTGCTCGACAAACGGGGTATCGCCGTCCGCGCCGGAACGCATTGCGCCATGCCGCTGATGGCGCATCTGGGTGTCAGCGCGACTTGCCGCGCCTCTTTCGGGATGTACAGCACCGAAGCCGAGGTCGATGCGCTGGTCGAGGCGCTGGAACTGTGCCGGGATCTGTTCGGGTAACCTAGACCCGCTCAAAATCCATCGTCCAGTTGGTTTCCCAGCTCTTGCCACCATCCGGGGAAAAAGCCTGTTCCCAGCGGGGTCTGTCCGTCAGGGTATTCAGCCACTGGAAACGCACGCGGATTGGTTGCCCGCGAAGGTGGTCATCCGCAAAGAACGCGCCATCACCGTTCTGGAATCTGCCAATGACCGGAACATCCAAGTGATGCGGATTGGCCTGGGAGAGCCACCAGATTGCCCATTTCCCCGTCGTCACATCATAGGACCGAAGGGCAACTGCGCGGATCGCACCATCCGGAAAATACATCACGTTGTCTTCGATATTGCCTTTTCCACCAAGGATCAGGCGCATATCGGTTGTTCCGTGGAAATCCTGCCAATCGGTACAACCCGTCAGCCGCTCCTTCAGCCGGTGGTGACTGACCCGCCAATGCCCGCTCTCGAAATCAAAGTCATGCGATCCATCAACATCGGGTGTCATCATCAGCCCTCCTCAAATCCGAGATGAATGTTCCTATATTGTTCGCATCCTGTCAATCGCGGTAGCAGGTGTTCGGGCACCCCAGCAAATGGAATGACAAGCCGACCTCGGCCGCGATGTTCAAGCCGCGAAGTTCAAATGAAAACCCCGATTCCGGCTGCCTGTCCTATGCCGGTTACGCGTGAATCGGTGTCGGGGCGTCGGTCATGCCCGGCGTCACCATTGACGAAAATGCGACCGTCGCAGCCAATGCTGTTGTCACGAAGCACGTGCCGGACAACATGATTGTCGGCGGGGTGCCCGCACGGGTGACAAGGGGCATCGGGGAGAGTTAACCCCGGACACCCCTTGTCGACCCATTGATGTCAGAAGCGGATCGTATAGGCCATGACGGCGGCAGTGTCGGTGTTCCCGGCGATGTTGCCGTAGTTTTCCGCATGCAGCAGCTTCATGCTCAGTTCCTGATGATCGCCCAGCGGAGTCTGGTAGCTGACGGCGAAATCCATCTGCCGGTCGGTTGGGGCCAGATCGATGGCCATGGCGCGGGGGGAGGCGCCTTCGGCCATATTGGTTGCCATGGTGGTCGGCATGGCCAGCATCGCCTCTCCGCCGCTGACAGCCAGCGGCATTGAAACGCCCAGCGCCAGACGGTCGCCCTTGGCAAAGGCGTTCTTCTGGCCGATTTCCAGCGACAGGCTGTCGAAGCGTGCGGTGCTGACGGCGCTGAAGGCCGTGGGTGTGCCGATGTCGGCCACGCCCATCTCTCCGCCCAGGGTCAGGAAGCCACCGCCCGACAGATCCTGGGACAAGCCCAGTTGCAGCGCCATCATGTCGCTGCGCGGTGCGCCGTCATCGGCGGAGCCGAAGCCGACCACAGCCCCCGCATCCGTCGCCACTTTGATACCAAGGTCCAGACGGGTGGCCCCGTCGCCAAGGCTTTGCTTCAGCGCGATGCCCCCGCCCTTGCCTGCGCCCGGCATCAGGATCGATGCGCTTGCGCTGCCATCGGCCAGCGGCACCTCGATCGTCTGGCCGTTATGGGCGCGGAAACTGTCCGTCAGCGCGGTCGGGGGGGCTTGCCGGGTCATCGCGAGATCGGTCGACAGGGTGCGCCCGACCAGACCTGCCGAAAGCGGCGCAGGCGAAGCGGTGGCCACCAGTGCCGTTGCGGGCATGTCGAAACCGGCCTTCAGGCTGTCGGTCACCGGGATTGAAACATCCGACAGGCTGCGCGCCACAGCATCGCCCATGGCAGAGCCGGTGCGGAACGCCGCATCATCGGTCGCGATGATGTCGCCGGTTCCGGTCGTCATCGTCGTTGCGCCGATGGGCAGCAGTGCCGCGCGCAGGTCAAGGAAGCCGTGGCCGAACTCGGTGGAATAGTCGTGGAAATACCCGTCTGCCAGTTCGATGGTGCCGTCCGGCGTGAAGAAGCTGTTGTTGGCCGAAGCCAGCAGGCGGATGCGCAGGTCATGCGGCGTCAGGTTCGGGAAAGCTTCCGCAAGCAGGGCCAATGCACCCGAAACCTGCGGGGTGGCATAGGACGAACCCGTGCCGAACCCATAGCTGGTGTTGCTGCCGGATGTGGCCGATGTCCAGGTTCCGTCGGCCACCAGACACCAGCGTGCTGACTGGTAGCAGGGGGAGGAAATCAGTTGGGCGGAATGGATGGTGTCGTTGTCAAAGGTCGCAACGGCATTGCCGACGGCCAGCCAGCCCGCTTCCAGCGAGGCGTCGAAACTGGGCAGGGCATCCATCAGCCGGGACTGGCCATGGTTTGTGTTCGAGACGGCAAATACGACAACGCCCTCGGCGGCATAGGCGCGCAGGGCGTTGAGATAGGCTTCGTCATCGCTGGTGGTGGCGTTGTTTCCGTCATTGAAAACATAGCTGAAATTGGCTCCCGTCGCGGCGAGGGAATCGTAGCTCCATGAATTGTTCTGGGCGACGGCCCCGATGGCCAGGGCGCGCAATGTTGCCTGCGCCATGACGGCCGTATCGGTGTAATCGGCCACATGCAGCGAGGCGCCGGGTGCCACGCCGATCATCGTGCCGGAACTGCCCGCGAGAACGGAGGCAACGGAGGTGCCGTGAGAGGCGACATCGGGCGTGCCGGTCCGTGTGATGGTCTTGCCGGCAAAGGCTTCATGCGTCAGACGGAAGCCTTCGTCGATGATCGCAACGGTCTGGCCCTTGCCGGTCAATCCGGTGGAATGGGCGTATTCGATGCGCGCGGCGGCCAGAGGATAGCTTTCATATTCGACGCTTGGATTGCTGGGCCTGTGCCAGGTGGAATTCTGGATCACGTAGCGTGATACCGAATTGCGCAGACGTGCCGCCGCCGATTCATAGGGCGCAAAGCTGGGAACATAGTAGGACGCCAGCACACCAGAGCCGCCAGGGGTGGGTGCAGGCCCGAAGATCTGCCCAAGGTCAGAGGACACCTCTGCCCCCTTGCACCCGGCAAGAAGGGTCAGCACAAGCACGACACCCGATCCGCGCATGGCAAGCGACTTTGCCTTCTTGCGGGCGGGGCGTGGCGTCGTGGCGGTCGTGGCGCGGACTGGCATTCTGAAACCTCGGCAATCGGGGGCACAATGATCGATTGTTGCGTTTTCGGGGGGTGGTTTGTCGAAATCAGGGCGGAATCGGATCGCTTTTGGGTTCTCGCCTTGGTTGAAAAGGGCAAAGCCGCAGCCGCAATGGGGGGCCGCACGGATTTTGCGTTGCAGTAGCAGGCCAATCGGTCTAATCGGATGCTGCTGCGCACCCGTAGCTCAGCTGGATAGAGTGCTGCCCTCCGAAGGCAGAGGTCACAGGTTCGAATCCTGTCGGGTGCGCCAGATTTCCCGGTAATGCACGTTTCGACCGGGCCGCAGGATCGGCAGGGGGTATCATGTCACATCGCATCGCCATTCTGGGCGCATCTGGCTACACCGGGGCAGAGCTTGTCCGCCTGATCGCCACACATCCGTCGATGCAGGTTGTCGCGCTGTCCGGCGACCGCAAGGCGGGCATGGCAATGGCCGACGTGTTTCCGCATCTGCGCCATCTTGACCTGCCGGTGCTGGAAAAGATCGAGGATATGGATTTTTCCGGCGTCGATCTGGCGTTCTGTGCGTTGCCGCACGCGACTTCGCAGGCGGTGATCGCCGGGCTGCCGCCGACGCTGAAGGTCGTTGACCTTTCCGCAGATTTTCGGCTGCGCGACCCGGCGGAATATGAAAAATGGTATGGCAAGCCCCATGCGGCTGTCGATCTGCAGAAAACCGCCGTCTATGGGCTGACCGAATTCTACCGCGATGACATCCGCGCGGCACGGCTGTGTGCGGGCACCGGCTGCAACGCTGCCACCGGGCAATATGCCATCCGCCCGCTGATCGAGGCGGGGGTGATCGACCTTGACGAAATCACCATCGACCTGAAGGCGGGCGTATCGGGTGCCGGCCGCAGCCTGAAGGAAAATCTGCTGCATGCAGAACTTTCCGGCGGCACTCATCCCTATTCGGCGGGTGGCACGCACCGGCATCTGGGAGAGTTCGACCAGGAATTTTCCAA
>JBOFCO010000056.1:0-8610 GCA_051646105.1 Paracoccaceae bacterium
CGCCATCAATCCGTCGGCCAGTTCGCCGAATTCGTCATTCACGGCAATGCGGATGGCCTGAAAACTGCGCGTTGCCGGGTGGCTTTGCCCCGGCTTCGGGCGCGGCAGGCAGCTTTCAATTATGCGGGAAAGCGCCAGCGTCGTCATCAGCGGGGCGCTGTTTCGCGCGGCCACGATGGCGCGCGCGATGCGCCGCGAGGCATGCTCCTCGCCATAATGGTAAAGAATATCTGCAAGATAGGCTTCGCTGCTGTCATTCACCAGATCGGCGGCAGACTGCCCCTGCGACGACATGCGCATGTCAAGCGGTCCATCCTTCATGAAGGAAAACCCGCGTTCCGCCTGATCAAGCTGCATAGAAGATACGCCAAGGTCGAGAACAACCCCGTCCACTGTCTGGCCAGCGGCGCGGTCCAGCGTGCTGAAGGTGCCCTGAACCAGCCGAAGACGGTCGCCATACTGATCCGCCCAGACAGAGGCGGCCGGAAACACACCCGGATCGCGGTCGATGCCGATAACGCGGTCAGCACCGGCGGCAAGCAGGCCGCGTGTGTAGCCGCCAGCGCCAAAGGTTCCATCCACCCATACCCCAGAGACAGGCGCGACCGCTTCAAGAAGCGGCCGCAGCAGGACGGGAATATGGGGCTGCCCGGCGGGTGTCATCCCGTGGCCTCCGGTGTGCCGGAGAGGAACATCCGGGGCTGCACACCACCGCCAAAACGCGCACGCACCTCGGAATGCTGCGCTGCCATATCGGATTCGCGCAGGGCCGGATTCCATAATTCGAAGTAATTGCCCTTGCCCACGAACAGCGTGTCGCTGTCCAGCCGCAGCTTCTGTCGCAGCGCCTGCGGAAGGATGACCCTCCCGTCGCCATCGATCTGAAGCTGCGTGGCAGAGCCGTAATAGATTTCTTCCAGATAGGCGCGCAGCGGGTCGGATTCCGACCGCTCGTCGATCTGCGCATCGACCATGCGCATGCCCTCGACCGTGTAACCCTCCAGATAACGCTGGGCAGGATCGGCCATGACAAGGGTGATTGTTGCGGGAACACCGGCCTGCCCTTTGGCGGGTGGCGCGACGTATTCGGGATCGGCAAGCTCCGCCACCTTCCGAAACGCCGAAGGAACCGAAAGACGGCCCTTCTGATCGATCTTCTGATCGAACGTTCCCCGGAACTTGTGAACCACATGCGCGGTCATACTTGCCTTCTGGTCGTTGAGCCGGGGCAGCCGGCCCCTGAAAAGACAACGGCGGATCGGGCTGCTGCCACTGCCCGATCCGCCGCCCTCGTCCCATCACTGGGTTTGTCCGACTGCACGCGCCACCTGGGGGGATGACTGCTCGCTCGCGCGCCGGATCTCTTTCATCCGAAATAGAGGGGCCTGTATGAACCTGCTCTTTTTCTTGTCGTTTGGGTCTTTTCGCCCTGCGATCATTCCCGCTAGATCGGATGACGATGACAATACATGGAACTTTATGGTTCTCAAGTGGAATTTCATGGGAACACCACAAGATGCGGCTTGGGACTGCATCCCAAAACAAGGGATTGCGGTCAGAATCGACGGCGATCACTCAATTCTTAGCGTAGACATTTTACGTCTCCGCTAGATTTAGGGGGGCATTGGCAACAGCGCAGATGCTCTGCCTGATCGAAAAAATCGGGGGGATCTATCGGATTCCGGCTGAATTACCGGTTAATGTGGTCGGATTCCATTCGGGACCACCTCGAATCATCCCGTGATTCCAGCAAATCCCACCGCGCAAACTTTGCGTGCCGGGTGGCACGCCAGTTTGTTCCAGAAAGTTCCAGATAGATGCAGACAGCACCAGAGGGCCGGACTGAAACGCCCTCAGATGGGCCAGAATACTCGGTTCAGGCCATGCCGCCCGAGATCAGCCTATGCGCCAGTCGTGCATAGGCATCGGCAACCGGCCCCTCACCCATCGCTATGGGCGTGCCATCATCGCCCGCCAGCCGGGTTTCCAGCGTCAGCGGCAGTTCCCCCAGAAAAGGGACGCCAATACGGTCTGCCTCTGCGGCAACGCCACCATGGCCGAAAAGATGCGCTTCATGCCCGCAGTTGGGGCAGATATAGGCCGACATGTTTTCGATCATCCCCAGAATGGGCGTTTTCAACTTGCCAAACATGTCGATGGCGCGGCGGGCATCCAGCAATGCCACGTCCTGCGGGGTGGAAACAACGATTGCCCCTGTCAGATGCGTGCGCTGACACAGGGTCAGTTGCACATCACCCGTGCCGGGGGGCAGATCGACCAGCAGGATATCAAGCTCTCCCCAGGCAACCTGACCCAGAAGCTGCTGCAACGCGCCCATCAGCATCGGGCCGCGCCAGACCACCGCCTCGGCCTCTTTCAGCATCAGGCCGATGGACATGACGGTGACGCCATGGTTGCGCAGTGGCACGATCATGTTTTCTGGCGTCGCCGAGGGCTTGCCGGAAATGCCCATCATACGTGGCTGCGATGGACCGTATATATCTGCATCCAGCAGCCCAACCCGTCGCCCCTGCCGGGCCAATGCCACCGCGAGGTTTGAGGAAACGGTGGATTTCCCCACACCGCCCTTGCCGGAGCCGATGGCGATGATGCGGTCGATCCCGGCAACACGCTGCGGCCCGGCCTGACCGGCGGGCGAGGGATGCCGACCAATTGTCAGGGAGGGCGGCGCATCACCCTGCGGCATCGGTGCCCTGCGCGGGTCCGCAGGGCCATGTGCCGTGAGCACCACAGAAACCCGCCCCACTCCCGGCAGTGCCGCGACTGCGGATTCGGCAGCCGTGCGCACGGGTTCCATGGCGCGCGCCATCTCGGGATCGGCAGCTTCAATCACGAATCTGACGACGTCCCCCTCCACCGTCAGTGCGCGCACCATGTCACGGGACACAAGATTGCCGCCACCGACGGTTTCGACAGCTTCAAGTGCCTTCAGGACAGCATCGGGTGTAACGGTCATTTTATCGCCTTCGTGCACAGTTTCTGTGCCAGACTTCACCTGTTTCCCACGAAGCACAAGAGACTGCGGTCTTATGACGCCACGTCAGGCTTGCCTGTTGAAAATCCAAGAAAACTTTCCGGATCGAGTCATGCGTTTTCTGCATGGCAGCATTGATGATGCACGCTATTGTGCAAGTGCAGCATTGCCGCCATGTTACCACTAACAGCGCAAGACGCGCCGTAAGAAAACGAAGTGAGGCTAGCAAATGGCTTATGCGAACACGACCCGCGGTGTCGAACTCGGTCTTGGCGACCGCATCGGCGGCTTGGTCAAAACGGTTGCCGAAAGCATCCGCCGCCGCCGCGTATACGCGCAGACCCTGCGCGAACTGAACGCCCTGTCGTCCCGTGAACTCGAGGATCTTGGCATTCACCGCTCCATGATTGCCAGCATCGCGGCAGAGTCCGCCTACGGCAAGTAAGGTTTCGAACAGAAAGCCCTCTCCTCCTCCCTGGGCTTTCTGACTACGCGGCGATATCTCTCCTCCTCCCTGATATCGTCGCGCTTTTATACCGGGCCCTGTGGCCCAACCGGAATGCGGGCTGACCCTCCTCCTCCCTGGAAGGCCCGTGTCGAAGAGCGGCGGCATTCTCCTCCTCCCTGATGCCGCCGCATCTTCACCCCGGAACCGCCGCTTTGGCGCGGTAAGGAACAAGCGGCCGTCATGGCCGGAATCGAATGCGGTGCGCCCCCTCCTCCTCCCTGGGGCAGCCGTAGTGAAGCGCGGTGGCACCCCCTCCTCCTCCCTGGGGTGTCACCGATGCTTCACCAGAATACGCCCTGCCCCTCCTCCTCCCTGGGCAGGCGTTGTGAAGTGCGGTGGCGTCTCTCACTCCTCCCTGAGACGTCACCGCAGCTTCAGACAGAATACTGCGGCCCTCTCCTCCTCCCTGGGCCAAGGTTGTGAACGGCGGTGCCTCTCCTCCTCCCCGGCACCGCCGTTTTTTTCTGCCAAACGGCAAAAAGCCCCGCAGAGGCGAGGCTTCGGGAGGCTTCAAATTCGGGGATACTTCAGAACGGCACGTCGCCCGCCATATCGGCCGGGCTGACAAAACCCGCGACGATCTTTTTCACGCCGGCCTTGTCAAAGGCCACTTCCAGCTTGTCGCCCTCGATCCCGGTCACGCGTCCATAGCCGAATTTCTGATGGAAGACGCGGTCCCCCGTGGAAAAGGCCGAAACCGCATCCAGATCGATAACCATATTCCGGGCCTCTCGAGGCTGGGAAACCGGGCGATTGCCGGCGCGATCGGCCATGCGCTTCCAGCCGGGGGAATTGTAGACATCGGCCTTCAGTGCCCGATCCGCGATGGTGGATTGAACTGTGGCCGCTGCGGCGCCGAAACCGCCGCCATACAGGCCCGGCGGGGTCAGCACCTCGACATGATCTGCGGGCAGTTCGTCGATGAACCGGCTGGGAAGCTGGCTTTGCCACTGGCCGTAAACGCGGCGGTTGGCGGCGAAGGAAATCGTCAGCAGGGTCTCGGCGCGGGTAATCCCCACATAGGCAAGCCGCCGTTCCTCCTCCAGCCCCTTGGTGCCGCTTTCGTCCATGCTGCGCTGGCTGGGGAACAGGCCGTCCTCCCACCCCGGCAGGAAAACCACAGGAAATTCCAGCCCCTTGGCGGCGTGCAGGGTCATGATGCTGACCTTCTGGTCGGCATCTTCGCTTTCGTTGTCCATGATAAGGGCGACGTGTTCGAGAAACCCCTGAAGGTTGTCGAACTGCTCCAGCGCCTTGACCAGTTCCTTCAGGTTTTCCAGCCGCCCCGGCGCTTCCGGTGTCTTGTCGTTCTGCCACATTGCCGTGTAGCCGGATTCGTCAAGGATCATCTCGGCCAGTTCGATGTGGCTTTGCCCCGGCTTCTGCACCAGGCCGTGCCAGCGCGCCGCCTGTTCCGCCAGCACCCGCAGCGAAGCGCCGCCCTTGCCGCCGATCCCGCCCGACCGCGCCAGATAATCGGCGGCGACCAGAAGCGAGGTGCCGTCTTCCCGCGCAGCCTGCTGGATCGTCTGCACCGCTTTGTCGCCAAGACCACGCTTCGGTGTGTTTACCACCCGCTCGAACGCCAGGTTGTCATCTGGGGAAACCGCCAGCCGGAAATAGGCCATGGCATCGCGGATTTCCAAACGCTCATAGAATCGCGGCCCGCCGATCACCCGGTAGGGCAGGCCGATGGTCAGGAAACGGTCTTCGAACGCGCGCATCTGGTGGCTGGCGCGCACAAGGATCGCCTGCCCGTCCAGCCCGACGGGATCAAGGCTACGGGTGCCGCGCGACAGCGTCTCCACCTCCTCGCCGATCCAGCGGGCTTCCTCCTCGCCATCCCAATGGCCGATCAGACGCACCTTCTCGCCGCCGTTGGCTTCCGTCCACAGCGTCTTGCCCAGACGGCCTGCATTGGTTGCAATTAGCCCCGATGCCGCCCCAAGGATATGCGCGGTGGAGCGGTAGTTCTGTTCAAGCCGGATCACTTCCGCGCCAGGGAAATCCTTTTCGAACCGCAGGATATTGCCCACCTCTGCGCCACGCCAGCCATAGATCGACTGATCGTCATCCCCCACGCAACAGATATTGCGATGCGCCTGGGCCAGAAGCCGCAGCCACAGATACTGGGCGACGTTGGTATCCTGATATTCGTCGACCAGAATATAACGGAAACGTTGCTGATAGTCGGCAAGGATGTCGGGATGCGCCTGAAAGATCGTGACGACATGCAGCAGCAGATCACCGAAATCGGTAGCGTTCAGCGCGCGAAGTCGGTCTTGATAGGATTCGTAAAGTTCCGTCCCACGATTGTTGAAGGCGGCCGCTTCGGAACTCGGCACACGCGCAGGCGTCAGTGCGCGGTTCTTCCAGCTATCGATGATCCCGGCCAGTTGCCGCGCTGGCCAGCGTTTTTCATCGATATTGGCGGCGGCAATCACCTGCTTCAGCAGACGCAACTGGTCGTCTGTATCCAGAATCGTGAAATTCGGCTTGAGGCCTGCAAGTTCGGCATGACGGCGCAGGATTTTCACGCTGATCGAATGAAAGGTGCCCAGCCACGGCATGCCTTCCACCGCCTCTCCCATCAGGCGGGCGACGCGGTCTTTCATTTCCCGCGCTGCCTTGTTCGTGAAGGTCACGGCAAGCACCTGCCCCGGTCGGGCACGGCCCGTGGCCAGAAGATGCACAATGCGGGTGGTCAGTGCCTTGGTCTTGCCGGTGCCCGCCCCTGCCAGCATCAGTACGGGGCCATCCAGCGATTCAACTGCCGCGCGCTGGGCCGGGTTCAGCCCATCCATATAGGGCGCGACAGCGGGCCGGGCGGCGGCCATGGCCTGCGCCGAAAGGCTTAGGGATGTTGGGCGGTCATCGCGTGTCATGCCGGCAACATAACGATGCGCGACGCCAA
Organism: Paracoccaceae bacterium; assembly: GCA_051646105.1. GTDB lineage: Bacteria > Pseudomonadota > Alphaproteobacteria > Rhodobacterales > Rhodobacteraceae > JBOFCO01. The sequence continues at coordinate 6,418 of JBOFCO010000056.1, forward strand.
GGGGAAGTCGTTGTTCGCGCAATGTTCATGCCATGACGGGCTTTGCCGTTTCCGGGTGCGGGCACAGATTTTCAGGCTACGCCCGACATGGTTTGCAACTGCAAAGTTGGGTTGAAAATCTCGCAATACTTTGCAGTTTTTGCGCTAACCGCCCTTGCGCTGCATTGCAGCACCCCTAGAGTGGCCGACGATCCAGGCCAGGCGCTGGCCATGGGCGGCACATGCATCCGAGGGAAAGAATGACCGAGTTCCGCAAGATTCTGATCGCCAACCGTGGAGAGATCGCCATCCGGGTGATGCGCGCCGCCAATGAAATGGGCAAGAAAACCGTCGCCGTCTATGCAGAGGAAGACAAGCTTTCCCTGCACCGTTTCAAGGCCGACGAAGCCTACAGGATTGGCGAGGGGATGTCGCCGGTGGGGGCTTATCTTTCCATCGACGAAATCATCCGCGTGGCCAAGGAATGCGGAGCGGATGCAATCCATCCCGGTTATGGGCTGCTGTCCGAAAACCCGGACTTCGTCGATGCCTGCGACGCGGCGGGGATCACCTTCATCGGACCGCGAGCCGAAACCATGCGGGCCCTTGGCGACAAGGCCTCGGCGCGCAAGGTCGCCGTTGCGGCGGGCGTGCCGGTGATCCCGGCGACGGAGGTGCTGGGCGAGGATTTCGACGCGATCCGCAAGGAGGCCGCCAGGATCGGCTATCCGCTGATGCTGAAGGCAAGCTGGGGCGGCGGCGGGCGCGGGATGCGACCGATCCTTGGCGAGGGCGAGCTGGAGGCAAAGGTACGCGAGGGCCGGAGGGAGGCCGAGGCCGCCTTCGGCAATGGCGAGGGTTATCTGGAAAAGATGATCCAGCGCGCCCGCCATGTCGAGGTGCAGATCCTTGGCGACAAGCACGGCAACATCTACCACCTGTGGGAACGCGATTGCACCGTGCAGCGGCGCAACCAGAAGGTCGTGGAACGCGCCCCCGCCCCCTATCTGACCGCCGAACAGCGGGCTGAGGTCTGCGAAATGGGCCGCCGCATCTGCGCGCATGTGAATTACGAATGCGCGGGCACTGTCGAATTCCTGATGGATATGGATTCGGGGCGCTTCTACTTTATCGAGGTGAACCCCCGCGTGCAGGTGGAGCATACGGTGACCGAGGAAGTCACTGGCATTGACATCGTTCAGGCGCAGATCCTGATCGAGGAAGGCAAGACGCTGGCAGAGGCGACGGGTGTGGCATCGCAGGCCGATGTTCGCCTGAACGGCCATGCCCTGCAATGCCGGGTGACGACCGAAGACCCGCTGAACAATTTCATTCCCGACTATGGGAGGATCACCGCCTATCGGTCGGCCACCGGCAACGGCATCCGGCTGGACGGCGGCACCGCCTATTCCGGGTCGGTCATCACCCGCTATTACGATTCACTGCTGGTCAAGGTCACGGCCCATGCCCAGACCCCGGAAAAGGCTATCGCGCGGATGGACCGGGCGCTGCGCGAGTTCCGGGTGCGCGGGGTGGCGACGAATATCGAATTCGTCATCAACCTGCTGAAACACCCGACATTTCTTGATGACACCTATACCACCAAGTTCATCGACACGACGCCTGACCTGTTCAGCTTCAAAAAGCGGCTGGACAGGGCAACGAAAATCCTGACCTATATCGCTGACATCACCGTCAACGGGCATCCAGAAACCGCGGGCCGTCCGAAACCGCCCGCCGAGGCGCGGGTGCCGCGTGCACCCCACCCGACAATAGCCCCCGCCCCAGGCACGCGTCAGATGCTGGATGCGCAGGGCCCGCAGGCCGTGGCCGACTGGCTGGCCGGGCAGAAAAAGCTGCTGCTGACCGACACAACCATGCGCGACGGGCATCAGAGCCTGCTTGCCACACGGATGCGGTCCTTCGACATGATCAATGCCGCGCCTGCCTATGCGTCGATGCTTCCGCAACTGTTCAGCGTGGAATGCTGGGGGGGCGCCACCTTTGACGTGGCCTATCGGTTCTTGCAGGAATGCCCCTGGCAACGCCTGCGCGATATCCGCGAAAGACTGCCCAATGTGATGACGCAGATGCTGTTGCGCGCCTCGAACGGCGTCGGCTACACCAACTATCCCGACAATGTCGTGCAGGCCTTTGTGAAACAGGCGGCAGAAACGGGGGTCGACGTGTTCCGCGTGTTTGACAGCCTGAACT
>JBOFCO010000213.1:0-5230 GCA_051646105.1 Paracoccaceae bacterium
ACCCCGAGGTTCTGACCCGCAACATTCCCGCCCGCCGCGTAACCTTGGCGGACGGATCAGAAGCAATGGTCGCCACGGTGTTCGACCTCTTCTGCGCCAACTATGGCCTTGACCGGGGTCTTGGCGGCAAATGGGTGTCCAAGGACTTCAACGACGACAGCCCCTATACCCCAGCGTGGGCCGAAAAGATCACCGGCGTTGACCGCGAAAAGATCATCGCCGTCGCGCGGGAATTCGCGGGCAATGCCGAAAAGACCCGTGGCAAGTCCATGGTCATCCTCGGGGCCGGTCTGAACCACTGGTACCACATGGACATGAACTACCGCGGCATCATCAACATGCTGGTGATGTGCGGTTGCATCGGTCAGGAAGGCGGCGGCTGGTCGCATTATGTGGGGCAGGAGAAACTCCGCCCGCAGACCGGCTGGGCGCCTCTGGCCTTCGCGCTGGACTGGAACCGCCCGCCCCGGCACATGAACTCCACCTCGTGCTGGTATGCCCATACCGACCAGTGGCGTTATGAGACGCTGCGCGCGGGCGAGATCCTGTCGCCGACCGCGCCAAAGGGCGATTGGGACATTTCCCTCATCGACTACAACATCCGGGCGGAACGGATGGGCTGGCTGCCGTCTGCCCCGCAGCTGAAAACCAACCCGCTGGAGGTGTCGAAAGCCGCCAAGGCCGCAGGCAAGGCCATTCCGGCCTATGTGGCCGAACAGCTGAAGTCCGGCGCCTTGCAGATGTCCTGCGAAGATCCGGACGCCCCGGAAAACTGGCCGCGCAACCTCTTTGTATGGCGCTCGAACCTTCTGGGATCATCCGGCAAGGGCCACGAATACTTCCTCAAGCACCTTCTGGGCACCGATCACGGCGTGATGGGCAAGGACCTTGGCGAAGAAGGCGGCGTGATGCCGAAGGAGGCCGTCTGGCACAAGGACGCGCCCAAAGGGAAACTTGACCTTCTGGTGACCATCGACTTCCGGATGTCCACCACCTGCGTCTACTCTGACATCGTGCTGCCCACCGCCAGCTGGTACGAAAAGGACGACCTGAACACCTCGGACATGCACCCCTTCATCCACCCGCTGCAGGCGGCGGTGGACCCGGCGTATGAGTCGAAGTCGGATTGGGAAATCTTCAAGTCGATCGCGAAGAAGTTCAGCGAAGTCGCCCCAGAGGTGCTTGGGGTCGAGACCGACATCGTTCAGCTTCCCCTGCTGCACGACACCCCCGGCGAGTTGGCACAGGCCCATGTGAAGGACTGGAAGAAGGGCGAATGTGAACTGATCCCCGGCAAGACCGCGCCGAACTATATCGCGGTCGAACGGGACTATCCCAATCTTTACAAGAAGTTCACCTCGGTCGGTCCCTTGCTTGAAAAGCTCGGCAACGGCGGCAAGGGGATCAACTGGGATACCAAGGTCGAGGTCGGCCATCTGCGCGACCTGAACGGGGTCGTGCAGGACGAAGGCGTGTCGCAGGGCCTGGCCAAGCTGGAAACCGCGATCAACGCGGCGGAAATGATCCTGATGCTCGCCCCCGAAACCAACGGCGAAGTGGCCGTCAAGGCGTGGGAGGAGCTGGAGAAACCCACCGGTCGCCACCACGCCCACCTGGCCGAAGGTGCGCACCACACCAAGATCCGCTTCCGCGATATCGCGGCGCAACCGCGCAAGATCATTTCCAGTCCCACCTGGTCGGGGATCGAATCCGAGACGGTCTGCTACAACGCCGGCTACACCAACGTGCATGAGCTGATCCCGTGGCGGACGCTGACCGGCCGCCAGCAGCTTTATCAGGATCACCTCTGGATGCGGGCCTTTGGCGAAGGTTTCGTCAGCTACCGCCCGCCGGTGGACCTGAAGACCATCACCAAGGCCGTCAACAACGACGCAGCCGAGGGCAACCCGCATGTCGTGCTGAACTTCATCACACCGCACCAGAAATGGGGCATCCACAGCACCTACACTGACAACCTGTTGATGCTGACCCTGAACCGGGGTGGCCCGGTTGTCTGGATGTCCGAGGTGGACGCCAAGACGGCCGGTCTGGTCGATAACGACTGGGTCGAGGCCTACAACATCAACGGTGCCTTGACCGCGCGGGTGGTGGTCAGCCAGCGGATCAAGCAGGGCACGCTCTTTATGTATCACGCGCAGGAAAAGATCGTGAATACGCCCGGTTCGGAAAAGACCGGCAACCGGGGCGGCATCCACAACTCGGTCACCCGCGCCACGCTGAAGCCCACGCACATGATCGGCGGCTATGCGCAACTGTCCTATGGTTTCAACTACTACGGCACCGTCGGCAGCAACCGCGACGAATTCGTGATCGTTCGCAAGATGAAGAAAGTTGACTGGCTGGATACGCCCGCAACCAAGCATGTGGAGGCCGCAGAATGAAAGTTCGCGCGCAAATCGGCAAGGTCCTGAACCTCGACAAATGCATCGGGTGCCACACCTGCTCGGTCACCTGCAAGAACGTCTGGACCAGCCGCGAAGGCGTTGAATACGCCTGGTTCAACAACGTCGAGACGAAGCCCGGCACCGGTTATCCGACCGACTGGGAAAACCAGAAGCGCTGGAATGGCGGCTGGTCGCGGTCGAAGTCGGGCAAGCTGCACCCCAAGCAGGGGTCAAAGTGGCGGATCATGGCGAACATCTTTGCCAATCCGTCCATGCCGGAAATCGACGATTATTATGAGCCGTTCGATTTCGACTATGACCACCTGAAATCCGCGCCCGACATGAACGCCTTCCCCACCGCGCGGCCCCGGTCAAAGATCACCGGCGAGCGGATGGAGAAGATCGAAAAGGGCCCGAACTGGGAGGAAATCCTGGGCGGTGAATTCTCGAAGCGGTCGGCTGACTACAACTTCGAGAACATCCAGAAGCAGATCTACGGTGAATACGAAAACACCTTCATGATGTATCTGCCGCGCCTGTGCGAGCATTGCCTGAACCCGACCTGCTCTGCCTCTTGCCCCTCAGGCGCGATCTACAAGCGTGAGGAAGACGGCATCGTCCTGATTGATCAGGAAAAATGCCGCGGCTGGCGGATGTGCATTTCGGGCTGCCCCTACAAGAAGGTCTATTACAACTGGGATACCGGCAAATCGGAAAAATGCACCTTCTGCTACCCGCGCATTGAATCCGGTCAGCCGACGGTCTGTTCGGAAACCTGCGTCGGGCGCATCCGCTATCTTGGCGTCATCCTTTACGACGCCGACAAGATCGAGGCGGCAGCAAGCAGCGAACGCGAAACCGACCTTTACGGCGCGCAACTGGACGTGTTCCTGGACCCGAACGACCCCGAAGTGATCGCCGCCGCTCGCCGCGACGGCGTGCCGGAAGACTGGATCGAAAGCGCCAAGATCAGCCCGATCTGGAAAATGGCGATGGAGTGGAAGGTCGCCTTCCCGCTGCATCCGGAATACCGCACCCTGCCGATGGTCTGGTACATCCCGCCGCTGTCACCGATCCAGAACGCAGCCCAGGCCGGCCAGATCGCGATGAGCGACCAGATGCCCGACGTGCGCTCGCTCCGCATCCCGGTGCAATACCTCGCCAATATGCTGACGGCCGGGGATGAAGAACCCATCGTCCATGCGCTGGAACGGATGTCGGCCATGCGCCTTTACATGCGTGCCCTGACCGTGGACGGCGTGCGCGACGAAGGCATCGCTGCCCGCGTCGGCATGTCGGGCCGGATGATCGAGGACATGTACAAGATCATGGCCATCGCCGACTACGAAGACCGCTTCGCCATCCCCACCGCCCACCGCGAACAGAACGAGGAGGGGGCCGACATCCGTGGCGGCTGCGGCTTCACCGATGGCAACGGCTGTTCCTCTGGCGACACCGGCAAGACCACCATGTTCGGCGGCAAGAAGAAGTCCTTCGCCCTTCCGTTGGAGTCATTCTGATGATGGACCGCACACTCAAGGCGCTGTCGCTGACGCTCAGCTATCCGACAGCAGAACTGCAAGCGGCCATGCCCGAAATCGGGGCCGTTCTGGCCGCCGATCCCCGCCTGACCGCCGCAACCCGCGCGGCACTGCAACGGCTGACCCATGACCTCGGGCAAGGCGACCTGTTCGACGTGCAGGAAAGCTACGTCATGCTGTTCGACCGGTCCCGCACCCTGTCGCTGAACCTCTTCGAGCATGTGCACGGCGAAAGCCGTGACCGGGGTGGTGCCATGGTCAGCCTGATCGAGACCTACCGGGCGGCGGGGTTCGAGCCCGCCACCACGGAACTGCCCGACCACCTGCCAGTGCTTCTGGAATTCCTGTCGACGCGTCCCTTCGCAGAAGTACAGGAAACCTTGGCGGACGCGGCTCATATCCTTGACGCTCTCGCGACCCGGCTGGTCCGACGCGAAAGTGGATATGACGCCGCGTTCGCCGCTCTTTCCCAGATGGCAGGCTCGCAATCAGACACTGAAGCCGTGGCGGGTATGCTCGCACAGCCTGACGATGATCCGACGGATCTGACCGCACTGGATGCAGTCTGGGAGGAAACCGAAGTCACCTTCGGCCCCGACCCGAACGCCGGCTGCCCGCAGGTGCGCGACATGCTGGCTACCATGGACAGGCCCGCCCCATCCCTGAAACCGGCTCCGGCCGCCATGAACAGGAGCGCATGACATGTTCGAAGGTTTCGACATCAATTTCATCATCTTCGGGGTCATGCCCTATGTCGCGCTGACGGTGTTCCTGGTGGGCTCTATCGCGCGCTATGAGCGCGATCCCTTCACCTGGAAATCGTCGTCCAGCCAGCTGTTGCGCCGCAAGCAGCTGATGTGGGGCTCTATCCTGTTCCATGTCGGCATCCTGACAGTGTTCTTTGGCCACCTTGTCGGGCTGTTCACGCCGATCTGGGTGCTGGATGCCCTTGGGGTACCGTACGGGCTGAAGCAGTGGATGGCGGTGCTGATCGGCGGGCCGGCAGGGCTGGCCGCGCTGATCGGCGGCACCATGCTTATACACCGACGGCTGACCGATCCACGAATCCGCGCCACCTCCACCACGCTTGACGTCCTGATCATGATCCTGATCTGGCTGCAGCTTGCCATCGGCCTTCTGACCATCACCCAGTCGCTTCAGCACATGGATGGGGCCGAGATGATCCGGTTCATGGAGTGGTCGCAAAGCGTGGTCACCTGGAACGTGAACGCCTGGGTCACGGTGGTGGACGTGCACTGGCTGTTCAAGCTGCACATCTTCCTT
>JBOFCO010000012.1:0-4188 GCA_051646105.1 Paracoccaceae bacterium
CATCCTGGGCGGCGGGCAACTGGGCCGGATGCTGGCCGTGGCGGCATCCCGGCTTGGCCTGCATGTGCACGTCTATGAACCAGCCGCGAACCCGCCTGCAGCCGAAGTTGCAGCACGTCTGACCACCGCCCCCTATGACGATACCGCAGCACTGGATGCCTTTGCCGCATCCGTCGATGTCATTACCTATGAATTTGAAAATATCCCCACCGCCGCGCTGGACCGGCTGGAAGCGCTGCGCCCGATCCGACCCAACCGCCGCGCGCTGGCCGTCAGCCAGGACCGGATCGCGGAAAAGGAATTCCTGACCGGGTTGGGCCTGCGCTGCGCACCCTTTGCCAATGTCAACGACCGGGCCGGGCTGGATGCGGCACTGGCAAAGATTGGCACGCCCGCGATCCTGAAAACCACCCGTCTTGGCTATGACGGCAAAGGACAGGCGAGGCTAAACAGCGCCGCCGATGCAGATGCCGCGCTTGCCGCCATGAACGGTGCCCCTGCCGTTCTGGAGGGTTTCGTCGCCTTCGACCGCGAAATCTCTGTCATCGCCGCGCGTGGCGCGGATGGGGCCGTGGCGGCCTTCGATCCCGGTGAAAACGTGCATCGTGAGGGCATCCTGCATACCACCACCGTTCCCGCACGCATTTCCGCCGCGCTCGCCACCGATGCCGTGCTCATCGCCGCCCGCATCCTGAACGCCCTCGACTATGTCGGCGTGATGGGGGTGGAGCTGTTCGCGACCGGCGACGGCCTGCTGGTCAACGAAATCGCGCCGCGTGTTCACAATTCCGGCCACTGGACACAGGCCGGATGCGCGGTGGACCAGTTTGAGCAGCACATCCGCGCCGTTGCGGGCTGGCCGCTGGGCGACGGCGCGCGCCATGCCGATGTGGTGATGGAAAACCTGATCGGCGACGACATGGCCCGCATTCCGGCCATCGCGCGGGAAGCGGGCACGCAGATCCACCTTTACGGCAAGGCGGAAGCCCGTGAGGGGCGCAAGATGGGGCATGTAAACCGGGTCGTGCGGCGTTAGTCTTTCTTCAGCAACCGTCGCGCGGCGATGCGGAAGGTCAGGCCTTCCTCGAATGTCCCGGTCCCCAGAAAGGCCAGCACCTGCGCGATGACCAGCGGGTTGTTCATCATGTAAGTATGGCTGACCGGCAGGACGATTTGCCCCGCCATACCCTCGACAGCGGTATTCGTAACAGCCACCTTGCCGTCGTCCGGCCCGTCAATAAAGGCGGATGTCAGCGGGTTCAGCGACCGGCTGCCCGCAATCACCCCGGTTTCAACCGACACCGGGCCAAGCCGGTTGGGCGCACTGTCAGGGCCGGTGCCCAGTTCCAGCCCCGCCGGGTCGTTCATCCAGCGAAAGGTTTTCCAGCCCCCGAAACGGTCGACGATTTCCGATCCGGCATTCGGCGGCGCAAGCATGACAACGCGTCCGATACCCGCTGCCGCCTCTGGCCGTTGTGCCAACCATTCACGCAGCAGGATACCGCCCATCGAATGCGTCACGACATGCGCCCCTGGCCCGCAGCGGTCCAGTGCCGGACCGACATGATCGCGCGCCAGCGTCGCCACATCAGCGCTTGTCGACGGATAATCCACGTTTTCCACCCGATAACCGGCGCGCGACAGGGCTGCTTCCATCACCAGCATGGATGCATCTGTACGCGCCAGCCCGTGCAGCAAAACCACACAACCCTGATCCGCAGTCACGGGTGTGGCTGACATCATCATCAGCAGGGCGGCAAGGCGCTTTTTCATGCCCGACATATGCGGCGCGCAGGGCCGCCGTGCAAGGGCGCACCATGGCACCGTTGCCCGCAGCGCTGGTTTCCATTAGAAACGGTCGGGCCGGGATGGTCCCGGCAAACAATTCTCAGGGCGGGGCGAAATTCCCCACCGGCGGTGACAGCCCGCGAGCGCCCCTGCAACAGCAGGGGGTCAGCAGATCCGGTGAAATTCCGGGGCCGACGGTATAGTCCGGATGAAAGAGAATGAACTGGCGCGGGCGCAAGACCGGGGGATCTCCGGCGCTGCGCAGGTGTCATGTCATGACCCCTGATTGATGCGTGGTCCGAAGGAGGGACACCATGAATCAGACTTCCCACAATCCGCTCAAGGGCGCGCTTTTCATGGTTCTGGCCGGGATGGCCTTTGCCGGTGCCAATGCGCTGACCCAGATCGTTACCTTCAAGCTGGGTTTCAAACCGCAGTCCGACACGTTCTGGCAGTATCTGATCGCCGCCGTTCTTTCGCTGCCGCTTTTGTGGCAGCACGGCAAGGCAGGACTGCGCACCGCGCATCCGGTGCTGCATGTTATTCGTGTAATCCTGTCGGCCCTTGGCGTGCAGGCCTTTGTCATGGCGCTGTCGAAAGGCGTCGAAATCTGGCAGGTAATCGCGCTTGTGATGACCTCCCCCTTCTTTGTCATGCTGGGCGCGGCGTTGTTTCTGGGCGAAAGGGTCGGCCCGCAGCGCTGGATCGCCGCGGCGCTGGGTTTCGCCGGGGCGATGATGTTGCTGCGTCCCTGGACGACCGGTTTCACTGTGGCGTCGCTGCTGCCGATCGCCGCCGCCGTGCTATGGGCCGGGGCATCGCTGATCACCAAGCGGCTGACTGCCAGCGAGCCTGCACATACCGTAACGCTGTGGCTGCTGGTCCTGCTGACCCCGATCAATTTCGGTCTGTCCGTGCAGGCGGGGTTTGAATGGCCCACCGGGTCGATCCTTGGCCTGCTGCTTGTCGCCGGGCTGGTGATGTTCGCCGCACAGCATCTGCTGACGCTCGCCTACAAATCGGCCGATGCGGCCTATGTGCAACCTTTTGACGATCTGAAGCTGTTGTCGAACATCGCCATCGGCTGGGCCGTCTTCGGCTATGCGCCCGAAGGGGCGCTGTGGCTGGGCGTGGCGCTGATCCTGGCCGGATCGGGCTGGTTGCTCTGGTCAGAACGGAATGCGCAGGCCAGCACCCTGCCCGCCTGAGACAGCGCTTCCCGCTGGACAAACGGCGGCAGGCGCAGCAGCCTGCCGCCATGAAACCGCGCAGCCCCCGCCTTGCCGTCCGCGCCCTGATCCTGCACCGGGATCGCCTGCTGCTGGTCAACGCTTACCCCGGCGGGATTTCCGATCTGTGGTGCGCGCCGGGCGGCGGCGTTCATGCGGGCCAGTCCCTGCCCGACAACCTTGCCCGCGAGGTGATGGAGGAAACCGGGCTGGAAATCCGCGTGGGCGATCCCTGCCTTGTCAACGAATTCCATGATCCAGAGAACGGCTTTCATCAGGTCGACATCTACTTTCGCTGCGAAGCACTGAATGACTTACCTGCACGCTGGACCGATCCCGAGGGTGTGGTGACCGAACGCCGCTTCGTCACCCGCAGTGAGCTGGCAAGTCTGCGCCATAAGCCCGACAGCCTTGGTGCGGCGGCATGGGGTGCAGGCATCCTCTATGATCCGCTGGAGGTGATCGTCCGATGAGCCGTGCCTTTGTCAAGGAAGACACGCCCGATACCACCCCCCTGCCCGACCTGCCGGTCAGCCCGCATCCGAACTATGTCACCCCCGGCGGTCTGGATCGGCTACGTGTCCGGCTGGTCGCGCGGCAGGCCGATCTTGCCACGCTGAAATCGCGTCCCGACCGGCTGGACCGCCAGCCGGAGGCCGCCGCCGAGCGCGACATCCGCTATCTGGAATCGCGGATTGCTTCCGCCATTTCGGTCGCGCCACCGACCGATCTTGCCGAGGTGGCCTTTGGCGTTGCCGTCACGGTGATGGATGAGGACGGTATCGAGGCCCGCTATGAAATCGTGGGCGAGGATGATGCCGACGCCGCGCGGGGTCGCATAGCGCCACATTCACCGCTGGCCCGCGCCCTGCTTGGTGCACGGGTGGGCGATGAGGTGACATGGCGGCGGCCGGCCGGGCTGCTATCACTAGAAATTCTGGGCATAAGCAATGCAGACGATGATCCGCCCGCTTGATCCGCAGACTGACCTGCCCCTTGTGGTGAAGTTTTATACCGAAGCCGCCGATTACTGGCTGCTTGCCGACCGCCGCGCGCCTGATGCTGCCAAGGCAGCCGCATTTTTCACTGACGGCCCGCCGGGTTGCGACCCGGCACAATCGCACCGGCTGGGGCTTTTTGCCGATGGCACGCTCGCAGGTGTGGCCGAGCT
>JBOFCO010000182.1:0-8055 GCA_051646105.1 Paracoccaceae bacterium
ATGATGTTCGACTATCGCGGCTATGTGGCCGAGGCGACGGGGGCGAACATCTTCTTCGTGAAGGACGGCGAGGTGCATACACCCAAGGCCGACGCCTTCCTGAACGGCATCACGCGGCAGACGGTGATCGGCATGCTCAAGGACATGCAGATCAAGGTCCACGAGCGCCACATCATGCCGGAAGAACTCGAAGGGTTCGAGCAATGCTGGCTGACAGGCACGGCAGCCGAAGTGACGCCGGTGGGGCAGATTGGGACGTATAACTTTGAAGTGGGCGATCTGACGAAACGGGTGGCAACGGAATATGAAAAGCTCGTGCGGGCGTGAGTCTGATTGGAAAGTCGGATTTATGCCGCTCGTCGGACCTGCGATCCTGACCGAAGATAGAGTATTTCAAGCGTTTAGGGCCGGGCACTGATCGGGGCGACGGATTGTCGCTCGATCAACTGCCCTTCCAGTTTGACGACCGGATGCCTTTTGGCGTCGTTTGTCGCCTCCAGTGCCAGATTTTCGACCGCCCAGACGCCCATGGCCCGCTGCGGCAGAACCAGCGTCGTCAGTTGGGGGTGCAAATGGCGCGAGATTTCTTCATCGTCATAGCCGACCACCGACATGTCATTGGGAATGTCCAGCCCCGCCTCTTTCAGCGCCTCGTAGCACCCGATGGCCATGCGGTCGTTCTGGCAGAAAATGGCCGTCGGCCGTTCCGCCAGCGACAACAGCCTGCGCGTTGCGTCGTAGCCGGAGCTCGCGGACCAGTTTCCTTCGACAACAAGTGCCGGATCGGGCGTGACACCTGCGGCAGTCAGCGCCTTGCGATACCCTTTCAGGCGATCACGCGCGGCCTCCATCCATGGCTCGCCGGTGATTGTGGCAATGCGCCGGTGACCGACATCGATCAGATGACGCGTTGCCCGATGCCCGCCCGCCACCTCGGCCGGTACCACGGCGGGATGTGTCTGATCGCGCGTATAGCAGTTCAGCAGCACAACCGGCTGATCCAGGTTCCTCAGCCAGTCCGGCAAGACAACCTCACGCGTGAAGATCGTCATGTAGATCAGGGCGGTGGCCCCTTTTGCGATCATTGTGCGGATGGACTTCTGCTCCATTTCCGGATCGTTCATCGTCTGGGCCACCCAGATCATCTCGCCTTTTTCCAAGGTTGCATGACGCGCACCGTCAATCGCGACAACGGCTTCGGGACTGGTTGCAAGCTGGTCCACGACAAAGCCGACAAAGCCCGTCTTTGCGTCAGCGTTCCCTGTTGCCGCCTCCCCCTCGTCCAAGTGAGCAAGGCTCGTCACGGCGTAGTTCAGCGCGCGGGCTGCCTCGATCACCTTCGCACGCATGTCTTCCGAAATTTTGACCCCCGGTGCCTTGTTCAGCACAAAAGATACCGTGGCTTGCGAACAACCTGCCACGCGGGCCACGTCGGTCATCGTGACACGGCGTTGTCCAAGGCTGGCGGCACGCAGCTTGCGCGACTTTGGCACGGGATCAGGGTCTCCTCCGTCTGCCGTCATGCCAAGCCCTCCTGGCCAATGCTGCCGACAGACAAGTTCACCTGAGCCGGGTTCCTACCTGCTCGCCCGTTATGACCGGGGTACTGACATGAGACGTTCATTTATAATCATAAATTTCCGTTGACTGATAATTATAAATGGATCAGTTTGAAATTCTTGGCAACACCATTTGGCCTTTGGGAGGAGAACCACATGAGTATTTCACGCCGTCATCTGCTGATCTCGGCAACCGCAGCCGCAGCCGCAACGGCTTTTGCCCGCGCGGCCTTTGCAGAACTGCCGCCGCTGGCAAAGAAGGACACTTACAAGGTCGGATTTGCGCAGACCGAAAGCAACAACCCCTGGCGTCTGGCGCAAACGAAAAGCATGCAGGACGAAGCGGCAGCACGCGGCTGGCAGCTTGTCTATACCGACGCCGCAGGCTCTGCCGCCAAACAGGTGGCTGACGTGAACTCGATGATTGCGCAAGGCGTGGATTTGATCTTCCTCGCTCCGCGCGAAGAAAAGCCGCTGATCCCGGCAATCATGGCCGCCAAGGGTGCGGGTATCCCGGTCATCCTGCTGGACCGCAACGTCGACCAGACGCTGGCTGCGGCCGGAACGGATTACGTGACCTTTATCGGGTCGGATTTCATCGAGGAAGGCAAGCGCGTCGCCGACTGGCTGGTGGCAAATGCCGGGGGCAAATCAAAGATCCTGCAGTTGGAAGGCACGACGGGGTCTTCACCTGCAAACGATCGCAAGAAGGGCTTTGACGACGTCATTGCCGCCAACACGGCCTTTACAATCCTGGCCTCACAGACCGGCGATTTCGCCCGCGACAAGGGGCGGCAGGTCGCAGAAACGCTGCTGCAGGCGCATCCGGATGCCGACATTATCTATGCACACAACGACGAGATGGCGATCGGCGCGATTTCGGCGGTGGAGGCTGCTGGCAAGGTTGCAGGCCAGGACGTGATGATCCTGTCCATCGACGGCGGCAAGGAAATCGTCCAGCTGATCATCGATGGCAAGGTGGCTGCGGTCTGCGAATGCAGCCCGCTGTTCGGGCCAAAAGCGTTCGACACGGCTGTGGCCTATGCCAATGGCGAGGAGATCCCGCCAAAGCTGATCAACCCTGACCGCTTCTACGATGCCAGCAACGCGGCAGAGATGCTGGCGACAGCTTACTGAAACGCGATAGATGCGGGCCCTGACGGCCCGCATCCGCACGCATCGGCGTTGGCTCCGGCTCCCTGGTTTCCTCCAAATAATCGGAGCGGCGCCGATGCGTGCAATTTCGCCAAAGCGCGGATCACAGGATGGCCGTTGACAGGACGCGGGACCGCGCGTTCCTTGGCCGGTGTCGGCCGCCGCAACCGGAAGCAAGGATCATGTCAGCGCCACTTTTGTCGATGAAGCGCATCTCCAAGTCGTTCGGGGGCATCGCCGCCCTCTCGGATGCATCGCTTGAGGTTCTCCCGGCGGAGGTGCACGCCCTTGTCGGGCAGAACGGCGCTGGAAAATCGACGCTGATCAAAGTTCTGACGGGCTATCACCGCAAAGACGCGGGTGAGGTCAGCTTTGAAGCCCGCCCTTTCGAAGTCGGCTCGCCCCGCGCGGCGCAAGAGGCTGGCATCAGCACGATTTATCAGGAAATCAACCTGGTGCCGCAGCTGTCAGTGACCGAAAACATCTGTCTTGGTCGAAACATGCGCCGCTATGGCCTTCTCGACTGGCGTGCCATGCGTGCCGAGGCAAAGCGGCTTCTGGCGCGGTTCGACCTTGATCCGGATGTTGACCAGCCGCTGTCACAGTTTTCGACTGCAACGCAACAGATGGTGGCCATTGCGCGCGCGGTGGGATTTTCAGCACGGCTTGTGATCATGGACGAGCCAACGTCATCCTTGGATGACCGGGAGGCGCAGGTGCTGTTCTCGGTCATCCGGGGGCTGAAGGCCGCAGGCGTGTCGGTGCTCTACGTCAGCCACCGTCTGGACGAGCTCTACCAGGTCTGCGACCGCGTCACCATCATGCGTGATGGCCGGACTGTCCGTGTGGCGGCGATGGCCGACATCAGCAAACTGGACCTTGTGTCAACGATGCTCGGTCGCGATGTGGCACAGGCCGAAGGCAGGGCTACCGGCTTTGGAACGGCAGCACGGCCGGCCGGTGCATCGGTGCTGACGGCCACAGACCTGTCGGACGGCCGCACGGTGCGCGAGGTGGGCCTTAGCGTGGCGGAAGGCGAGATCGTGGGACTTGCAGGGCTGCTGGGAGCGGGGCGGTCAGAAACAGCGCGGCTGATTTTTGGTGACACCGCACTCCGGGCGGGCGCGATGCAGCTGAACGGATCGCGTTATGCGCCGGGCCAGCCTGCCGATGCGATCCGAGCGGGTCTTGGCTTTTGCACCGAAGACCGCAAAATCGAGGGCATCGTTCCGGACATGAGCGTAGCCGACAATATGATGCTGGCACTGCGCCCCGCATTTGGGCGCAGCGGCATTACGGACGAGGCGAGGCAGACAGAGACGGTTGCCCGCTTTATCAGCCAGCTTGGCATCAAGTGCACCGGTCCCGGCCAGAAAATCCGTGAACTTTCGGGCGGCAACCAGCAAAAGGTCCTTCTCGCCCGCTGGCTGGCCATGTCACCGAAGCTGCTGATCCTGGACGAGCCGACACGCGGCATCGATGTCGGTGCCAAAGACGAAATTCAGCGCCTGATCCGCTCACTGGCGGATCAAGGTCTGGCGGTCCTGATGATCTCATCCGAACTGGAGGAAGTCGTCGAAGGTGCCGACCGCGTGTTCGTGCTACGCGAAGGCCTGAGCGTCGCCGACATTGCCCGCACCGATCTGACGGAAGACCGGGTGCTGGCTGCCATGGCGCACGGGGGCGTGCATGTCTGACCGGGCCGCCATCTACCGCCTTCTTGGCCGCTATGGCACTGTGATCGCGCTTTTGCTGCTGCTGACGTTCAATCTGATCTTCACGCCCCACTTCCTGTCCTGGCAGACGCTGAACGTAAACCTGACACAGGTCTGCACCATCGTGATCGTGGCGGTTGGCATGACACTGGTCATTGCCACAGGTGGCATTGATCTGTCGGTCGGCTCTTTGATGGCGATATCAGGGACACTGGCCCCAATGATCTTCATGGGCAAACTGATCGACATCGGCTCGATCCATCTTGCGGTAGCGGTGGCGATTGTCGTGGCCATCCTGACTGCAACGCTTTTTGGTGCGTTTAACGGCTGGCTCATTGCGCGCTTTCGTATCCAGCCCATCGTGGCGACACTGGTTCTGTTCATTGCGGGGCGCGGCATTGCGCAGGTCATGACCAACGGCAATCTGCAGGTCTTCAAAGTGCCGGAGTTTCAGGTGATCGGCCTTGGCCGTCTGTTCGGCCTGCCGGTGCAGGTGATCCTGATGCTGATCATCGTCGCGACGGCAGCATGGGCGCTGCGGCGCACCAATTTCGGCCGGGCCGTACTGGCAATTGGCGGCAATGAACGCGCGGCGCGACTGTCAGGTATTGCCACGGGCCGGGTCAAGATTGCGGTCTATGCGATGTCCGGTGCGCTGGCGGGGCTGGCAGGACTGATTGTGATCGCCATCAACTCCGCCTCCGACGCCAATCTTGTCGGCATGGGGATGGAACTTGACGCCATTGCCGCCGTGGCGGTGGGCGGCACGCTGCTGACGGGCGGGCGCGCCACGATCATCGGCACGCTGATGGGCGCGCTGACAATCCAGCTGGTCCGCTACACCCTGCTTGCCAACGGCGTGCCGGACGCTGCGGCGTTGGTGGTAAAGGCCGCGATCATCATTGCGGCGGTCTGGCTGCAGGAACGGGGAAAGACGGCATGACGCGCAAGATCGCCTGGGGCCGGCTGCTGGCCCGATACGGAGTGGTGCTGGCGCTGGCGCTGGTCATCTTTTTCGGCTGGCTTCGCTATGACAATTTTCTGGGCAGCTTCAACATCCTCAGCGTGCTGCGCTACAACGCCATGTTCGCGCTGGTCTCGCTGGGCATGTGTTTTGTGATCATGACAGGTGGCATTGATCTGTCGGTCGGGTCAGTGGCTGCGCTGTCATCGGTGGCAGCCGCCTATGCCAGCCCCTATGGTCTGACACCGGGATTGCTGGCAGGGCTTGGCGCAGGGCTTGTGGCCGGAACCTTGAACGGTCTGATTGTGACGCGGTTGAAAATCATGCCCTTCATCGCAACGCTTGCAACAATGCTGGCAGCCAGCGGCACGGCGCTTCTGTTGGCGCGCAACCAGTCGGTCTCGGTGTCCTATGACACGGCCTTTACCTTCCTCGGCCAAGGCAATGCTCTGGGCTTTCCCGTGCCTGCCCTTATTGCAATCGTCGCTTACATAGCCGGCTCTGTCATCCTGAACCTGACGAGCACCGGACGCGACGTTCTGGCCATCGGTGGCAGCGAAGATGCCGCACGGATGATGGGCCTGCCGGTGCGGAAGATCACGTTTCTTGTCTACCTCGCCTCGGGCGGCTGCGCCGGACTTGCCGGCGTGATCCTTGCAGCACAATTTGGCGCCGGACAACCGATCGAGGGCGTGGGGTGGGAGCTGTTTGCCATCGCGGCCGTGGTTGTGGGCGGCACGCTGCTGACGGGCGGGGCGGGCTCGGTCGGCACGACACTGGCTGGCGTGCTGCTGCTGGGCGTGCTGTTCACAATACTGAACTTTGAAAACGGCAAGGGCTGGATTTCGCTGTCTGCCTATTGGCAATCCGTGATCCGGGGGCTGTTTCTTTTAACCGTGGTCCTTTTGCAGGCGCATCTGACGAACCGGATGCAAAAGGACGGGCCGGGCACGGAGGCAGGATGATGACCGGCAGCGCCGTGCCGCAGGTGTTTGGCAGCTATCGCGGTAAGGATGTGCATCAGGTCAAGCTTGGCCGCCCCGATGGTCTGCAGGCAAAAGTCATGACCTGGGGCGCAGTGCTTTGCGATCTGTCCCTTCCGCGGCGTGACGGCACGCGCCTGCCGCTGACGCTTGGATTTGATACTTTTGATCCCTATCCGACCCATTCGCCCTATTTCGGCGCCGTTGTGGGCCGCTATGCCAATCGCATTGGGGGCGGCCAGTATAGCCATGCCGGACGCACTTATCGGCTTGATCGAAACGAAGCGGCAAAGACCACGTTGCACGGGGGTACCGAAGGCTTTGCCTGCAGGCTCTGGCAGATTGCCGACATCAGTGATGAAAGCGTCGCCCTGACACTGAACTCCGCAGACGGCGATCAGGGCTTTCCCGGAACTCTTGAGGTGAGGTGCACCTATAAGGTCACGGCAGATAGCAAGTTTGAGGTTGATTTCCGCGCGACAACCGATGCAGCCACGCCGGTCAACCTCTCCCAGCATGCCTATTTCAACCTGGATGGCGGCCACGACACCGCAGACCACCAACTGCAGATCTTCGCAGCGGCCTATACGCCTGTCGGCGATGATCAGATACCGACCGGCAGTAAAGAAGCCGTTGCAGGTACGGCTTTCGACTTTCGGCAGGCAAGGACGCTGCACGACCTCTCGCATCCATTCGATCACAACTTTGTTCTGATGAATTCATGCTTCTGTGAAAACGGTCTGCAGAAAGCTGCGCTTCTGACGTCGCAAAAGTCAGGTATCCGCATGTTGGTCGAAACCACCAAGCCGGGCCTGCAATTCTATGACGGCGATCACATCAATGTCGCCGTTGCAGGTCACGGCGGCAGGGCATATCGGTCGAAAGCAGGGCTTTGTCTGGAAACGCAGTTCTATCCGGACAGTCCAAATCAGCCCACATTTCCCGACAGCATTCTGCGTCCCGACGGTGTTTATGCGCATCGCACCGTGTTCTCATTCGAAGACATGGGTGGAAATGGCAGTTGCTGAACGAGCAGCGACCGCTTTGGTGATGCAGCGCCGCCGCAGGTGTTATTGCGTGAGTACTATTCCGTGCGGGTGTCGGACCCCTGCGTGATCAGCCGGGCGCTGTGCTGGCCGGTGAGGTAGGTCCAGAGCCAGCTCCAGGCGACTGCCGTACGGCTGCGGGTTCCGATGAGAAAGAAGATATGCGCGATCCCCCAGACCCACCACGCAGGCGCGCCGCGCAGTCTAAGACGGCCCATATGGACCACCGCCGCCCCCTTGCCGATGGTCGCCAGATTGCCCTGATGGCGATACCGGAATGCACCTGTCCCTGCCTTGCGGCCGAGGCGGTCACCAATCACCCTTGCGACATAAGCACCCTGCTGCTTGGCAGCGGGGGCGATGCCGGGCACCGGCTGCCCCTCAGACGTGGTGACGGCAGCAGTGTCGCCGATGACAAAGACGTCGGGGCGGCCAGGCAGCGTCAGGTCGGACTGAACCCGCACACGCCCTGCGCGATCGCCTTCCACGTCCAGCCATGCGGCAGCAGGCGATGCGGCAACCCCGGCCGCCCAGACAGCAGTTCGGCAGGGTATGAATTCGTCACCGATACGCAGCCCTTCAGCGTCGATATGCGTCACCGGCTTGCCAAGCCAAAGCTCGACACCCCGGCGC
>JBOFCO010000172.1:0-32054 GCA_051646105.1 Paracoccaceae bacterium
CGTAGTAGCGGCCCATGACCCCTTGAAGTTCCGGGAATTCACCGACCATGCTCGACCGCAAATCCAGCTTCGCCAGCCGCGCGGCACGCTCCGCTTGATCCGGGTCCGCGCCCACGCTTGGCGCAATCTCCTTCGCCAAGGCGGCAATCCGTTCGATCCGCTCCGCCTGCGACCCCAGCTTGTTGTGGAAGGTGACGGCTTTCAACCCTTCGGCCCAGTCACCCATGCCCGCCTTCGCCACGCGCAGGTCGTTTTCCCAGAAGAATTTCGCATCCGACAGCCGTGCCGCCAGCACCTTGCCGTTGCCTTCCAGCACGGTGGCGCCGTGATCCGCGGTTTCGCGGTTGGCGACGGTCACGAATTTCTCGATCCGTCCGGTCTTCGGGTTCTTCACCGAAAAGAATTTCTGATGTTCCCGCATCGAGGTTTGCAGAACCTCCGGCGGCAGGGTCAGGAAATCGGCCCCGATGCCGCCCATCAGCACCACCGGCCATTCGACCAGACCGGCGACCTCTGCCAGCAGGGCCTTGTCCTCCACCACCTCCAAACCTTGGGCAAAGGCGGCATTGGTGGCATCGGCCCAGATATGCGCGGCGCGTTCTTCGGCATCCAGCACCACGAAGGCGCGCTTCAGCTTTGCCGCGTAATCATCGAAAGAGGTTACCGAAAACGCCTCCGGGTCCATGAAGCGGTGGCCGCGCGTGCTGTTGCCCGCCGCGATTCCGTCCACCGTCAGCGGCACCACGCTTGCACCCGCCTCATCGGTCAGGATGCACAGGATCGAATGCAGCGGCCGTACCCAGCGCAAGCTGCCCGTCCCCCAGCGCATCGACTTCGGCCAGGGGAAGTTGCGGATCGTTGCTTCCAGAACCTCTGCCACAATCTCTGCCGCCGCGCGCCCCGGTTTTTCAATCACCGCGAACAGCACCTGCCCCGCCTTGCCCATGTCGCGGGTTTCAAGCTGGTCGCGCGTCAGGCCGGTAGAACGCAGGAACCCGTCCACCGCCTGCGCGGGGGCATCGGCGCGCGGGCCTTTGCGTTCCTCGCGCACGGCGTGGCTTTCCGCCGTCAACCCCTCTACCGACAGCGCAAGGCGGCGTGGCGTGGAAAACGCCCCGGCGCTGGCATAGGTCAGCCCGGCCTCCACCAGCCCGTCTGTGACAAGTTTGCGCAGGTCTTCGCGGGCCCGCGCCTGCATCCGTGCCGGGATTTCCTCGGAAAACAGTTCGATCAGCAGGTCGGGCATGGCTATTTTTCCAAAGATGCGTTCGGCTGGTGCCAGGCAAAGGCGCGGCCATCGGGATAGACGGCGACGACGCGGTCAAAGCCGGGGTGAATATCCGGGACAGAGAGGAAGCCCATCGCCTCGCCGCTTTCCATTGCGGCACCAATGGCTTGCGCATCGAAGCAATCGAACCATGACGGGGCGACGCGCGGTTCCGGCTTTTCGACCAGCGTGTAGGTTTCGGTCAGCAGCGCCTGCGACAGGGGCGTGGTGAAACAGGCGCGGAACCGCAGGGGCGAACTGTCGGCATCGATGCCGGTGATCCCTTCGACCGGGATCGGTTCGGGCTTGCCACCGATCAGCGGAACCAGGGTGATTTCCTGCCCTTTCTGAAAGGCGACCGGCGTGTAATAGGCATAGACCTGCGTCCAGTAGAGCAGGACACCGGCGACAACCGCGCTGATCACAATGGCACCTGCGGCGATCTTGCCATTCACGCTGCCACCCCTGCATTGCCGCCCGCTTCGGTGGTGACGAAGGCATCGGCGCAGCGTTTGGCCAGCGCGCGGACACGGCCGATGTAGGCCTGCCGTTCGGTGACGGAAATCACGCCGCGCGCATCCAGCAGGTTGAACAGGTGGCTGGCCTTGATGCACTGGTCATAGGCCGGATGCGCCATGACGATGTTGCGCCCGGCCTTGTCGGGCTGCGACGCGGTCAGGATGCGGTCGCATTCGGCCTCGGCGTCCTTGAAATGCTGGAACAGCATTTCCGTGTCGGCCTGATCGAAGTTCCAGCGCGAATATTCCTGTTCGGTCTGCCGGAAGATGTCGCCGTAGGTCAGCGGGATGGGGCTGCCGGGATCGTTGAACGGCATGTCCATGACATGAGAAACCCCAAGCACATACATCGCCAGTCGTTCCAGACCATAGGTCAGCTCCCCCGAAACCGGGTGGCAATCATGGCCACCGACCTGCTGGAAATAGGTGAACTGGCTGACTTCCATGCCGTCGCACCAGACTTCCCAGCCCAGACCCCAGGCCCCCAGCGTCGGGCTTTCCCAGTCATCTTCCACAAAGCGGATGTCATGCAGACTGGCGTCGATGCCAATGGCTTGCAGGCTGCCCAGATACAGATCCTGCAAGTCCGGCGGAGATGGCTTTATCAGCACCTGATACTGGTAATAGTGCTGCAAACGGTTCGGGTTTTCGCCATAGCGCCCGTCTGTCGGCCTGCGCGACGGCTGCACATAGGCCGCCGCCCAGGACCGGGTGCCAAGCGCGCGCAGCGTCGTCGCCGGGTGAAAGGTGCCTGCGCCCACTTCCATGTCATAGGGTTGCAGGATCGCGCAGCCCTTGGCCGCCCAGTAATTCTGCAATCTCAGGATGATTTCCTGAAAGGAACGGGGCGGCTGTGCGGCGGGGGCGGTCATGTTCGGCCTCGGGTCTTGGAACCGCGTTCTCAATAGGCAACAGGCGGGGGGTGGTCAATCGGCGCTGCGGGATTATTGACGTGCAGCCGCCGCCGGCTCTGCTAGGGTCATCGGCGGATTCGCGCCTGATTGTGGCGCGCGGGGAATACAGTCTGGATACGATGCCCATGAAATCGATTTTCGGTTGCTTCGTCACGGTTTCGGCGGTGATGACGGCCACCACGCTTTATGCCCAACAACCGCAGGTCTGGGTGCAGGTCGAGGCCGTCCCCACCCTGCGCGAGGCACAGGACCGCGCCCGTGACTATGGCCGTGATTTTGCAAACATCACCGCATTCGCCACCGATACCGGCTGGTATGCGCTGGCACTGGGCCCTTTCGACGATACCGAAGCGTCCGAAACCGCCTCGCGCCTGCGGCGGCTGGGGCTGATCCCGCGCGACAGCTATGTGTCGGACGGTGGCAGCTACGGTCGGCGTGTCTGGCCCGCAGGGATTGCGGCGGCGGGGACTGATGGGGGGGCGGAACCGTCTGCAAATGTCGCAACCGCAGAACCTGCGCCTGTCGTTGATGAACCCGTGCCAGACGAAAGCCGGGCAGAGGCCCGCCGTTCCGAAGCACTTCTGGAAGCTGACGCCCGCCATGAACTGCAATCGGCGCTGAAGTGGGAAGGTTTTTACGACGCAAAAATCGATGGCTCCTTCGGGCCGGGAACGCGCAATGCCATGGCCGCCTGGCAGAACGCGGCGGGGGTCGATGTTACAGGTATCCTGACAACCCGCCAGCGCGCGACATTGCTGGAAGGCTATCGCAAGGCACAGGCCACGGTGGGGCTTGCGCCGGTGCTGGACGCCAAGGCCGGGATCGCGATCGACCTGCCGCTGGCCATGGTCGAGTTTGACCGGTACGAGGCGCCGTTCGCCCATTTTCGCGCAAAGGATGGCAGCGGCGTGCAGGTGCTGCTGATCAGCCAGCGTGGCGATCAGGCGACGCTGTTCGGGCTTTACGACATCATGCAGACGCTGGAAATCGTGCCGCTGAACGGGCCGCGCGAGCGCAATGCCAGCAGCTTCACCCTGGCCGGTGAAGATGACGAGCTGCTTTCCTTTACCCACGCCCGGCTTTCGGACGGATTTGTGAAGGGCTATACCCTTTTGTGGCCTGCGGCCGAAGACCGCCGGATGCAGCAGCATGTGCTGGACCAGATGGCAGCCACCTTTGTACCGGATACGGAAAACGCGCTGGATGCCAGCCTGTCGCCACCAAGTGCCGAGGATCGGGCGGGACTGCTTGCGGGATTGGAAGTGCGGCGGCCGGAAATCTCCCGATCCGGTTTCTATGTCGATGCGATCGGCAGCGTGCTGACAACTGCCGCCGTCTTGCAGGATTGCGGTCGGATCACGCTTGACGGTGTTCATGAGGCAGAACTTGCGCTTTCCGATGCTGCGCTTGGTCTTGCGGTGTTAAAGCCGCTGGCCCCGCTGGCCCCCGCTGCCCATGCCCGGTTCCAGACCACCCAGCCCCGGCTTGCGGCAGAGGTTGCCGTTGCCGGCTATTCTTATGAGGATGCGCTGGATGCGCCGGTGTTGACCTTTGGCACACTGGCCGACACGCGCGGGTTGCAGGGTGAAAAGACGCTTGCGCGGCTGGACATGACGACCCTGCCCGGCGACGTGGGTGGGGCAGTGTTTGATACATCAGGATCGGTCATCGGCGTGCTTGCACAGCAACCGTCCGGTGACCGCGTGCTGCCCGAAGAGGTCAGCTTTGCGGTTCGGGCCGATGCGGTTCTGCCGTTGCTGGATCGCGCAGGGATAAAAGCCGAACCCGTCGCCTCTGGGCAGGGCACACTTGCGGCAGAGGATCTGACACGGCTGGGCATGGACATTGCCGTCAAGGTATCCTGCTGGCGCTAGGGGTCAGTCGCGCCAGAAACGGGGCAGGAACAGCACCAGCACCGACAGGATGCCAAGCCGTCCCAACATCATTGCGACAATCATCAGCCATTTCACAAAGGCGGGAAGGTCGACCATCGTTCCCGTCGCCTTGACGCCATCCCCGACCGAAACACCAATGTTGCCAATCGCTGTCCAGATGGAAAACAGCGCCGTTCCGAAATCGATCCCGGTCGACGTGGCCAGAACGGTAAAGATGCCCATCGTGACGATGTAGGTGGCGAAAAAGGCCATGATCTGAAACAGCACATCCTCGTCCACCGCGCGCCCGGCATATCGGATCGCCAGCACTCGGTTTGGCGACAGGATGCGCCGGATAACGGCCAGAACCGCGCCAAACATGATCTGCACCCGGAACACGCCCAGACCCGCAGCGCTTGATCCGGTGCAGGCGCCGATGACACCGATGACAAAGACCACCAGCAGCGGGAATGCCCCCCAGTCAGGCAGGTAGGCGCTGGCATAGCCCGTGCTGGAAATCACCGCGATGACGTTGAACAGCGTATTGCGCAGGATCGATTCAAACCCGGCATCCTCATGCCACAGCCGGTAGGCGACGATCAGCACAACCGCGACCAGAACATACCGCGTATAGGCCAGAATCTGGCTGTCCCGGAAAAACGCGGCGGGGCGGCCCGTTACCAGCTGAACGTAGCGCACATAGGGCAGGCTGGCCAGAAACATGAACAGCGCGCCGACATATTCCGGCCCACCGGTAAAATCGAAGAACGAAGCATCCCGCGTGGAAAAGCCCCCTGTTGCGATGCTGGAAAGCCCGTGAACCACGGCGTCGAAGGCAGGGACGCCCACCATCGCATAGCCGATCATCGCTGCGACGGTCAGCGCCGCATAGACGGCAAGCAACGACATGGCAATGTCACGGGCGCGCGGCAACACCTTGCCCAAGGTATCGAAGCCTTCGGCACGAAAGAACTGCATCCCCCCGACCTTCATCACGGGCAGAAAGATCATGATGACGATGACGATCCCCAGCCCGCCCATCCAGTTGAGCATACCGCGCCAAAGCAGCACGCCGCGCGGCATTTCCCCCAGTTTCAGAAAGACCGATGCCCCGGTCGTGGTCAGCCCGGACATGGATTCGAAATAGGCGTCCGTAAAGCTGGCATGGGGCAGGCCAACGATGAACGGCACTGCACCGGCAAGCGGCACCACCGTCCAGGTAAGCGATGTCAGCAGAAAGGACTGGCGCAGGGTGATCGACCTGCCAAGCGCATTGCGCGTGGAAAGCGCGAGTGTTGTGCCCACCAGCATCAGCGCGCAGCCAGAGGTGAGAAAGGCCTGCCAGTTGCGGTTGCCATCGGCCAGATCCAGCACCATGGGCAACAGCATCGTCGCCCCGACAAAGGCCACGAGCATGCCGATCACATATATCACGGGCCGCATGTCGAACATGGCCGCAACGCTTGTCCGGCTGGTTGCGCGAAGTCAAGCGCGGCCGTGCGGCCCCGCCGGAACGAGCATATGACACACCAGCAGTCGGAGGTGGTCAGGCTACCTCCAGCCCCGCCAGAAGATCGGCAAGCAGATCATCCGCATCTTCCAGGCCGACCGATATCCGCACCAGACCAGGGGTGATGCCCAGCCTTGCCTTCTGGTCATCGGGCAGGCGCTGGTGCGTGGTGGTCGCCGGGTGGGTCACGATGCTTTTCGCATCGCCGAGGTTGTTGGAAATCAGGAATATCTCCAGCGCATTGAGGAAGCGGAAGCAGGCTTCCTTGCCGCCCTTCACCTCGATGGTCAGAACCGTGCCGCCCTTGTCCATCTGCGCGCGGGCAAGCGCTGCCTGCGGGTGGCTGTCCAGATGCGGATGGATGACGCGCGACAGTTTTGGATGGCCTTCCAGCGCCTTTGCGATCGTCAGCGCGGCGTCGGCCTGTGCACGACAGCGCAGGTCCAGCGTCTGCATCCCGTTCAGCATCACCCAGGCGTTGAACGGGCTGAGCGCCCCCCCGGTATGCTTCAGATAGGGTTCCAGCACCTTGCGGATATAGTCCTTCGTGCCGCAGACGACACCGCCCAGTGCCCTGCCCTGCCCGTCGATATGCTTGGTGGCCGAATAGACGATCACGTCTGCCCCCTGCTCTACTGCGCGCGAAAAGACGGGTGTGGCAAAGACATTGTCGGCGATGACCAGGGCCCCGACCCTGTGCGCGATGTCCGAAACGGCACGGATATCGATCACCTCCAGCGTGGGATTGGAAACGGTTTCAAAGAACACGGCCTTGGTGCCCGGTGTGACCGCGGCGCGCCACTGGTCCAGGTCAGTGCCATCAACGAAGGAAACCCTGACGCCATAGCGGGCAAGCACCTCTTCCAGAATATACAGGCACGACCCGAACAGCGCCCGCGACGACACGACGTGATCGCCTGCGCGCAGCATGCTGGTCAGCGCAGCAGAAACGGCGGCCATGCCGGATGCGGTGGCAAAGGCATCCTCGGTGCCCTCCAGCGCGGCGACCCGTTCCTCGAACATCCGGACAGTGGGATTGCCGTAGCGGGCATAGATGAATTCGTCATCCCCTGCTTTGACAAACCGCGCCTCGGCCGATTCCGCGCTGTCATAGGCAAAGCCCTGGGTCAGGAAGATCGCTTCCGACATCTCGCCGTATTGGCTGCGGCGGCTGCCGGTATGAACAAGCTTCGTGCGCGGTTTCCATCCGTTCGTCATCGCGGGCCCTCCGGCCAATAAAAAACCCCGAAACCAAAGGCTCCGGGGGTAAACCCTTCACCTCTTTAGCGGCTTGTTTAACGTGGCCCGCAATCCGGTAACAAAGCGCCACGACATTTCGATTACTCCCGCGGCGGGCTGCGGTCAACCGGCGAAAAGCTACCCTGGCCTTGCCACCCGCCCGAAAACGATCATCATGACCGTTCAGTCATAAGGAATTGCCATGCCTGCCCCGATAGACCTGTATTTCTGGCCCACGCCGAATGGCTGGAAGATCAGTATTGCCCTGGAAGAAATGGGCCTGCCCTACATCATCCACCCGGTCAACATCGGGGCTGGCGATCAGTTCAGGCCGGAATTTCTGGCCATTTCGCCCAACAACCGGATGCCAGCGATCACCGATCCCGACGGGCCGGACGGAAAACCTGTGTCGATCTTTGAATCGGGGGCGATCTTGCAGTATCTGGCCCGCAAGACGGGCACTTTCTACGGAAAGACCGAACGGGACCGCATCGCCGTCGACCAGTGGCTGATGTGGCAGATGGGCGGTGTAGGACCGATGGCCGGACAGGCTCATCATTTCCTGAAATATGCCCCGGCGATGGACCCGCCGCAGGTGCTGCCCTATGCGCAGGACCGCTACCGGAGGGAGGTCGGTCGGCTTTACGGTGTGCTGGATCGCCAGCTTGAACGGCATGGATTCGCGGCGGGGGATTTCTGTTCCATCGCCGATTTCGCAATCTGGCCCTGGGCGCAGAACTGGCGGGGCCAGCAGCAGGTGCTTGAGGACAAGCCGCATTTTTCCCGCTGGCTGGATGCAATGGCCGCGCGCCCCGGCGTTGTTGCCGGGCGGGCTGTCGGCGCCGAGTTTCGCAGCGATCTTACCCAGGACAAGAAATCGATGGAAACGCTGTTCAAACGGTGAGGGTCACTCACCGGGCGTTTCTGCATCCTCGATGGCATAGGTGCTGAACAGCCGCCCCTGCGCCATGAAAAACAGAAAAGTTGCCAGCATCAGGCCAAAGGTCTTGAACGTCACCCAGGTATCGGTCGACTGGGTGCGCCAGATGGCCTCATTGGCGATGGCCAGAATGATGAAAAAGCCCAGCACCCTGCGGGTCAGGATCATCCAGCCCTGCGGTTGCAGGGGCATGACTTCCTCCATCACATAGCGCAGGTAGGATTTGCCGCGCATCAGCCCAAAACCAAGGATCGCCGCGAAAAGTAGATAGATCAGCGTGGGCTTCATCTTGAAAAAGCGATCATCGTTCAGCCAGACGGAAAGCCCGCCCATGACCACGACCAGCACCATGGTCGCGACCTGCATCCGGCTAAGCCGCCCGGTCAGCACCCAAAGCAGCGCGGTTGCGATCAGCATCAGCAGGATGAACGCTGCTGTTACCGCGATGAAGCCGGAATATTCCGTGCCGGCAAAGCTGAACGTCCTGTCCTTGACGCGGCCATAGGCGATAAAGAACGCCAGCACCGGGCCGAATTCCAGCACCATCTTCAGGATCGGATTGATCTTGCGCGGGGTCATTGCGGCCTCCTGTTGCCGGATAGGACGTAACATCGTGGCGGGCAGGATCAAAGCCCCCAACGGTGATGTGAAGGCAACCGCGCGTCCCCGCCGATGGCGAGGAGCCGGCATGCGCGCAACCAGTCTCTCACTCCGGGGGTGTGGGCGTATAGGTGATGTCGAAGCTGGCACCCTCAAGATAGCTGGCACCTTCGGCTACGGTTTTTGGCAGTCCAAAAACTGCAGCGCGGGACACGGCGGCTGACCCTATACCCGGATCGGCGGTCATCCGCAGCGTCAGCTTGCCGGCAGGATTAGGCATTTCGGAAAGCAGCACTTGCAACGCCTTGCGGCTGGCGAACGGCAACAGCGTCTCGGGGACCTGATCCAGACTGTTGATTGCACCGGCGCGGTATTCCTCTACCAGCGCCTCGGGGGTTTTCTGACCGGATTCGACGGCATCGCCGCCATTAAGAAACATATTGCCAAGCGGCATCAGCAGATAGGTTTCGAACAGGCCGTTGCTGACAATTTCGGCGTCAAGCGCGGTTACGGCCGCGCCACCGGCAGAAAGCAGGATCGCATCACGGTTCGACAGGTCCATGCCTGTCACGGTTGCGGTCCATTTGACGGAATTGTCACCCCAGAAATCCAGGTCGAACTGGTCAATACGCATCGTCTTTGTGGCTTCATCCCAATGCGCGCGGACAATCATGTCAGTGGCCGAACGCGAATTCTGCGCCATCAGCAGATAGCTGAAGACGGGGTCGCCGGTATTTATCGACATCTGAAACCCCTTGATGTCGAGCGAGATCGAGGTTGGCGGCAACCCTTCGGCAATCCTCTCCAGCCCGGTGCCCGCAAAGGTGATGGAGCGCATCCTCAGATCCGGCCCGTATGCTTCCTCGCTTGCAAACTGCACGTCGCGCAGCAGGCAACCGTCCGCCGCTACTGACATACGACCGGGTTTTCTCAGCGGCATGTCGGGCATCAGATCGGTCACGGACTTCCACACCGACTCGCAATCGGAAACGCTTTGCCGGGCTGCTGCGGGCAGCGCGGTCAATACGCAGGCGGCAAGGATGACCAGCGAAGTCTTGAACATGATGCTTCCTTACGACAGGCCGCACAGGGCGCGGGCGAATTCCTCCGGGTCGAAGGGGGAAAGGTCGTCAATCTGTTCGCCCACGCCGATCGCATGGATCGGCAGGCCGAACTTGTCGGCAAGCGCCACCAGCACACCGCCCTTCGCCGTGCCGTCAAGCTTGGTCATCACCAGCCCCGATACATCCGCAAGCTTTCGGAAAATCTCAACCTGGTTAAGGGCGTTCTGGCCGGTTGTTGCATCCAGTACCAAAATCGTGTTGTGCGGCGCGTCCGGATCTTTCTTGCGGATGACGCGCACAATCTTGGACAGCTCCTCCATCAGGTCGGCGCGGTTCTGCAAACGGCCCGCCGTATCGATCAGCAGCAGATCGGCACCCGATGCCTGCGCCTGCGTCATGGCATCAAAGGCCAGGCTGGCCGGGTCGGACCCTTCGGGCGCGGTCAGCACCGGCACACCCGCGCGCTGCCCCCAGACCTGCAACTGTTCCACCGCCGCCGCGCGGAAGGTATCGCCCGCTGCAATTACGACCGATTTCCCAGCGGCACGGAACTGGCTGGCCAGCTTGCCGATAGTCGTGGTCTTGCCCGATCCGTTGACGCCGACGACCAGCACCACCTGCGGCTTCTTCGCATAAAGCGGCATGGGCCGGGCGACGGTTTCCATGATCCGCGTCACCTCGGCGGCGAGCAGGCCCTTGATTTCCTCGACCGACAGCTTGCGCCCCATGTGACTGGCGGCCAGGTTGGCGGTGACACGCAGCGCGGTATCGACGCCCAGATCGGCCTGGATCAGCAATTCCTCCAGGCTTTCCAGCATTGCCTCGTCCAACACCCGGCGCGGAGCCTGTGGCGCCGGGGTCTTGCCGAACAGGCGGCCCAGGATGCCGGGGCGGGACGTTTCGGCAGGCGGCTCAGGCTGGGGGGCGGCGGGACGGTCAACACGGACTGCGGGTTCAGGTTGCGGGGCAGGCTTTGGTCTGGGGACTTCGGCTTTTACCGCATCGGCGGCGGGCGGTGCCGAAACATCGGGTTCCATTTTGGCAGCCGGAACTGGCGAAAGCGGTGCAACTTTTTCTGCAACCGGCGGCACAGGCGGCTCCGGCGGTTTTTCGGGGGCCGGTTCGGCCACAACTTCTGGCTCTGGCTCTGGCTCTGGCTCTGGCTCTGGCTCTGGCTCTGGCTCTGGCTCTGGCTCTGGCTCTGGCTCTGGCTCTGGCTCTGGCTCTGGAACAGACACCGATACCGTCGCGTCCGGTGCAATAGCCTGATCACGTTCTTCTTCTGGTGCCTGCGCATCATCAGCGCCGTCCGCGACGATGGCATTCAAGCCCTCATCGAGTTTCGACGAGGACTTGAACAGCTTGTCCTTGAGTTTCTTGAAGAATGACATGCACCGTGGCCCCGAGCAGCTTCTGGCCCTTACCTAGTCAACTTGTTCGGGCGATAAAAGCCCTGGCAGGCTATCGCCCCGGGGCTGTCGGGCTACATCAGGAAAAATAGGCTATCGCAGGAAGAAGCGCAGTGCTTCGGCCATGGCATCGATGTCTTTCACAGCCACCTCGGGGACTTTCCGCGGGATCAGGCCGCGGCGGACTTTGGTGCCGGGTATGGCATGGCCACCGCCCGCCACCTCGAAATACCGCAGGGGCGCGGCGCAACCCGAATAATCATACCGGGTCACTGTCACCCCATCATCCGCCGGGTTGATCCGGCTTTTCACCGGCGCACCGCAACCGTTGCGCCGCTGCCAGATCGCAAGGCTTTCCGCCGCCGAATAGGACAGGCCCAGCTTTGCATCACGCGCGTTCGATGGGTCGCTGCGCCCCGCATGGGGGTTCAGTTCATCCGCCGTACCATAGAAAAACACGGCCGGAACCGGCGTGGTCTTGTCCGCGCAGGGGGCGTTCAGCAGCACCTTCGTCGCCACAACCGCGATCCCGGCCAGGGCATCGGGACGGGAGCAGGCCATCTGCAACGCCATGCCGCCACCACTGGAATGGCCGATCAGATAGACGCGGGATGGATCGGCGATGCCTTGCGCGGTCAACCCGTCGATGATCGCCATCAGCCCGGCGACATCATCATGGTTGGTATGCTTTGCCTTGTGCGGCAGGCCGGTCAGCCGCCCGTCATTCCAGACGCGGTTCGGGGCAGAGGCATAGACGGCGACCACGCCCGCCGCCTGTGCATGGCGGTTAAAGCCGGTCATCCGGCGCATGATTGCACCATTGCCGCCCGCACCATGCATCAGGATTACCAGCGGCGCGGGACCATCGCCCCTGCGACCATCATAAAGTTCATAGTCCAGTGCCGCAGCCGAAAACGGATGTGCCAGCAACGCGGCAAGCGACAGGATAAGGGTCTTGAACATCATCTCTCCGTTCTGCCCCCATCATCCCAACGCGGCAGGGGCCGGGTTCCGTCGCGGTCTGCACGGAAACTGGCGGGGCAAACGGGCAAATGTTAGGCTGTGGCCATGCGCCCGGACCTGAAAACCGCCCTGCCCTTTGCCATTGCCACGCTTTTGCCGGTGCCGGTCCTGTTTGTAGCGGCGCTTGCGGGTGGCGGGTGGAGCGTCTTGGCGGCCGCAGGAATGGCGCTGCTTGTGCCATTGCTCGACCGGTTGATCGCAAGCAACGCCGCTGCCGAAGGCACGGAGTTTCCTGCTGCAACGGCCCTGTCGGTGACGCTGGGTATCCTGCATTTCCCGATGCTGGCGCTGGGCGTCGTCACGCTGGCAAAAGCGGCGGGCGTGATGCAGGCAGTCGCGATCTGGCTGGCCTTTGGTCTTTGGTTCGGACAGGTGTCGAACGCCAACGCGCACGAACTTATCCACCGTCCGCAGCGCGCCCTGCATCGGTTGGGGGCGGCGGTCTATATCTCTCTTTTATTCGGGCATCACACCTCTGCGCACCGGCTGGTGCACCACCGCCATGTCGCCACTGACGCTGATCCCAACAGCGCGCGGCTGCGCGAGGGGTTCTACCGCTTTGCCCTGCGTGCATGGGCCGGCTCATTCCGGGAGGGGCTGCTGGCCGAGTTGCAGCGGGACGGGCAGCGAAAGTCGGGCAGGCTTGGCAATCCCTATATCGCCTATGTCGGCGGCGCATTGCTCTGCCTTGTGCTGAGTGTCTGGTTGGCGGGGCTTGCAGGGGCGCTGGCCTATCTGGCGCTGGCCGGTCATGCGCAGATGCAATTGCTGCTTTCGGACTATGTGCAACACTACGGTCTGCAAAGACATGCCGGCCCCGCAGGGCCGGAACCTGTGGGCGAGCGTCATAGCTGGAATGCGGCCCCCCCGGTCAGCGGCTGGCAGATGCTGAACGCGCCCCGTCATTCCGCCCATCACGCCCGCCCCGCCTTGCCCTATCCCGCGCTGCACCTGCCTGCCGCGGTCGAAGCGCCGCGCCTGCCGCGCAGCCTGCCGGTGATGGCAACGCTGGCTTTGGTCCCTCCGCTCTGGCACCGGGTGATGGATCACCGTGCTGCCCGCTGGCGCGCGTAACAGCCAATCGTCACTTCGTGATCGGGTGTGCACTGGCCAGCGGCGCGCAGCTCTGCCATCATCGCCGCATTCGCAGCTATCCGAGTGCCCGCCGTGTTCCGCATCTTCCCCGCTCTGCTGGCCGCAGCCACTTTTGTAACCACGGCGAATGCCGAAACCCCGATGACCGCCGCCGAGTTCGATGCCTATGTGACAGGCAAGACGCTGACCTATTCCGCGGGCGGCGAACCCTATGGAATTGAACAGTATCTGCCCGGTCGACAGGTCATGTGGGCTTTTGTCGGCGACGCCTGCATGCGCGGATCATGGTATGCGCGCGGTGAGCATATCTGTTTCGAATATGGCGGCGCAGTGGGTGAGCAGTGCTGGATTTTCACCAAGGGAGAAAGCGGTTTGACCGGGGTTTTCATGGGTGACGGCGCGGGCACGACACTGGTCGAGGTCGAAAAGAGCCCGCAACCGATGTCCTGTTTCGAGCCGCTTCTGGGTGTATGATCCGCTTGTCTCAATTGCACGGGGTGACTGGCGGCATCCGCGTGATCTGATTGGTGTTGCCGAAAAAGGGTTCCGTCGTGTTGCGTGTTCTGATTTTCCTTGGCTTCTGCATGTCGGGTTTCAACGGCGCAGCTTCTGCCCAGACCACGACAGAGAATTCGCCAAACGCCCCCGTAAGCGCGGCAGAATTCGAGGCCTATGCCACGGGTCATACCGTTACCTATACGTCCAACGGGATGGAATTCGGCACCGAGCAGTATCTGCCCGGACGGCAGGTCCTGTGGGTTGGCACGGACGGTGTATGCCAGCGCGGATCATGGTATCCGAAAGGCGGCGACATCTGTTTTGAGTATTCCGGCGATCCGGGCACCCATTGCTGGGCCTTCAGCCGAAACGCTGGCAGCCTGACCGCCATCTATACCAGTGAAATCGGCGGTCCTGCCCTGACCGAGGCCGGACGCGACACTGCACCGCTCGATTGCAAGGGGCCGTTTCTGGGCGTCTAGAGGATTTCAGTATACCTTTGCATACCGCGCTTCCCAAGCCTGTGCTTTTCCGATATGCAGCAACGCAGCGAATCCATGCAGCACGAGGGGCCCACATGTCGAAGATCAAGGTAGCCAACCCCGTCGTCGAACTTGACGGCGACGAGATGACCCGGATCATCTGGGATTTCATCAAGAAAAAGCTGATCCTGCCCTATCTCGACATCGACCTGAAATATTACGATCTGGGGATCGAGGAGCGTGACCGCACCAACGACCAGATCACCATAGACTCGGCGGAAGCGATCAAGAAATACGGCGTGGGCGTGAAATGCGCCACCATTACCCCGGATGAGCAGCGGGTCGAGGAATTCGGCCTGAAGCAGATGTGGAAAAGCCCGAACGGCACCATCCGCAACATCCTTGGCGGCGTGATCTTCCGCGAACCGATCATCTGCAAGAACGTGCCGCGTCTGGTGCCGCACTGGACGAAGCCCATCGTCGTCGGTCGTCATGCCTTTGGCGACCAGTATCGCGCGACGGACTTCAGGTTCCCCGGCAAGGGCAAGCTGACGATGAAATTCGTCGGTGACGACGGCACGGTGATCGAGAAGGATGTCTATTCGGCCCCTTCGTCCGGCGTCTACATGGGGATGTACAACCTCGACGACAGCATCACCGACTTTGCCCGCGCATCGTTGAACTACGGCCTCGTGCGGAACGTGCCGGTGTATCTCTCGACCAAGAACA
Source organism: Paracoccaceae bacterium (assembly GCA_051646105.1). Classification (GTDB taxonomy): domain Bacteria; phylum Pseudomonadota; class Alphaproteobacteria; order Rhodobacterales; family Rhodobacteraceae; genus JBOFCO01. Next base: position 15,163 of record JBOFCO010000172.1, read on the forward strand.
CCATCCTCAAGGCCTATGATGGCCGCTTCAAGGATATCTTCCAGAAGATTTACGACGAGGAGTTCGCGGAGGAGTTCAAGAAGCGCGGCCTGACCTACGAACACCGTCTGATCGACGATATGGTGGCCTCGGCGCTGAAATGGTCGGGCGGCTATGTCTGGGCCTGCAAGAACTATGACGGCGACGTGCAATCCGATATCGTGGCACAGGGGTTCGGCTCGCTTGGCCTTATGACCTCTGTCCTGATGACTCCCGATGGCAAGATTGTCGAGGCGGAGGCGGCGCATGGCACCGTCACCCGCCACTACCGTCAGCACCAGAAGGGCGAGCAGACCTCGACCAACTCGGTCGCATCGATCTACGCCTGGACGGGTGGTCTGAAGCACCGCGCCAAGCTGGACAGCAACGACGCGCTGATGAAATTCGCCACCACGCTGGAAAAGGTCACCGTCGATGCGGTTGAAGACGGTTTCATGACCAAGGACCTGGCCCTGCTGGTCGGGCCGGACCAGAAATGGCTGACCACGATGGGCTATCTGGAAAAGGTGGACGAGTATCTGAACAAGGCTCTGGCCTGATCGCTTGCTGACCTGACCGGTTGCTGGCCTGACAAGCCACTCGCCACAGGGCCTGTGATCTGATAGAAAGGGCGCATTGATCTGCGCCCTTTTTTACATCGGATAACATTATGACACAGGCATTCAGCTATCTTGTGCTGACGGTATTGTTTGAAATCCTCGGCACGTCCTGCATCCAGGCCAGCCAGCAGTTTTCGCGGCCCCTGCCATCCATCGGCGTGGTGCTGGGCTACGGGATATCGTTCTGGTTCCTTTCGCTTGCCCTGAAAACGCTGCCTTTGGCGGTGGTTTATGCCACATGGTCGGGTATGGGCATCGTGCTGATCGCCGGTGTCGGCTGGCTGATCTTTGGCCAGAAGATCGACATGGCGGCGGCGCTTGGGCTGGCGATGATTGCGGGCGGGATCGTGGTGCTGCATCTTTATGGCACGACAGCGGTCTGAAGCGGCCTCAATCCCTGCCGCTCAAAGCACCCGGTCGAGTGCGGCAATCAGGCGCGTGACCTCCTCTGCCGTGGTGTAATGCACCATGGACAGACGCAGCACCCCCTTGTTCAGATCGACCCCCATAGCGGTGAGCGGGCGGACGGCGTAGAAATCCCCTGCCCAGCAATTGATGCCATGACGGGCAAGTTCCGCCGAGACCGGCCCTGCCGATCGGTCAAGCGCCACAGCCACGGTCGGTGCGCGAAGGGCAGAATCGCGCGGCCCGATCAGGCGGAGGTCATTGCGTTGTGCAAGATAGTCGAGCAGCGGTTGGCAGATAACAACCTCATGTGCCCGGATCAGGTCATGCACCGCCCTGCCGCGCTTTCGCGCATCAGGTTCCAGCGCAAAATGCGCATCGTGCAGCGCGTCGAAATAATCGGCGATCCCGGCACAGGCGGCGATCTGGGCATGGTCCGGCCCGGCAGGGGTGAAGCGTTTGTAAAGCGTATCGCCGTTGAAATGATGCCCCTGATTGGCCAACCGTTCCCCCAGTGCCTTGCGGATCACCATGATGCCCTGATGCGGGCCGTAGGTCTTGTAGGCGGAGAACAGGTAGATGTCGGTGCCGAGTGCGGCCACATCAGGCAGGCCATGCGGCGCATAGGAAACTCCGTCGACGCAGGTCACCGCTCCGGCGGCATGGGCGATGGCCACGATTTCCGCCACCGGGTTGATCGCGGCCACGACGTTGGAGCAATGCGGAAAGACGACCAGCGCGACGCGGCCATCGGCCAGCAGCGCTTGCAGCCGGGCGGGATCCAGCAGCCCCGTTTCCGGATCGATCCGCCATTCGCGGATCTCGAAACCGTCCTCTGCCAGACGTCGCCAGACGCCGGAATTCGCCTCGTGGTCCTGATCAGTGACAACAATGGCGGTACCGGGGGCGCAACTGCGCCGGACAGCCTGCGCCAGAACATAGGTGTTCGCGCTGGTCGAGGGGCCGAAGCTGACCTCCTCCGCCGCCACGCCCATCATCGCCGCCAGTCGCGCGCGGGCCTCGTCCATTTCCGCACCACCGGCCTGAGCGGCGGCATAGGGGGCGTAGGGTTGCACCTTGCGCTCGGTATAAAACCGGGTCAGCCGGTCGATGACCTGCCGACAGGCATAAGAGCCGCCCGCGTTTTCAAAGAAAGCCTGATCGCGCAGACCCGGAACGGAAAAGGCCGGGAACTGGGCGCGGGCGAAAGAAAGGTCAAGTGCGGTCATGGGAACCCCTCGAGTTGCGTTAGCCGGGGTCCGGATTGCGGACGACGCTCCGCACACCGGACGATCCGGGGGCGGCAGGTCTTCCAGCCAGTCGTTGGGATTTTCGTCTTGTCCCGCAGACAGAACGCGGCGAATTGCGCCAGGTTCAGTATTTGAATAGCGCGGCCATGGGGCCGCGTAAAGCTTCTCAGTCGTTCACATCCACGACGACACGGCCCTGCACCTGCCCCTTCAGGATCGCCGCCCCCAGCGCGGGCAGATCGGCCAGCGTGGCGGGCCGGATCATCGATTCCAGCTTTTCCATCGGCAGTTCTCGGGTGATGCGGCCCCAGGCCTGCACCCGTCGATCATAGGGCTGCATGACGCTGTCGATGCCCAGCAGGTTCACGCCGCGCAAAAGAAACGGCACCACGCTGGCCGGCAGGGTCGCGCCCCCGGCCAGTCCAACGGCGGCGACCGAACCCCTGTATTTCAACTGCCCGAGGACACGCGCCAGCATGGCCCCGCCCACCGCATCGATACAGCCCGCCCAGGTTTCCGTTTCCAGTGGCCGCTTCGATACCTCGGCAAGCTCGTCGCGTGGAACGATCCGGGATGCCCCCAGATGGCGAAGATAATCTTCTGTTTCGGGTCGGCCGGTGACAGCCGCGACCGTGTATCCCAGCCGGGCAAGAATCGCGACAGCGACAGAGCCGACGCCGCCCGCAGCCCCTGTGACCAGAACCTCACCCTTGTCAGGGGTCAGGCCGTGATCTTCCAGCGCCATGACCGCCAGCATGGCAGTAAAACCCGCTGTGCCCACTGCCATCGCCTGCCGTTCGCCAAGCCCCCCAGGCAGGGGTACCAGCCAGTCGGCATCGACCCGGGCCTTTTGCGCATAACCGCCCCAATGCGTTTCGCCCACCCGCCATCCAGTCAGAACCACACGGTCGCCGGGGGCATAACGGGGATCGTCGCTGCGTTCGACCGTGCCCGCGAAATCGATGCCCGGCACATGGGGATAGTGGCGCACCATCCCGCCCCCCGGACCGATGCACAGCCCATCCTTGTAGTTCAGCGTGGAATGGGACACCGCCACCGTCACATTGCCCGGCGGCAGGCGGCTTTCGTCGATTTCCTGCACGGCAGCGCTTGTCGTTCCGTCCGTGGCTTTTTCGACTAACAGCGCTTTCATGACCTGCCTCCCGTCCTGCGATCCGGTGACCATCAAATACGCACGGACCACAAGGCGCAAGCAGGCGAATGCCGCCTTCTTGCGCAAGGCTTGCCCAATCCGGTCAACTGCACGCGACCACCACTTGATGATATGTCACAATGACACTACGACTTATGGCGTCGAAACCCCTTACGAGAGGTAACCGGATGAGTTTTCGCACCGCGCTTTCGGGCAGCGCCCTTTGCCTGATCCTTGCCACCCCCGCATTTGCCGAAGACCCTGAACTTCTGGTGTTCGACTGGGCGGGTTTCGAAAATCCGGCGATGTCGGAGGATTATGCCGCCAAGCATGGCGCCAGCCCGACCTATGCCAACTATGCCGATGAGGAAGAAGCCTTTCAGAAGGTATCTTCCGGCTTCAAGGTCGATCTGGCGCATCCCTGTTCTGCAAGCGTGCAGAAATACAAGGATGCCGGTCTGATCGAGCCGTGGGATGTCTCGAAAATCCCGGAATTCGCCGATATCGCACCGCGCTTCCTTGATTCGACCATCTTCAAGGATGATGCAGGCGTCTGGTATATCCCGACCGACTACGCCTATACCGCCATCGCCTACAACACGGACGAGGTTCCGGTCGAGGACGTGGCCAGCCTGAACGTATTCATCGATCCCAAGTATCAGGGCCGTGTGTCGCTTCCCGACAACAACGATGACACCTGGTCGCTGGCGTTTCTGGCCACCGGCGTGACCGACTGGACCAACGTAACCGACGAACAGTTCGCCGCTGCCGCAGAATGGCTGCGCAAGGCGCATGTCAACGTTCGCGCCTATTGGGCCGATCCGGGCGAAATGAGCCAGCTCATGGCGACGGGAGAGGTTCTGGTTTCCTGGTCGTGGAACGACGGGGTTGCCCTGCTGAAGCAGGAAGGATTCCCGGTCGGCTTCAACCGCACTCCGACCGAGGGTGCGGCAACCTGGTTCTGCGGCTACGTCAACTTCAAGGACGCGCCGGGGAACGAGGACAAGGCCTATGACTTCATCAACGGCTGGCTGTCCGCCAAGGGCGCACGCGCGCTGCTGGACAATTTCGGTTACGCCCATGCGAACAGCGCGGCGCTGGCCACGATCCCGGCAGAGGATCTGACTGCGGCCTATGTGGATGAGGTGCAGGGTACGCTTCTGGCGCAGACCCCGATTTCCACAGAAATGCGCGAGAAGATGTTGCAGGAATTCGAAAAGATCAAAGCTGGCTTCTGATCTTTTCCGCAAAGACACGAACGCCGCCCTTCGGGGCGGCGTTTCGCATTGCGGTCCGGATATCTGTCCCTTGCGATCAGTTCACCAGGAACGATCCGTTAGACACCACCTGTTCGGTCGGTCGGGTGATCTCATAGGCGCTGGCAAGCGCAAACCCGCAACCACCAAGGTTCATGTGACCACCCAGCGACATGACTTCGTCAGCCTCGACATAAATGCCGCCCGAATTGCGCAGTGATGTTCCCGCGCTGAACTCCGGTGCGGCGACGACCAGGCCGTGCGCGGTGCTCTGGCTGCCGGCGCCGCTCAGCGTGACGGCGGTCTGCGACAGAAGATAGCTGTTGTAGCGGTCCGCGTCGCAATAGGTTTCCGCATTGCCAAAGCTGGTCTTGCCGGAAAAGCCGATGCGGCCACGCGCCATGATCGCCACGTCGTTCATCGCGATCCGGTCATCTCCGTAAGCCTCGACCTCACCCTGTGCGATGATTGCCACGTCCTGCGCCGACACGGCGCCGTTCAGCACCACATCGCCGCTGGCAAGATAGACCGTGTTCGGGGCCAGATCGCCCGCGACGACGTTCCAGAGCGGGGCATCGATCATGACCACGGCAGCGCTGCCGCTGGCCTTGACGAAATCCGGGATCAGAATGTGATCGGTGGTGCCATCGGCAGCCAGATCGCCACGGGCTGCCGCATCAACACCCTCGTCCCACAGGGCGGCCCACAGGGCATCGATCATCGGCTCGACCGCAGGCAAAAGTGCCGGTTCCAGCGACCGGGCCATCTTGATCCGGGCTGCCGGAGAGGAGCCATGGCGCAGCGCACCGGTTTCGATGTCGACCCATTCGGGGGCGGACAGACGTGCCTCGGCAGGGATCAGGTCATTGCCGGTCAGCACAACGCCCATCTGACCGTGCAGGCAGACCGAACCGGCCATCGTGTTGTCGCCGCCGCCATTCAGTTTGGCTGTGGTCAGGATCAGCGTATCCTCGCAGACTCCCGCCTTGCCCATCAGCGGTGCGTTGCTTTCCAGCGCCACGGAAACCGTCGTCACGTCCATCGACTGAACCCCGACAAGCTTCATCAGATAGGTGCCGACGGCATTTCCACGGCTGCTGGACCGTTTCGCGACAACCTTGACGGCGTTCGGATCGTCGTCCGTTTCCGTAAAGCTGCCACTGGACAAGTCGTAGATCCCGAAAACGATGTCACCCGAACCGATGGGGTTTTTCTCTCCGCCACCAAGATTAAGCTGTGCGAGCTGCAGCGCGGCAGCACGGGCGATTTCCAGATCGGACATGCGCGCGGCGGCGGCCAGCGCTGACGCATCGGTTGCTGTCTGCAACTGGTTGCGCGCCATCCGGGCGCTGGTGCTGTCAAGCGCAAGACCGCCCAACATCAGCACCGTCACCATCAGGAAAAGTCCGAAGACAGTGCCGACACCGCTTTCTTCGCGAAGGAAACCGGAAAACGCGCTACGAAACTCAGGACGTTCCATCATTTTCGATCCACATCGAGACAGAGGCCGTCATGCGGGCGTTGCCCGCAAAATAGCCCGAAAACACCATGGCGTCTGCAAAGGGGATCGATGCCGTCGAGGTGACGTAGCCACTGAGGTTCTTCACCTCGGCCGCGACGCCATTTCCGGACAGGCGCGAAACGATCGCTTCCTGTGCCGCTTGCGGGGTACGTTTGCCCAAAGAAACCTGCCGCGATGCATCGCGCACAACGTCATAAAGCCGCGACTTTTGCGACATGAGCAGTGTCGCGTCCGTCACCAGCATCAGCGCGCCAGCGATCAGCGGAAGCCACAGGACGAATTCCACCGTTACGGTGCCGTCCTCGCTTCCACGGAATTTCTTGAGGTTACGCACAATCTTCATGGTCATCCCCTAACCATCGAAGACTGTGCTAGGGCCGAATCGCGGCAAAATTTAGACAAACAGGACGAGCAGGCGGCGTTTGTACGCACGGCAGGGTGGAATTCGATGCGGTTTCGCGAATTTATCGCAGTTTTGGACACGCCATTTCGGGCAAAGGCGTGATTCCTGCCGCGAATCAGACAGAATTGTAAACGGACATTGATTTCTGCCGGGAAACCTAATGCGGTCGCTTTGCGGCAGAACGGGATATTATCCCCAGTCACGGCCACATTCCTTGCGCATTGCCGACTGTAACCCTATATCTCGACTGTCCCGGTTCGCCGGGGCTATGGACATAAACGCGCTCGTAATAAGCGGATCGGACCCGGGGGCGGTACCCGGCGGCTCCACCACTCCCCGGTCGTTGCGGGGCATGGGGCCGAAACAGGATCGACGAACGTCTAAAGGGGTTTGCTTTGTCCCGGCGGGGTGCCACCGTTATCGGTCCGCAAAGTACAGTTGCCAACGACAACCGTGCTCCGGCAATGGCTCTGGCTGCGTAAGCAGTTCGAGTCGCCGAAACTAAGTCCTTGCGCTTAGCCGTGTAAGGCGGGGTTCGCAGGTACCTGGCAACAGAAACCTGCACTTTCACTCACGACAGATCATCATGCCAACAGGGTTGCCAGACCTCCCCGACAGGTTCAGCCTCGTCACATGGATGCGCGGCGTTTGGTCCCTGTCCTGCTGCTTTTATGTGCCCTGCCGGGAAAGCCGCTTGGCGCATGCGAAACCGCGCTGGTTCTGGCGATCGATGTTTCCGGTTCCATCGATGCGGGCGAATACGCCCTGCAGGTTCAGGGTCTTTATTTCGCGCTTCGTGATCCTGTTGTCGCCGATGCCCTGATCGAGGGGCAAGTGGCACTGACCGTTGTGCAATGGTCCGGCGCTGGCCAGCAGATCGTGGCGCTCGACTGGCGGCGGATGCTGGATGCAGCACTTGTCGCGGATTTCGCCGAAGCTGCGCTGGCGCTGCCCCGCACCCTGCCGCGCAGCGATACCGCCGTTGGACAAGCCATCGCCTTTTCCGCGGCGCGCTTTGCTCAGGTCAGGGATTGTCGTCGCCAGGTCATCGACATTTCCGGCGATGGTCCGGAGAATGCGGGCTTTACGGTGGCCGGTGAAAGGGCGCTGGCAGAATCCGCAGGCATTCACATCAACGCCATCGCGATCGAGGACATGGGCGCATCGTCACCCGTGACCTACTTCTATCAACGATCCGTCATCACGCGGGGTGGTTTTGTCGTCACCGCGCGCGGGCTTGCGGACTATGCCCGCGCCTTGCGGGCAAAGCTGCTGCGCGAACTGCAGAAGCCCGTCGGCTGAGTTGCCCCGACCGCAGCATCCTATAGACGGCAGATATCGCTTTGCGCAACTTGCACGCTACCGCACGCTTACTGCCGTGGCACAAAACCGGCATCTGTCAGGTCGAACTGCGCGAAATCAAACTCCATCGTCCTTGCCGCAGCATTGATCTGCGCATCCAGCCCCGCGAGCGCATCCGGATTGCCCTTCAACCCTTCATAGGCCTGAGAGGCGAGAACTGTCCGCAGCAACAATTCTTCTGACAGTTCCTGACGCTGCGCTTCGGTCATCTCCAGATCGCCGACAATGCCAAAGACCGAGACGACCTGGGCAGATACGGCCTGCATGGCCGGCACCGAGGGATCCCCGTCGACACGGTTGAGGATCATCCAGCTGTTGACCATCCACATTGTTATGGCATCGGCAACGTTCAGGCTGTCCATGCCCAGGCGTTCCGCCTCTGTCCCGATCAGCGCAAAAACATCCATCTGCCCTAACCTCACGGATAACAGTGTGCCACTCCCCGGCTCGATAGTGTTCAGTTCGTCCGCGATACGTGAAATGACCGCGGCACTGACTTGGGGATCACGCTTATAGGTAAGCGCCATGTCTGTGACATCGGCCGCGCCCTGCCCTGCCTGTTTTTCCCCCAGAGCATCGATGGCCGGTTGTTGCAGGATCAGGTTATCGAACTGAATCCTGTTCCAGTCCATCATGTTGAACTCGGTCTGCGCTGCAGCCGCTCCGTTGAACGACAGCACCAGCCCGACGGCACCGACAAAATTGCGAATGGAAGACATTCCTACCCCGAATGATCATGACCGCGCGAGGCTAGCGCGGACAGGACTGGCGGTGAAGGCTGTCTCACGCAAAGTTCAAAGGGCAAAACAAGGTCCCGCTGCACGGCAGCACACCCGGCGACAGGTTTCGCATAATTCGGCCCCGACCCTAGCAATCCGGGGCGAATCCCCTATGCTCCCTCCTGAACACGGCGCCCGATGCAACGAGGACCAGAAATGTCGCGGACCATCGATTATGGAAACCTGATGCACCACGCGATGCGCGGGTTGATCCAGCAGGTCCTGGAAGCTGTGGCGCGCGACGGTCTGCCCGGAAATCACCACTTCTTCATCACCTTCGACACGGAACATCCCGGCGCGGAGATGGCAGATTGGCTCAAGTCGCGCTATCAGGGGGAAATGACCGTAGTCATCCAGAACTGGTACGAAAACCTGATCGTGGATGACAACGGTTTCGCCATTACGTTGAACTTCGGCGACAGGCCGGAACCGCTGTATATCCCGTTTGACGCAATCCGCACGTTTGTCGACCCATCCGTCGAGTTTGGCCTGCGTTTCGAAACACAGGAAGCAACGGACAGCGAGGATGAGCAGGACGAGGCCGAAGAAGAGGACGAGCCCGTTCACAAGGACGCCGAAGTCGTCAGTCTGGATAAATTCCGCAAGCAATAACGTGGTATGCGACGGTATGCCGATTGCAAATTCAGCCGCCGCTTTCTAAAGACAGGGCAGCATCAGCGGAGGCTTGCCCGATGACGAAAACCCGTACCGAAACCGACAGCTTTGGCCCGCTTGAGGTTCCTTCCGACAAATATTGGGGCGCGCAGACCCAGCGCTCCATCATCAACTTCCCCATCGGCTGGGAAAAGCAGCCGGTTGCCATTGTCCGTGCGCTTGGCGTCATCAAGCAGGCGGCGGCGGAAGTGAACATGGCCACCGGCGTGCTGGATGCGGGCATCGGCAAGGCGATGGTGCAGGCCGCATCGGAAGTCGTGGCGGGCAAATTCGACGACAACTTCCCGCTGGTCGTCTGGCAGACCGGATCGGGCACCCAGTCGAACATGAATGCGAACGAGGTGATTTCGAACCGCGCCATTGAAATTCTTGGCGGGGTGATGGGATCGAAAAAACCCGTCCACCCGAATGACCACGTGAACATGGGGCAATCGTCCAACGATACCTTTCCAACCGCCATGCATGTGGCCATCGGAATGATGGCGCGTGACGTGTTGCTGCCGGGGCTGGAAAAGCTGCACAAGGCACTTGCGGCGAAAGCGTTAGAGTTCAAGGACATCATCAAGATCGGCCGCACCCACACACAGGATGCCACGCCCCTGACGCTTGGTCAGGAATTCGGCGGCTATGCGCATCAGGTGGCGCAGGGCATCATGCGGGTAAAGAAGGTGCTGCCCGAGATTTACGAACTGGCCCAGGGCGGCACCGCTGTCGGCACCGGGCTGAACACGAAAAAGGGCTGGGACAAGGCCATTGCCGCGAAGATCGCCGAAATCACCGGTCTGCCCTTCGTCACCGCCCCGAACAAGTTCGAGGCGCTGGCCGCACACGACGCGATGGTGATGTTCTCTGGTGCGCTGAAAACCATCGCCGCCAGCCTGTTCAAGATCGCCAATGACATGCGGTTGCTGGGATCCGGCCCGCGTTCCGGTCTGGGTGAACTGATCCTGCCGGAGAACGAACCAGGCTCGTCGATCATGCCAGGCAAGGTCAACCCGACGCAGGCCGAAGCGCTGACGATGGTCTGCGCACATGTGATGGGCAACGATGCAGCCGTGGGCTTTGCCGGGTCGCAGGGGCATTTCGAACTGAACGTCTATAACCCGATGATGTCCTATAACGTACTGCAATCCATGCAGTTGCTGGGAGATGCAGCGGGCAGCTTCACCGACAACATGGTGGTAGGCACGCAGGCCAATGTTGCCCGCATCGACAAGCTGATGAAAGAAAGCCTGATGCTGGTCACAGCGTTGGCCCCGACCATCGGCTATGACAATGCAACGAAGGTGGCCAAGACCGCGCACAAGAACGGCACCACCCTGCGGGAAGAGGCGATCAACCTTGGCCTTGTCGATGCCGACACCTTTGATCGCGTGGTACGGCCGGAACTGATGGTCGGCCCGGAAGATTGACGAAACCGGCGCCGGGTCGCCTTGTGGCCCGGCCCATATCCTGCGGGGATATCATGGCCAAGGTCATCAATCTGCGCACCATCCGCAAACAGCGCGCCCGCGATGACGCGCGCGCCGAAGGCACTGCCAAAGCCATGCGCCATGGGCAAAGCAAGGCCGAACGAACCCTGCTGGAACAGGAACGGGCAATGTCTGCGCGCAAGCTGGACGGTCACAGGCGCGACCCGGATACCGGCGACGAATGAGCCGCCCTCAGAAGCATTCGCTGACTTTGCATGGACATCGCACAAGCGTTTCGCTTGAACCGGAATTCTGGGCGGCCTTTGTGTCACTCGCCGCCCGGCAGGGCATGGCTGTCAATGCCCTTGCGGCCGAAGTCGATGACGGGCGGGACGCGGACACCGGCCTTGCAACTGCAATCCGCGTGTATGTCTTGCGTGATCTGACGTCGCGCGTTTCGATGCAGGAAAGCCTCTGATGCCCGAGAGCGGGAGTTAAGCTTACCTTAACCATATCGGGCCAACCTGACCCGATGGCATCCTTGCTTCCCATACCCGGCGGTCACGACAGGCCCCGCCCCGGCCTTACGCCCGATGGCTGTGGCCCCATTTGGGCGGGCCGTAACCCCGCAGGCCACTCCGGCGGCGCGGCGGGGCGGTGCGATGTTCCAGATTACCTGCTATACTGCGGCCCGCCCGGACAATGTCACATCAACGCCGGTCCCCGCCGCCCGTCGCATCACCGTATTGGCGCGCTCGGCCCTGCGTGACGTCAGCCAGATTCTGTAACACTTGTCCGGACGGGCTTTGGCAGACCGGAGACGTCGCCTCAAACGTCTCCGATCCGCGCAACGCCGAACCTGATCCCCATCAGCCCGGCGTCGCCTCCAGAGATTGACATTCGTCGAGCGTGCTATCCTGCGTGGTCTCGGTCAGCACCGGACCGCCTTTACGGCGTTCCCGGTCCATGCGCAGTCGCGCATGTGTCAGGTCCCCATCGAACAGACTGACCAGTTCCTCGCGCGAAAGCCCGACACGCGGCTCTCTCTGTGGCAAACTTTTTACTTCGGCTGCGGATCGGCGCCACGACGGCACCGCGATCCGCATGAACGAGAACGAAACGCCCGCAATGAACGCAGGCGAAGTCACACCATCAAGGCGCTTCACGAACATTCCGAACCCCCATATCAGCTGATTGGCAGACTTCAGCCGATGTCCAAAAGTTAACAAAGTTTCGGTCTTGACTTGATGGGAAAAGCTATCGGATTTTCCCCCAAATACAATCAATGGTTGTTCACTTTTGATGACGAAGACGGTCGTGACGTTACGATGTGACGCTACGGAACGTGATTACTACGGGGATACCCCCTCTTGACCTTACGGTAAGATGCGCCACCGGAACCGGCAATTTTCCTGGAATCGCTGCAAAATGAAACCGGCGGATCAGCATCGCCAGAAGCAATGGCCCCTCGATCATCGCGAATCCCGCACCGGGACAGATTCGCGGCCCTGCCGAGAATGGAAGATAGGCATCCCGGATCGAATCACGCGTCACATCTCGCTGCCATCGATCGGGATCAAAGACGTCAGGATCGGCCCAAAGGCGTTCGTGGCGATGAAGGTGCCAGGGCGACAGCACGATCTGTGCACCGCGCGGCACATCCCGCCCCCGCCAGTGTACGGGACAGCGTGCCTGCCGCACCATCATCGGCACCGGCGGATAAAGCCGCAGCGTTTCGCGGAACACGTCGCGGGTAAAACCCAGCCGGGCAATGTCGGCAGGCGTCGGGTCATCACCCAGTGCGACAGCCTCTGCCGCGACGCGGGCCTGCACATCGGGATTGGCCGCCAGCAGCCAGATCGTCCATGCCAGCGCCGCAGCCGAAGTTTCATGCCCGGCCAGAAAGAAGATCGCCACCTGATCGACCATCTCTGCCTCGGAAAACCCTGGCCCACCCTGCGGGTCTTGCGCCGTCATGATCCGGGTGGCGAGATCGTCGGGTGCGGTTCCCCGCCGGATTTCATCAGCGCGGGCCGCAACCAGCCCCGCGATCAACTGCCGGATTTCTGCGGCCGTTCCCAGCACACTGCGCCGCCGGGTCGCGGGACCGAACCGGGCGAGCGGCAGTAACGCCCGCAATGTCAGCAGGGGCTGGGCCCGCTGGTGGCTGCGAAAGGCACGGTAGACCCGCTGCGCTGTTTCATCCTCGATCGGGATCGAGAACAGGGTGCGAAAGATCACATCGGCAGCGGCGTGGCTGCATTCCGGCTCCAGATCGAAGCTCGCCCCCCGCTCTGCCCGCGATGTAAAGCGGCGTTCTGCCGCCTGCCCCGCGGCCAGCATGGCAGGGAGCGCGTCGCGCAGGCGTCCGCCGTCAAAGGCCGGGTCGATCAGCCGACGCTGGCGCTCCCATTGCGCATCATTGGTGACAAAGACAGATTCCCCGAGAAGCGGTCGCAACCCTTCGGCCACACGGGGCGATTTGGGAAAATCGGCAGGACATTCCTTCAGGACCTGCCGTACCAGTGCCGGATCGTTGCACAGGTAGGACCGCAGAAAGGGCAACCGCAGTTCGGCCATCCACGCCCGATAAAGCCGGTCCGGTTGGGCGGAAAGAATATCTGCACGAAACGCGCGCAAGCGGCCCAGAAATGACAGGCGGCCCCGCCTGCCTGCGGGCTTTGGAGCGATCATGCCGCGCGGTCCTGATCGGACAGGTGATACCCCGAAAGCGCGATCTCGATCCTGCTTTTCGAAGGGGCACGGTGGCTAAATCTTTCACGAAGCGTTTTCGGCCCGGCGGTAATGGCGAAATAATCATAATCGTCCGCGCGACCGGCCAGATTGTCGAAAGCGCACAGATACTGGAAATGCAGCCGGAACCAGCGACGGCGTAGCCGTGCCAGCGTCTCTGCCGTCAGGGTGTTGCGAAAGGCTGCCGAAAGCACCAGCGGATGACGTTTTCCGGGGCCTGCCACCCCGCTGACGGCGACCGGATCGCACAGGGCAAAGGAACAGCCGTCCCCCGGCGCGGACACATCCACCCATGCGGACAGCGCGGGCGTTTCCGAAAGCAATGACAGATCGTCGCGCAACTGGCCCGCTTCCGGCAGAAAGGACACCATCGGCACCACCTGCCCGAGCGTCAGCAGGGAAAGTGCGGGGCCGTCGGCCTGAACCCTGCCCTGCCGGATCAGGCTGGCCAGCACCCCCAACGCGTGATGCGCACCCGAAGAATGGCCGACAACCAGCACCTCATCCACATCAGAGCGAAGCGCTTTCGCAACGGCATCGGAAAAGGCAGCAAGGCGCGGTTCAAGCGCCGCCGGAACGCGGCCCCTCCCCTGCGCCGAAAACGCGAAATCGTGCATCAGATACCAGGCCATGAACCGCCCGTCCGACCGACGGAACAGATGCAGCACAAGCGGCAACAGCGGCGCGGCGGGCAACCACGCCCAACCACTGCCCGTCAGCCAGACCAGCATCGCCCCGACAAGCCACACCGCCAGACACCCCAGAAGCAATTGCAGCAGCAGCGCCGCGACAGGATACAGCGCCGCCAGCATCGGTCCCTTTCGCAGGCGCATCAGCCGGAATAGCGCGCCCGACGCCAGATATATCCATGCCGTGCGCAGAAGCTGGCCATAGGTGGCCAGAATCCCCCCAGACATCGACCGACGCACGATGTCGGACCAACCCAGCAGCGTCACATGCGTTTCGACACGGTCGTCACCAAAGCGGGCGTCGACTGTCCAGCCGTCTTTGCAACCGGCCACACCCAGTGCATAGTCCGAAAGTGCCGCCTGCGCAGCGCCTTCCTTGCGGTAAAGTTCCCGGTAGCGACGGGCAGGAAACGGATCGAAACCGGGGATGTAGAACACCCGCCGCCGCACGACCGATCGCGCCATCGATTTGTCCGATCCACTCGTCATGCTTGACCTTTCGTCGCGACCTTAGCGGGAAAGGCAGGCAGAATTAAGGATTATCCGATGCGGCCCAAGGCAGGAAAGGTTTCCAGCAGCCAGAACGAAAAGGTGCTGAGCGCATCGGTCATCAGTGCCAGCCCGACGATGACCAGCATCACCCCCATGATCCGTTCGATCAGACCCATATGGCGCTTCAGCCGGGTCATTACCGCCATCGAGCGTTGCAGGAACACTGCCGACAGCAGAAACGGAATACCCAGCCCAAGGGCATAGATTCCCAGCAACGCCGTGCCCCGGCCGACGCTTGCCTGATCGGCGGCAAGGGTCAGGATGCCCTGCAACTGCGGCCCGATGCAGGGCGTCCAGCCAAAGGCAAAGGCCAGCCCCAGGACATAGGCGCCAAATGCCGATCCCCCACGATCGCCGGCATCCAGCCGTGCCTCGCGGTTCAGCAGCGGAATACGGATCACATGCAGGAAATGCAGCCCGAAGAGCACGACCACCGCCCCGGACACCCGGACAAAGGTGTCGCGGTAATCAAGATAGAACTGCGCCAGCATCGAAGCGGTAAAGCCAAGAAGCATGAACACGGTGGACAGCCCCATCACAAAGGCAAGCGCAGGGCCCAGAGTGCGCCGGGCCGTACCACCGGCCTGCACCTCGGCCATGCTGATCCCGCTCATATAGGCCAGATACGGCGGGACGATCGGCAGAACGCAGGGCGACAGGAACGACAGGATACCACCGGACAGCGCAAGCAGGCTGGCAAGCATAAAACCACTGTTCATGATATCTGTGCCGAACATGGCCAATGCCTATCCGATCCCGGTCGGCGCGTCACGCAGGATGACAGACCACGCCGTCACATTGCCGTGGCCCGGCTTGCCATGATAGCGCTCTGCCATGGAAGTGGAAATCGACGCCATCGGGCTGCTGTGCCCCCTGCCCGTGTTGCGTCTGCGAAAGCGGATGACAGGGCTGACCGAGGGCGCGGTCGTCACGCTCCTGGCCAGCGACCCGGCCAGCCGCATAGATGTGCCGCATTTCTGTGCGACCGAAGGGCACGACCTGCTGGCGGAATCCACGACCACGCCCGCCGGGGGCGGACCCCAGCAATTCCGGTATCGCATCCGCCGCGGGCCAGACAGGCCATCCCCGTAGACCCGAATACGAAAGGGGCACCGGATTTCCCGATGCCCCAGCCATCATTTATACCGTTATCAGCGGGCCAGCGACCACCAGCCCTTTTTGCGTGGCTTGTCCTGTTCTGCCTCCGCAGGTGTCCCGGAGGCTGCCGGGTCCGGCTGCACTGCCTGCACGGGCGCCGGATCGGGATCGGGCATCGCGACCGGTGCCGCCACAACCGGCGCGACCTCCGCCGTCACAACGGGTTCCGCCTTCTTGCGGCTGCGGCTGGCGCGCGGCTTCGGCGCGCTTTCTGCGACGGTTTCCACCGACGGCTCTGCCCCGGCCCCGGTCATGTCCCCGCCCGCATCCGCAGCGGGTGCCTTCGATGCTGCGGTCTTGCGCGAACGGCTGGTCTTCGGCTTTGCGGCAGCTTCGCCCTGGGTTGCCGGTTCCTCAATCACATCCGGTGCCTGTGCAGGGGTGTCCGCATGGGTGACACCGCTGTCAGCAGCACCGTTTTCGGCAACTTCCGCAGCGGGGGCCTCCGTCGACTTCGGCTTCCGGCTGCGGCTGCGGGTCCGCTTCTTGGGTGTGGCTTCGCCGGTTTCCGCGGCCTCGGCGGCCTCGTCAGCGCCGACGGGCGTCTCGACATGCTCGTCCGTGTCGTTTGCCTCCGTCGTGGCGTCGGTCGACGCGCCCTCTCCTGCGGCTCCGCCCTGGCTGCTGCCCTTGCGCCGACGGCGGCGGCGGCGCTTTTTCCGCGTGCCGTTGCCGCCTTCCCCGTCGCCCTCGTCTGCGCGCGGCGCGCGGTCATGGCGGTCGCCACGGGCCGGGGCCTCTGCCACTTCTTCCTCGTCCACTTCGACGATATCGTCCTCGATATCCTCATCGACGTCAGCCATGGTGCCAGCGTCCAGTGAAACCACGGGGGTCGCCTCGCGCACGACACGTGTTGCGGTCTTGAACTTCTCGATCGTGTAATT
>JBOFCO010000145.1:0-4474 GCA_051646105.1 Paracoccaceae bacterium
CACTGATCGACCGCGCTGCAAATGGCGACGAGGCTGCCGAAGGCCTGATTTCCCTGCTGACGCCCGTCATCAAGGGCTTCCAGACCGACAAGGGGTTCGAGATGGCCGTGGCCGCACAGCAGGTCTACGGCGGGCATGGCTATATCGAGGAATGGGGCATGTCGCAGTTCGCCCGCGACGCCCGCATCACCCAGATTTACGAAGGTGCCAACGGCGTGCAGGCGCTTGACCTTGTCGGGCGCAAGCTGGCCGCTGACGGCGGCAAGCATGTCATGGCCTTCTTCGCCATGGTGAAGGACTTCATTCAGGAGGCGCAGGCCGACACCCGCCTGGCGGGCATCCTCGACCCGCTGAAAACCGCGTCCAAACAGCTGCAGGCCGCAGGCATGTTCTTCATGCAGAACGGCATGAAATCCCCCAATGCCGCCCTCGCCGGATCGTATGATTTCATGCACATGATGGGTCATGTCTGCCTTGGCCTGATGTGGGCCCGCATGGCAAAGGCCGCCTATGCGCGCCTCGACGCTGGCGATGCCGACCGCGATTTCCTGCAGTCGAAAATCGCCACCGCCCGCTATTACGCCGCACGCCAGCTGCCCGCCTGCGCCATGCATCTGGCGCGCATCGAAACGGGTGCCGATCCTGTCATGGCATTGTCAGCCGAGGCGTTCTAAACTGCCCGCATCCGGGAGGGATGGATGCGGCAGGGCTGGAAGATGGAACCAGGTGTAACGGGCGGCTGCCAGTGTGGTGCCGTGCGTTACGCCATCGCCGCAGGCCCCGCCAAATCCACCGTCTGCCATTGCCGCATGTGCCAGCGTGCCACCGGCAATGCCTTCGCCCCCCTGTTCGAGGTCATGACTGAGGCCCTCACATGGCACGGCACGCCCGCCACATGGGCCTCCTCCGATGAATGCGAGCGCGGTTTCTGCGCCATCTGCGGCACGCCCCTGTTCTATCGCGGCATCCACCGCGACACGATTGAGGTCATGGCGGGCACCATGGCCGCGCATGATTACCGCCCCATTGCCAACCATGGCACCGAATCCCGCATGGAGTGGCTTGCCAATCTGGTGCATTTGCCCGACCGTGAGACATTCCTTGATCCCGGCCAGACCATAACCTCGCGCCAGTCACCAGAGACCTTGTAATGCCCAAACGTTTCCGCCTGACCCGCCGCTTTCCCGTTGCCATGACCGAAGACGGTTATCGCCGTCTGCGGCGGTTTGCTGCCGAGGCGGGCCTTGATGAAGGCGAAGCCCTGTCCTTTCTGTTTGAACATTTCGACAGTGTCATTGATCAGGACACGTTCACCCACCGCCTGCGCCTGTTCAATTCCGACCTCGACGCACGCAAAACCTGAAAACCTGTAAGGAACACCCTATGCGCTTTGTCACCCTCGCTTTTGCCGCGACCCTTTCGCTTATGACCCCCGCCTTTGCCGACCCCCTTTCCCCTGACGTCGCCGCCGCCGTGCAGGAACGCATCGACAGCTTCAACGGCATCATGGCCTCCGGCGATCTGACCGGCACCATCGACTTCACCCCGCCAACCCTGCTCACCTTCATGGCGACCAGCTTTGGCACCACGCCCGATGCCATGCGCGGCCAGATGCGCGATGCCCTGAAGGCCACGCAGGACCAGGTCACTTTTGACAGCTTCAGCATGAGCCTTGCCTCCGCCGAACAGGCCACCACGCCGGACGGCAGCCGTGTCTACGTCATGATCCCAACCGAAAGCGTCCTTTCCGTCGAAGGTTCCGGCAAGGTCAAATCCGTCTCCCAGACCCTCGCCATAGAGGAAGAGGGCCAGTGGTATCTGATCAGCATCGCCGACGCCAATCAGGCCACCATGATCCAGGGTGCCTATCCAGAATTTGCCGACGTTGCTTTGCCCGCAGGCACCATCACCCCCGTGCAGTAAGGATCAGTCATGTCTTTCATCAAACACGCGCTTTTCGCCTTTGTCCTGACCCTGACGCCTGCCATTGCCGACGAGATGCCCGAAGACGTCCGCACCGCCCTGACGGCGGAAGTCGCCAATTTTGGCATGCAGTTCAACGACGGCAACATGGCTGCCATCTTTGACTATATGCCTGCAAAGGTCGTCAAAAACCTAACCGCCCAGTCCGGCCTGTCGCAGGAAGAACTGTTCGCCGCCATGAAGACCGAACTCGACAGCGCCATGAGCCAGGTCACTATCGAAGACTTCAGCATGGATATGGAAACGGCCACCTGGCAGATGACGCCCGATGGCAGCATCGGCTACGCGCTGATCCCAACGGCCACCAACATGTCCATTGAAGGCATGGGCAAGGTCAACGCCACAGGCGAAACGCTGGCCTTTCAGGAAGCGGAAAAATGGTATCTGGTCCGCGTCGATGATGCGGCACAATCTCAGATGCTGATCGCCGCCTATCCGGCTTTTGAAGGCGTGACATTCACGCCCGGCAAGATGGATGTCGTTGCCGAATAACCCCACGGCCCCATCCGTTCGCGGATGGGGCTGACATCCCTCTGACCGGATCGCACCCCAGATGACCATGAAACTCTACTGCTTCGGCGAATCCGGCAATGCCTACAAATGCGCGCTGGCCCTGACATTGGCGGATATGGAATGGGAGCCTGTTTTCGTTGACTTCTTCAACGGTGAGGCGCGCAGCCCGGCCTTCAGGGAAATCAACGAAATGGGCGAGGTGCCTGTTCTGATCGACGGCACAACCACCCTGTCGCAATCCGGCGTGATCCTTGACTACATCAGCTCCAAATCCGGCAAACTCGGCGGGCGTTCTGCCGCTGAACGGCGCGAGGTGCTGCGCTGGCTGTTCTGGGACAATCACAAACTGTCCACCCAGATCGGCACCGCAAGGTTCCTTGCCAACTTCCTGGCCGAAGAAAAGCGCCCGGCTGGCGTCATCCCATTCCTGCAGGGACGGCTGAAGGCGGCCTATACCATCCTGAACGACCATCTCGCCAACCATAACTGGCTTGCAGGCGCGGGCGTGACCATTGCGGATCTATCGTGCTGTGGCTATCTCTACTACCCTGAACCTTTCGGCTTTACCCGCGCCGACTGGCCTGCCATTGACGCCTGGCTTGACCGCATCGCCGCGCTTCCCGGTTGGAAGGCCCCCTATGATCTGATGCCGGGCAATCCGTCTGACCGTGCGTCGTGACGCTGCGAAACGGTTGCGCAAGACGCGCATGAAGCGCGACAAGACCTAAAGGGATGACGGTGGCGAAAGTGCCGCTGCACCCCGGATTGCTTTTGCCTCTGACATGACATCGGGAGAACGCCATGACCGACGCTTATATCTATGACACCGTCCGTTCCCCGCGTGGCAAGGGCCGCGCTGATGGCGCGCTGCACGAGCTCACCTCCGTCGCCCTGTCAGCAAAAGTCCTGAACGCCATCAAGGACCGCAACGGGCTTGAAGGCCACGCCGTCGAAGACGTCATCTGGGGCAACGTCACGCAGGTGGCCGAACAGGGCGGCTGTCTTGCACGTTCTGCCGTGCTTGCCTCCGACCTTGATGAGAGCATCCCCGGCCTCGCCATCAACCGCTTCTGCGCATCGGGCATGGAGGCCGTGAACCTCGCCGCCAATCAGGTGCGCGGCGGTGCCGGGCAGGCCTATATCGCGGGCGGTGTCGAAATGATGGGCCGCGTGCCGATGGGCAGCGATGGTGCGGCCATCGCCGTGGACCCTTCGCTTTCCATGAAGACCTACTTTGTGCCGCAGGGCATTTCCGCCGACATCATAGCCACCGAATACGGTTTCACCCGCGACATGGCCGATGCCCTCGCCGTGGAATCGCAGAAGCGCGCCGCCGCCGCATGGGCCGACAAGCGTTTCGCGAAATCCGTCGTCACGATCAATGACCAGAACGGCCTGCCCATCCTGAGCCATGACGAATACATGCGCCCTGGCACCGATATGCAGGCCCTTGGCGCGCTGAAGGCCAGCTTCAAGGACATGGGCGAGGTCATGCCCGGTTTCGACAAGATCGCCCTGATGAAGTATCCGCATCTGGAAAGCATCAATCACATCCACCACGCAGGCAACTCCTCCGGCATCGTTGATGGCGCTGCGGCTGTGCTGATCGGATCGAAGGAATTCGGTAAGGCCCACGGCCTGAAACCCCGCGCCCGCATCCGCGCCACCTGCAAGATCGGCACCGATCCGACCATCATGCTGACAGGCCCCGTGCCCGCCACCGAGAAAATCCTGCGCGACGCAGGCATGAATGTCGGCGACATCGACCTGTTCGAGGTAAACGAGGCCTTCGCATCCGTCGTTCTGCGCTTCATGCAGGCCTTCAATGTGGACCCCGCAAAGGTCAACCCGAACGGCGGCTCCATCGCCATGGGCCATCCGCTGGGCGCAACCGGGGCCATCATCATCGGCACGCTGCTGGATGAACTGGAACGCACCGGGCAGGGCATGGGACTGGCGACACTCTGTATCGCATCAG
>JBOFCO010000170.1:0-2913 GCA_051646105.1 Paracoccaceae bacterium
GACGTGAAGGTTCTGAACCCGAAAAACACCCGGAGCGCCTGATCATGGCAGACATCAAATCCCTCGACGATCTGAAATCGGCCGTCTCGGGCGCCTCGGCGGCTCCGGCTGTGGCCGAAGCTGTGGCGCGTGAACCCAAGCGTGACGCCCTGGGCCGTTCCTATGCGACCGGCAAACGGAAAGACGCCGTGGCCCGCGTGTGGGTCAAGCCCGGCTCGGGCAAGGTTGTGGTGAACGGCAAGGAAATGGCGGTCTACTTCGCCCGTCCGGTTCTTCAGATGATCCTGAAGCAGCCGTTCCAGGTGGCGAATGTCGAAGGCCAGTTCGACGTTTACGCGACCGTGGCGGGCGGCGGTCTGTCGGGCCAGGCCGGTGCGGTGAAGCACGGCATCTCGAAAGCCCTGCAGCTTTATGAACCCACCCTGCGCGGCGCACTGAAAGCGGCAGGCTTCCTGACCCGCGACAGCCGCGTGGTGGAGCGGAAGAAATACGGCAAGGCCAAAGCCCGCCGCAGCTTCCAGTTCTCGAAGCGCTGATTTCTGCCTTGCGGCAGTTGGAAAGGCCCGCGAAATTCGCGGGCCTTTTGCATTGGATCGGCCGGGCGCGATCCGTCGTGGCGCGAATGTGGGACCGGCAACAAAAAAGGCCGGGGCAGGGCCCGGCCAGTCAGGGGTACACCTGAAATTTCAGTGTCGCGAGATCAACGTTGCCAGAAGCGCTTGTCCGCCTCGAACCGGGCCGCCTGAGCCGAGATGCCGATATCCTTCAGCAGATGCGCATCCAGCTTGCGCAGCGACTGGCGGCCAGTTCGACGGACTTCCCAAGTGAGCGCAATCTGTGCCAGCGCGACAAATACGCGCGAGACCGGCGGCAGCGGCTGCAGGGCAAGGGCTTGAAGCGTCGATGCGGTCATTTGCGACCGGGCCATGATATCACCTTTTGTGTTGATACAATGCGCGTGATTGCGTATGTATATTGATACAAAACTCCTTGTATCAACGCCAGAGGAACATTGTGACTGACACAACTTGGCGGCCAGATCTGGCGCATTTTCCCGGCCCGAAGTATCTGGCCCTGACGCGCGCCCTGCGGGAGGCGATCCGCGCGGGGGCCCTGCCGCCCGGGTCGCAACTGCCGACGGTGCGCGATCTGGCTTGGGATCTGCATGTGACGCCCGGCACCGTGAGCCGGGCCTATCAGCTTGCCACGCAAGAGGGGTTGCTGGCGGCCACGGTCGGTCGGGGCACCTTCGTTGCCGCGCGCGCGCCAAGGCTGGGGCCGACCCAGGCCCTGTTTCAGGAACGGGATCTTTCATCGCAGCCCTGGCTCGTCGATTTCCGTTCACCGCAACTGCCGGATGTGGGGCAAGGCGCGGCTTTTTCCGCCGCTATGCAGCGGATCAGCACCGACCTCGGACACTCCTGGGACGACTATCCGACGCAGCGGGGCGAGGCGCCCTTGCGCACCGCCATGCTGGACTGGCTGTCGGATCGCCGTCTTGGCGGGGTGACGGCCGATGACATCACCCTGACGCATGGCGGGCAGAACGGCCTGCTGCTGGTGTTCCTGTGCTGTCTGCGGGGCGACCGGCCGGTGATCCTGACGGAAGACCTTGCCTATCCGGGCATCCGCCACGCGGCCAAACTGGCCCGGGCCGATGTCGTGGGCGTAGAGATCGACCGCGAGGGCATGGTGCCCGAGGCGCTTGAGGCGGCCTGCCAGCGCCACGGCGCGCAGATCCTTGTCCTGACGCCCGAGGCACAGAACCCGACCGCCAGCCGCATGGGGGCCGAACGGCGCGCACGGATTGCCGAGATCGCCCGGCGCTATGACCTGCAGGTGGTGGAGGATGACTGCTATTCCATCTCGGAAAGCGATCTGCCCTCGCTGCGGTCCTTTGCGCCGGAACGCACCTGGTATGTCGCCTCGCTGTCGAAATCCATCTCTCCGGCGCTGCGGTTCGGGTATGTGGTCTGCCCGACCGGGATGGGCGAGGCGGGGCGCCTGACGGCGCAGCATGGGTTTTTCGCGCTGGCGCGGCCGGTCTCGGATCTGGTGCTTGATCTGGTGCGAAGCGGTGTCGCGGCCGAGCTGAAACGCGCGGTGCAGGCCGAGTTTTCCAGCCGGTTGCAGATACTCGTCAACGGGCTGCAACGCTTTGACGTGCGCTGGCAGCCGGATCTGCCGTTCGCCTGGGTGCCCTTGCCGTCGGGCTGGCGCGGATCAACGTTCGCCCGCACGGCCGAGGCCGAGGGCGTGCTGGTCCGTCAGGCGGATGAATACGCATTGATCCACGGGCGCGCGCCCCATGCGCTGCGCATCGCGATTGCCGGGGCCATTCCGGTCGCGCGCTATCAGGCTGCGGTCGAAACGCTGGCGCGTTTGCTGGCAAAGCCGCCTTCGGACATGGCAGTTTGATCGAAAAGCAGCCCGAAGGCCGGAATGGGGCGGCTTGGCCGCAAAAAAATGATCAAATTAATTTTGTCGTGAAATCAATGTATTCACGTCACAAGTTCCGCTTTTACCCCCACGCAATCGACCGAGCGAAGGATTTGCCCCCTTTTTTTTCTGCGCCCGCCATGCCAGAAAAAATGAAAAAGCATTGCCGCCTCGGCGGGTCTCAACAGGGTGAATGATGAAACAGGGGTCCAAGAAGGGCCGCTTTGGCGGTTCAGAGGCTGCCAACGGCCTTCTGATGATTTCCCCAACAGCAATCTATGCGACGCTGCTTCTGGCCGCGCCGCTGTTTGCCGTTGTGGTGTATTCCTTGATGGTGGACAGCAAGGCGGGGCTCGCCGGCGGTCTGACCTTTCAGAACTATATCGAGGTCTGGACCGGGCGCATCGACCGCGCGCTGATGCTGCGGTCCTTGACGGTTTCGGCGATGGTGACGCTGGTCACGGTGCTGCTGGC
>JBOFCO010000049.1:0-11941 GCA_051646105.1 Paracoccaceae bacterium
ACACCTGCCTTGCCATCATGAACGTCCTGCACGAAGGGTTGGCAGATACCAAATACCGCCCCTGCCCCCTGCTGGTGAAATATGTCGAGGCGGGCTGGCTGGGCCGCAAGTCCGGGCGAGGTTTCTATGATTATCGGGGCGAAACGCCGGTGCCGACGCGCTAGGCTACATATCCTCGCCGAAGCGGTCCGCGAGCAGCGCCTCAAGCGCATCGGCAAGTTCCATGGCCTGCGCGCCGCTGCATTCGATGTCTATGCTGCTGCCCTTTGCCGCCCCCAGCATCAGCAGACCCATGATGCTGTCACCCGATACACGCATTCCATCGCGGATTACCACGGCGCGGGCATCGAACTTTTCAACCGTTTCCACGAAACGGGCGGAGGCGCGGGCGTGAAGCCCTTTTTCATTGATAATGTGCAAGCGGCGTTCCGTCACGCGGCACCCTGCCCGCTGTCCAGATCGTAGGCGTTGATATATTTGCGCCCGGCATCAAGCGCTTGTGCCACGGCTTCCGACACGGGGCGATTGCGCATCTTGGCCAGCTTTATCAGCAGCGGCAGATTGGCCCCATAGATGATCCGACGGTTCTGGGGCACGCAGGCCCGCAGCGACAGGTTCGAAGGTGAGCCCCCAAAAATGTCTGTAACCACAACCACACCGGCACCGGTATCGACTTCGTCCGCCGCAGCGCAGATTTCGGCTTGTTTCTGGGCGCGATCATGGTCGTCTTCGATGGCGATCGTGCGAATCCCGGCCTGGGGGCCGACCACATGTTCGACGGCCGCCAGATACTCGCGGGCCAGCCCGCCGTGCGCAACGATCACGATCCCGATCACGCTGTCATACTGCCTTTTCCACGGGCGCATCTTGCGGCACCCCTTCTTCTGGAGGCATCAAGGCCACCCGTTCCAGTTCCCGGTGTCTCTTTGACACCTGCCAACCTGCATCTGCAAGGGATTTGGCAAGCCGTTCCGCAACGAAAACCGAACGGTGTTGCCCGCCGGTACACCCCAGACCGATTGTCAGATGGGATTTACCTTCCTCTACATGGGCAGGCAGCATCAGAAGCACAAGGTCAAGCAGCCGGTCGAAAAAGGGGGCAAAACGCGGATCCGCCTGCACATGTTCGCCCACCTCCGGCGCGGTGCCATCCAACTGCCGCAAGCGCTCCTCCCAATAGGGATTCCGCAAAAAGCGGCAGTCGATCATCGTGTCGATACCGCGCGGCACCCCGCGCTTGTAGGAAAAGGACTGCACCGAAACCGCAAGCCGTCCCCGGCCGGGGCGCGCGAACCAATGGCCAAGCTCTGCACGCAGGTCATGCGGCGACAGGTCCGACGTATCGATCAGCACATCCGCCCGCGACCGGATGCCTGACAGCAGGTCGATTTCCCGCGCGATGGCGTCCTCCGGGGGTTCGCTTTGCGCCAGCGGATGACGGCGACGGGTCTGTGAATAGCGACGGATCAGCACATCCGGGCGGCAATCCAGATAAAGCACATCCAGCACCACGGCGGGGTTTACGGTCAGCCGGTCAATCAGTTCGGTCAGCGCGGCGGCGCTGAAATCACGGTTGCGCACATCGATGCCAAGCGCCACAGGACGACCCAGCGCAGGGCCATCCAGCAGGCGGGGGATCAGAGACAAAGGCAGGTTGTCGATCGGCTCAAACCCCAGATCCTCGAACGTGGCGATTGCCGTCGTACGCCCAGCACCCGACGGCCCGGTGACCAGCAGCAGGCGATGCCCGCTGTCGGGGCCGGCGGCCATCGATCCGCCTTCCGTACCGTTACGCACCACCATCACACCGACCTGCCTTCAGATATTGCAGCACAGCGAAAGGAAAGTTTGCCCCTTCGACCCGGAATTGCAAGGGGACAGGGCATCCCAGTATCGTGATTGATCGCTCGGGCGGGAAACGATCCGTTTCCACTTGGTCAAGATCGACAACAAGTGAAACAACGGCCTTGCCGAGAGCATCCGCGCGCAGAATGCCCATGCCCCTCGCCTCGATCATGCCTGCCAGCCTCTCGGGCGGCGAAACCCAAAGCGTCTCTCCCTTACGGGTCAAATCGGCACGATCATCCGTGACAAGCCGGGCCCCCAGCCCCATGAGTTGCAACGCCAGGGTGGATTTCCCGCTGCCAGACTGCCCTGTCAACAAGACAGCGCGCCCGTCCAAAGCAACCGCCGAAGCATGTAACTGTGTCAGGACAGGATTGCCGGTCCCAGGCATTGCCCGCTTACAGCGGCAGGCCGACGACGAAACGCGCGCCCAGCGGGTCCGAGGTCATGTCGGCGTCGGTCGGACGGATATTTTCGGCCCAGATCACGCCGCCATGCGCCTCGACAATCTGCTTCGAGATCGCCAGCCCAAGACCGGAGTGGTTGCCGAACTGGCCAGCGGGACGCTCCGAATAGAAGCGTTTGAAAATCTTGGTCAACGCCTGTTCGGGGATACCTGGCCCGGTATCCTCGACCACGATCAGGACGCGATTTTCGCGCTTGCGGGCCCAGACACGCACAGCGTCGCCATCTTCGCAGAAGGAAATGGCATTGGTGATCAGGTTCACGAAAACCTGCGCCAGACGCGCTTCCAGCCCTGAAATCAGGATCGGCTCGGGCGGCAGGTCAGAAATGAAATCCACCCCCTTCTGCCCGGCTTCCTTCGACAGATGCTCATTCAGGTTCGACAGCATCTTGAGAAGGTCGAAGTTTTCTTCCTCTTCCTTGACCAGCTCACTGTCCAAACGCGAGGCGTTGGAAATATCGCTGACAAGCCTGTTCAGGCGGCGCACATCATGCTCGATCACATCAAGCAGCTTGTCGCGCTGTTCGTCCTTCTTGGCCACGCGCAGGGTGCCAACGGCTGACCGCAGCGACGCAAGCGGGTTCTTGATTTCATGCGCCACATCGGCGGCGAACTGTTCGTTGCTGTCGATGCGGTCGTAAAGCGCTGCCACCATGCCCCGCATGGCGCCGGACAGGCGACCGATTTCGTCGGGGCGGGCAGTCAGGTCAGGTATCCGGACTCGGCTGGGCGACATTTTGCGTGCGTTCTTGTCTCTGCCGATCTCGGCGGCGGCTGCCAGATCAGATAGCGGGTTTGCGATGGTGGAAGCAAGTACAAGGCTCAGTCCGATCGACACAAGAATAGCAATCACGAACATCTGCAACACCTGTTCGCGTTCCACGCGCACAAGATCGTCGATTTCGCCTGCTGCCGATGTCAGGGCGACGGCGCCTACCGGGCCACTCGCCCCAAGAATGGGTGTTGCCACGGCAAAGATCGTGTCGCCATTCACATTCTTTGCATTGCGGGCCTGCGTCGCACCCGAAAAGGCATCATTCAGCACTGAACGGGCATGGGTTTCGCTGTCACCCTGGGCTCGCGGCGCGTTGTGTGGTGACAAAAGCCCTGCAAGACCGTCCCAGATTGTGTTCAGGAAATCGGTAATGACTGTCGAACGGCCCTCGGTATGCAGGTTCGACGGGGCCGGCCGATCCGCCCCGCGAGAACTTGCCAGCAGATTGCTGTTGCGATCGAACACATAGATGTCGACGCCAGGCGGCAGGGCGATGCCGGAAAGTGTTTCTGACGCACCGACGGAAACCGGGGCGGCGGCCAGACGGGCCTCGAACACGTCTGCAACCAGCTCTGCCTCGGCCACAAGGCCAAGTTCTCGCTGGATCGCAAGACTGTCGCGGAACGGGTTCAGATACAGGACACCCGCCACCAGCACAATCATCGCCATCAGATTGAAGGTGATGATCTTTCGCGCCAAAGGCGAGCGGTTGAGAGAGATGAAGCCACGCTTTTCCCGGCTTTCGCGAACCGCTGTATCCAGCGCCGCATCCGGCGTGACCCAATCCTCTCCAAGAACCACATCGCCGGCCCTTGGCTGCGTCCTCCTGCGCAGTATCTTGCCCGCGACGGTCATATTTCAGGCATCACTCTTCGTTGTAGCGATAACCGATACCGTACAAAGTCTCGATGGCGGTGAAGTCATTGTCAACCATGCGCATCTTCTTGCGCAACCGCTTGATATGACTGTCAATCGTGCGATCGTCGACATAGACCTGATCGTCATAGGCCACATCCATCAGCTGATCGCGGCTTTTCACGAAACCGGGCCTTTGGGCCAGCGCCTGAAGCAAAAGGAATTCGGTCACGGTCAGCGCCACATCCATACCCTTCCAGGTCACGGAATGGCGCAGCGGGTCCATCGACAGGCTGCCCCGGACCATGACCTTGGTTTCTTCGGTCGTAGCAACCTCACCCGTCGCGATGGCATCCTGACGACGCAGCAGCGCGCGGATGCGTTCAACCAGAAGGCGCTGGGAGAAGGGCTTCTTCACATAGTCGTCCGCGCCCATGCGCAGCCCCAGAACCTCATCGATCTCATCGTCCTTCGAGGTCAGGAAGATCACCGGCATCGAGGTCTTCTGCCGGATGCGCTGCAACAGGTCCATCCCGTCCATGCGCGGCATCTTGATGTCGAGCACCGCCATGTCGGGCATGCGCTTGCTGAAGGCATCAAAGGCAGACTGGCCATCGTTATAGGTTTCAACCTCGAAGCCCTCGGCCTCGAGTGTCATCGAGACCGAAGTCAGGATGTTGCGATCGTCATCGACAAGGGCAATCCTTGACATGATATTTTCCTTGCTCTGCTCTGCTGCCTGCTTTTTGCAGCATAATCTCGTTTCCGGCAGCAGAATCAACAGCGAACTGCGAATCATCTGCCGCGAATTAAATTCAAAGGCCGGAAAATGGCAGAGGTTGGGCGGAACTGTTTCCCTTCTGTGTCCAACGGATCGCCCGATGCTTGCGCTAACCTTCACTTGGTTGCGCTAACATGATAAACCCTTCTATTCATTGAACCTTTTTGCGTGCTATAGCTTTTGACGTCTGGTTCCAGGGTGGTTCCGGATGATATTTCGCCACGGCGAATGTCGTAAATAAGTGATTATATGCCGCTTTTGGCCAATGGAGCTTGCAGAGATGATCAACGGACGCGTCAACCCCACCCAACGACTTGAAGATCAGGGCATCGCAGGGCTTGCGTCCGTGTACTATAATCTGAACGAACCCGCCCTGATTGAACAGGCGCTGAAGCGCGAAGAAGGCAAGCTTGGCAAAGGCGGCGCTTTCCTCGTCTCGACGGGCAAGCACACAGGACGGTCCCCCAAGGACAAGCACGTGGCCCGCACCAAAAGCGTCGAAGATACGATCTGGTGGGAAAACAACGCC
This sequence comes from Paracoccaceae bacterium, assembly GCA_051646105.1. Lineage (GTDB taxonomy): Bacteria > Pseudomonadota > Alphaproteobacteria > Rhodobacterales > Rhodobacteraceae > JBOFCO01. The sequence goes on from JBOFCO010000049.1 coordinate 5,252, forward strand.
GCCATGCCCCCGGAAGGCTTCGACCGCCTGCACGACGACATGCTGGCCCATATGCAGGGCCGCGACTATTTCGTGCAGGATCTGTACGCCGGGGCCGACCCAGCGCATCGCCTTGATGTGCGTGTGGTCACCGAACTGGCATGGCATGGCCTGTTCATCCGCCATCTGCTGCGCCGCCCAGATCGGGCAGAGCTGGACAGCTTCACCCCTGACTGGACAATCATCAACTGCCCGTCGTTCAAGGCGGACCCGGCGCGCCATGGCTGCCGTTCGGAAACGGTGATCGCTTTCAATTTCGACAAGAAGCTGATCCTGATCGCCAACACCGCCTATGCCGGCGAAAACAAGAAATCCGTATTCACCCTGCTGAACTACATTCTGCCCGACAAAGGCATCATGCCGATGCACTGCTCGGCCAACCACGCGCCGGGCAATCCGGACGACACCGCCGTGTTCTTCGGTCTGTCCGGCACGGGCAAGACCACGCTTTCGGCCGATCCGTCGCGCATTCTGATCGGCGACGACGAACATGGCTGGTCCGATACGGGTGTCTTCAACTTCGAAGGCGGCTGCTACGCCAAGACCATCAACCTGTCGGCAGAAGCAGAGCCGGAGATTTACGCCACCACCTCCAAGTTCGGGGCAGTGGTCGAAAACATGGTGTTTGACCCGGAAACGCTGGAACTTGACTTCAACGACGACAGCCTGACGGCGAACACCCGTGTCGCCTATCCGCTGGGCTTCATTTCCAATGCTTCGGAAACCTCTCTTGGTGGCCTGCCAAAAAACGTCGTCATGCTCACCTGCGATGCCTACGGCGTGCTGCCGCCCATCGCCCGTCTGACACCCGCACAGGCGATGTACCACTTCCTGTCGGGCTTCACGGCAAAGACACCGGGCACCGAAATGGGCGTGGTCGAACCGATCCCGACCTTCTCCACCTGCTTCGGCGCGCCGTTCATGCCTCGGCGTCCGGAGGTCTACGGCAAGCTGTTGCAGGAAAAGATCGCGTCAACCGGGGCCGATTGCTGGCTGGTCAACACCGGCTGGACCGGCGGCGCTTACGGTACCGGCAAACGTATGCCGATCCGGGCCACCCGCGCCCTGCTGACCGCCGCGCTGGACGGATCCCTGTCGGCGGGCAGGTTCCGCCGCGACCCGAACTTCGGTTTCGAGGTGCCGGTTCTGGTGCCTGGCGTGGATGCGGCCCTGCTGGACCCGCGCCAAACCTGGGCCGACAAGGCCGCCTATGATGCGCAGGCACGCAAGCTGGTGAACATGTTCGCCGACAATTTCGCCCAATACGTGCCCTTCATCGACGCCGATGTGAAAGCCGCCGCAATCGGGTAACAGTTTTCGCATATGGCAAACGCGCATCGGCCCCACTGGTGCGCGTTTTCTTTTGTGCGGTCATTTTTATTCGCGACCAATGTCCATTGCGCATCATTATTGCGCTGCAACTGCAAAATGCCGTATCATGCTGCAACTGCAAAGGAGTCGAGTCATGGCGCATGACGGCGCGGCACTGCCGCTGAGCAAGGAACTGGCAACCCTGACCACAGGCGCTGTCGCCGATGTCACCGCATTGCTGGCGCAAGCCAAGGCAGATCTGGCTGCACGGGTCGTCGACAACGGCAGGGTTTCCGCAGACCGGCTTGAAACGCTTCAGTACGAAGCCCATGCCCTGTCCTGGCTGGCAACCACCGTAGAGGCATTGACCCAGCTTAATGCCTGGGCACGGCGCCTGGAAAAGACGGGCACCTTCGGAGAGATGGAGGCGCTTATTCTTCAGATCGGCTTTGGGGAATATCTGAGCCACGTTCTTGGCGGCATTCCGATGAGCCAGACGGAAATGGCGCGGCTGTCCGATCTTGGCCAGACATGGCATCCCGGTCCGGCCGCCGCCCGACTGATGGCCGAGGGCAACACCGCCAGCGCCCGCGCCCGCCTTGTCGCCCTGATGCGCGACAATCATGGCCGGGCCACCTTTGGCGCATCCGGCCTGGATGAAGAGCTTGAGATGATCCGCGAACAGTTCCGCCGTTTCGCGGATGATCGCGTGATCCCCCATGCCCATGGCTGGCACCTGAAAGACGAGCTGATCCCGATGGAGATCATCGAGGCGCTGGCAGAGATGGGCGTGTTCGGCCTGACCATCCCCGAGGAATTCGGTGGCTTCGGTCTGTCGAAGGCATCGATGGTCGTCGTGTCAGAAGAACTGTCGCGCGGCTATATCGGCGTCGGAAGTCTTGGCACCCGTTCCGAAATCGCGGCAGAGCTGATCCTGTGCGGCGGCACTGACGCGCAAAAGGCCGAATGGCTGCCGAAACTGGCCTGCGCCGAAATCCTGCCGACGGCGGTGTTCACAGAACCCAACACCGGATCGGACCTCGGTTCTCTGCGCACCCGCGCAGTGAAAAAGGGCGACGACTGGGAAATCACCGGCAACAAGACATGGATCACCCATGCCGCGCGCACCCATGTGATGACATTGCTGGCCCGCACCGATCCGAACACCACCGATTATCGCGGCCTGTCGATGTTCCTGGCCGAAAAGACGCCGGGCACGGATGACGCCCCCTTCCCCACCCCCGGCATGACGGGGGGAGAGATTGAGGTTCTGGGCTATCGTGGCATGAAGGAATACGAACTCGGCTTCGACGGATTCAAGGTCAAGGGTGAAAACCTGCTGGGCGGGGTCGAAGGGCAGGGCTTCAAGCAACTGATGCAGACCTTTGAGTCCGCCCGTATCCAGACCGCCGCCCGCGCCATCGGTGTGGCCCAGAATGCGCTGGAAACCGGCATGAAATACGCCGAGGAACGCAAGCAGTTCGGCAAGGCCCTGATCGAATTTCCGCGCGTCGCAGGCAAGCTTGCCATGATGGCGGTCGAAATCATGATCGCCCGGCAGCTGACCTATCATTCTGCCTGGCAGAAAGACCACGACAAGCGCTGCGACCTGGAGGCAGGCATGGCCAAGCTGCTGGGTGCGCGCGTCGCCTGGGCAGCGGCGGATTGCGCGCTGCAAATCCACGGCGGGAACGGTTTTGCGCTGGAATATCCGATCAGCCGCATCCTGTGCGACGCGCGCATCCTGAACATCTTTGAAGGTGCCGCCGAAATTCAGGCGCAGGTGATCGCGCGAAGACTTCTGGAATAAACCTTGTCCTGAGACAGTTGTGCGCTAGCTTCGAACAGCCAATCGGTTCGGGTAAGGATGCGCCATGCCACAGAACGTCTTTGTCACCGGGGCCAGCGGCTTTCTGGCGAAGCATGTTCTTCTGGCACTTCTGCGCAGGGGCTGGCGCGTAACCGCCTCCGTTCGCAACCCCGGTCGGGAACCGGCCCTGCGCGCCGCGCTCGCCCCCCATCTGCCCGACGGCGCGCTTGACCGGCTGAATGTGGTCACGCTGGACCTGACGGCGGATGACGGCTGGGCGGATGTGATGGCAGGCTGCGATGCGCTTGTGCATACCGCGTCCCCATTTCCGCTCTCTTCGCCAAAAGATGAAAACGATCTGATCCGCCCGGCGGTCGATGGCACATTGCGCGCCCTTGGTGCCGCACAGGCTGCGGGCATAACCCGTGTCGTGCTCACATCTTCAACCGTTGCCATTCTTGGCGCTGGAACGCGCGAACACACCGAAGACGACTGGGCTGATGCCGCCTCACCCCATACGGGGGCTTATGCCAGATCGAAAATCCTTGCCGAACGCGCCGCCTGGGATTTTGCTGCATCCAACAACCTGTCGCTGACGACGATCAATCCCGGGTTCATTCTTGGCCCGCCGCTTGACGGCGAATATGGCGCTTCTGTCGGGCTGATCGAACGTATGCTGAAAGGCCGTGACCCGATGGTGCCGCGTTATGGCTTTCCGGTGGTAGATGTGCGCGATGTGGCAGAGATGCACGCCCGCGCGCTGGAACGTGCCGATACCGCCGGCAAACGTTATGCCGCCGTGGCCGGATCGCTGTGGATGTCGCAGATAACGGCAGCGCTCAAGGCCGCTTATCCGGCGCGCCGCATTCCCACGCGCACCGCCCCCGACCTTCTTATGCGGTTCATGGGCATGTTCGACGGATCGATCCGGGGAATTGTCCCGCATCTGGGCCGTCTGGAACAGGTTTCGAACCTGCGCGCCAGGACAGAGCTGGCCATGTCTTTCACCCCGCCGGAACAGGCGGTTCTGGCCACTGCGGCAGAGGTGATAAGGACCAGGAACCTTTAGTCAACGCCGGGACAGCAGATCAACCAGCCGTCCCCGTGCCGACGGCAGCGTCTGATCGGGCATCATTTCCGCAAGCGCGCGCGACAGGAAATGCCCCGTCACCGCCAGCCCTTCAGCAAGCTCCCCGGATGTGGCAGGCCCCTGCCCCAGCAAGCAGTCCGGCAACGGCAGCAGGCGTTCTGCCCAGTCGCCTGCCCCTTTTCGGCTGACAGCCCGGCCCGTGCGCGGACTGATGAATACCAGATCATCGCGCACGCCCGTCACCGCACAGCGCGTCAGCTCCAGCGCAAAGCCCATATCCTCCAGCATCTGCATTTCCCAGCGCAGATAGCGCGCGGGCCAGTCTTCTGCGGTTCCAAGTGAATCCATAAGTCCAAGACTGGTCTCGTATAGCGCCGGATGCGGGTCGCGTTCTGGCAAAAAACGGGACAGCAGCGCCGTGACAGAGGACAGGGCCGCCAGCGCAGCGCGGTCATCGAACAGTGATGCCGCCCTGTCACGCAGGGGCTCCACCCGAAAACTGCCCAGATGCTCGCCCAACCGCGCGCGCCAGACAAGCTGTACCTGCGCACCCGGCTGCAAAACCGGCGCCATGCGCCGCGACGCGCCGCCCGCTACAATCCCCAGATGCCTGCCATGGGTCGCCGTCATCGCCTCGACGATGGCGGACGTTTCCCCGTGCGGCCGCGCCGCAAGCACTACACCTTCGCCCTGCCATTCCATCCGCTGACTATCACGGTTGAAGCATCACCAGACAAGCGCTGACGACCCTGATCCGCGACCGTGCTGGAACGCAAATGCGTGAAATCCCCCTTTTGAAAGGATCAAGCAGCTTGCAGAAAGTTCGAATGGGTTCAATCTGTGATGGAATCATGCCGAGGAGCGCATGCGAGAATCCGGTCGGTTCCTTGCTGGTCTGGTCGCGGCTGTAGCCTTGCTCTCGGTTTTGCTGCGCATGGGCGCCGCGCAGGCGGAAACCGGCGGGGGCCCAGCGCTGTTGTGGACTCTCGCTGCTGATTACGCCGTGCTGACCGCATTGCTTGTTGCCTGGCTGCTGGGCGCAGCGGCACTGGGCGTGGATCTGAATGCCAAGCAGGCAGGGGCGCTGACGGTCTGGGCACTGGCCGCCGGGGCGATCTATCTGGCCGGTTTCAGGGCTGATGGGCTGGACCCGAAACTGCGTGTCGTCGCCGACATCGGGCTTTACGGTGCGACACCGCTACTGACGGGGGTGTTCTGGTTGTTTCATGCCAGAAAATCAACGCTGGACATGGACGATGTATCGGTGTGGCTGATCTGGCCAGCGGTCTTTGCGGCCTATGCCTTGCTGCGGACAGCCCTGACCGGCGGTGCGGGCAGCCCATATGCCGATGCCAGCGAAAGCGCCACCGGCCCTGCCCTTGCCGCCGTTTTCCTTATCGTCGTTTCGGCGGGTATCGGGGTGGCGCTGGTGCTGATTGCCCGCGTGCTGCGCCGGGAAGACGCCTGAGCGGCTTACAAGCCCGGTTCATCCAGCAGTGTCCGACCCTGCCGGTCTTCAACCTCGATCAGCCACAGGTCGGGATCGCGTCCTGCCTCGCGCTGCGTCAGCGCATCCACCTCCGGCTCTGGCCCGGCGCTGATCTGTCGCCATTCCCGCCGGTCCGTCATCAGATCCCATTCACGCCGCCACAGAACCGCATTGCCGTCCAGAGTCGCGCATTTCACCAGCACTGCGCCCGCCGTTTCATCCCCGCGCCGGGTGACAAAGACCGGGATCGCCGCCAGTTGCAGCCGCGCCAGATAGGCGGCGACCCAGAAACCGGCGGTCAGGCGCGGTTCAGTCGCCATCCTTGAAGTCCAGCCCCATCTCGGAATAGCGCGCCCGTTCTTCCAGCCAGTTCGGGCGCACCTTCACCTGAAGGAACAGATGCACGGTGCGGCCCAGAAATTCGGAAAGCTCCGCGCGTGATGCCTGACTGATCGCCTTGATGGTTTCGCCACCATGACCAAGCACGATGCCCTTGTGCCCGTCCCGCGCCACATAGATCACCTGATCGACGCGGGTGGTGCCGTCGGGGCGGTCTGTCCACATCTCTGTTTCCACCGTCAACTGATACGGCAGTTCCTCATGCAGGCGCAGGGTCAGCTTTTCGCGGGTGATCTCTGCCGCGATGTTGCGCATCGGCACATCGGCAATCTGATCCTCGGGGTAAAACCACGGGCCTTCGGGCAACTCGCCCGCGATCCATTGCTTCAACGCAGGTACGCCGTGGCCGCGCTCGGCAGAAATCATGAAGGTCTTCACGAACGGGAAAGCCTCGTTCATCTCTTGTGTCAGTGCCAGCAGGCTTTCGGCCTTGACCCGGTCGATCTTGTTGATCGCCAGCGCAACGGGCCGCCCTTCCAACCTTTCGCGCAAGGTTTCCAGAATGGCGGCAACGCCCTCTGTCAAACCGCGATGCGCCTCGATCAGAAGCAC
>JBOFCO010000069.1:0-13377 GCA_051646105.1 Paracoccaceae bacterium
TGCCAGCCTTGCGGGATTGGAAAAGGCAATTGCGGCGAGCGATGCGGGGGCCATTGATCTGGCGGTCCATCGCATTCTGATGGGTCATGCGCTGATCGCGGGGTTCGGGGGGATACCGCTGATCTATATGGGCGACGAACTGGGCCTTCTGAACGATCACAGCTATCGCGATGTGCCGGAACACGCCCATGACAGCCGCTGGATTCACCGACCGCGAATGGACTGGGCCATGGCATCCCGGCACGGGCAGGATGAAACGCCATCCGCGCGGGTCTTTCGCGGCGTGCAGCATATTCTTGCGCGACGGAAGGCCACGCCGCAGCTTCATGCCGGCTATCCGACGCGCGTGCTGGACAGCGGGCAGGATGGCATCCTTGCGGTTGCTCGTATCGCGCCGACCGGGCCGCTGATCGGGCTTTACAACTTTACCGAGGACTGGCGGCATGTGCCGGAGACTTGGGCGCGCGATCAGGGTCTGACGCTGCTCCACGACGCATTGCATGATGCACCGGTTCCGACCGATGGCGGCGTGATTGCCCTGCCGCCCTATGCGCGGGTCTGGCTGCTGTAAGGTTCAGCGGCTGTAGTCCCGCGCCCCGAAAATGGCGCTGCCGACGCGGATATGGGTTGCCCCCTCGGCCAGTGCTGTTTCGAAATCCGCCGACATGCCCATCGACAGCCCGGAAAGGTCATTGCGCGCGGCGATCCCGGCCAGCGTTCGAAAATGCGGGCGGCTGTCCTCCCCCTCTGGCGGGATACACATCAGGCCCGCCACGGGCAGATCAAGCCCGCGACAGAAGGCTATGAAGTCATCCACCGCTTCCGGCAGCACGCCGGCCTTTTGCGGTTCGGCGCCGGTGTTTACCTGCACGAACAGGTTCGGACAGGTGCCGCGTTCCTGCGCCAGCCGCGCCAGCTTTTCCGCCAGCGACGGGCGATCAAGCGTATGGATCGCGTCGAACAGATCGACGGCAGCCTTCGCCTTGTTGGTTTGCAGGGGGCCGATCATGTGCAATGCCACACCGGGAAAGCGGTCACGCCATGCGGGCCATTTCGCCTGCGCTTCCTGCACATAATTTTCCCCGAAAACCCGATGCCCGGCTTGCAGAACTGCCTCGACCCGTGCGGGGGGCTGGATTTTCGAAACAGCAATCAGGGTGGCAGAACCTTCAGCGCGCCCTGCCATACGCAGCGCCGTCCGCATCCGGTCTTTTATATCGTCAAGGGACATCGCCTTATCCGTTCAACGGAGCCGTCAAAAGAAAAGAGCGGGCTTTCGCCCGCTCTTTCCATAAACCTTGCGGTCAGACTGGATCAGAAGTTCAGCTGAACGCCGAGGTCGGCGATGGTGTCGGTGCCGTTGTCGACGATACCGCCGAGAAGGCTCGCGCCGCCGCCCAGATCGTAGGAAGCACCGATACCGAAGGTGTCGTTGTCAGCGAAGTCCTGGTTCTGGGTCGCGAAAGCGGTCACGGTGGTGGCCGAGTTCACAGCGTAGTCAACCGAGAGAGCGATCGCCATATCAGCAGCGCTGTCACGGTCAACGATCTTGGCCTTGACAGTGACCGGATCGAAGGCAGCCGAACCGGAGAGCGACAGTTCGTCGTCGGTTGCGTTGTCTTCGTAGCCCAGAGCGACCGAGTAGTCACCAGCAGCGTACTTCACGGCAACCGAAGCGAAGTCATCGTCAGCTGCATTGAGGTTGGTGTCGATGGTCTGACCCAGGCCCAGACCGAAGGTCAGGTTGCCAGCGGCATACTCATAGTACGCACCGGTCACGTCCTTGCCGAGCCAGCCGATTTCGTTGTAGTCGCCCAGGCCGGTGTAGCCCACGCCCGAAACCTGACCAACCAGGATGTCAGCAGCATTGCCGGTGTCGCCCATGACGAGCTTGCCGAAGGCGCCTTTCAGCCAGACGGTCGAGTCGCCGTTGGCAGTGTTGCCCACGCCCGACTGGTCGTTGCGCACTTCGAAGCCGAAGGTCAGACCGCCATCGGTTTCACCTTCGCCCGAGAAAATCACGCGAACGCGGGACGAATAGGCGGCATCTTCGCCGTCATACACGACACCCATACGGGTTTTCGCCGAAACCGACACTTCCGCAGCGGCAACGCCAGCCGTCAGAACCAGTGCCGAGGTCGCGAGAAGAACTTTTTTCATTTTGGACATTCCCTCGTTGTCTCTCAGAATGCGCCCAACTCAGGAGAATCCGAACTGGGTATGGACCCTATTTCGCCGCTGGCTCGTTTCATTGCAACGGCTGCGAAAGGGCCACGGGGAAAGACGTAACCGATGGTGCAGCTTTGCCACAGTGATTCCGCGGGCATCGGCAAAGGTCCGCGCAAGCGGTTCATGACACGCGAAAGCCTTGCTGCAAAGGCCGCCACGCGCGGCCCTGAAAAGCCTTGTCCGGCAGGGGTTACCGGGCTAGACAACGCCAAGGCCCTGCCTGCCGGTCATCTATACATATGCGGGCAAGGGCGGGCTTTGGGGGATTGCGGCACCATGCAGGCGAAGAGAATCGGTCGGACAGCAGGGTTGATCGGCCTTCTGGGCCTGCTGGCGGGTTGTGGCGGTGGCGGACTGTTCGGCAACCGCGCTGCCAACCAGACCGACCTGCCGCAGGAACGCATTGCAGCCGCGCCTGCCGAAAAGCGGCAATCCAGCTTTTTCGACCTGTTCGCGGACCGTGACAACCCGAACACCACGGTCGAGGTGAACAAGTATATATGGCAGGCCGCGCTTGAGGTTCTGGATTTCCTGCCCAAGGAACAGGTCGACCCGTTCTCGGGCGTGATCGTTACGGGCTACGGTACACCGCCCGGCGGCGGGCGGGCCTATCGCGCCACGGTGCTGGTCAATGATCCGGCACTGGATGCGCGATCGCTGAAGGTGTCGCTGGAAAGCAGGGGCGGCGCCGTATCCGCCGAAACCGCACGCGCGGTCGAAGACGCGATCCTGACTCGCGCCCGCCAGTTGCGCATCCGCGACAGCAGGCTGTAAGGGCGGCGCACCGCGCGATCCCGGATACTGAAACAGCGCCAGTGTCCGGCGGGCACTGGACCTTGGGCTTTCGCCCTGTATAACCGGCGCGATGTTTTCCCGAAGGAATGCCCCGATGTCGCGCTACGATCCCGCCACCAGCGAAAAGAAATGGCAGGAGGCCTGGGACAAGGCCGGGGTTTTCACCGCGCGGCGCGATGCGAAGAAGCCCAAGTATTACGTGCTGGAGATGTTCCCCTATCCGTCGGGGCGCATCCACATGGGCCATGTGCGCAACTATACGATGGGCGACGTGGTGGCGCGCGCCAAGGCCGCGCAAGGGTATTCGGTGCTGCATCCGATGGGCTGGGATGCCTTTGGCATGCCCGCCGAGAATGCCGCTATGGAGCGCGGCGGGCATCCGAAGGACTGGACATATGGCAACATCGCCGACATGCGCGGCCAGATGAAGCCTTTGGGCCTGTCCATCGACTGGTCCCGCGAATTCGCCACCTGCGACCCGGAATATTACGGCCAGCAGCAGGCGATGTTCATCGACATGATGGAAAAGGGTCTGGTCTATCGCAAGAACGCGGTGGTGAACTGGGATCCGGTCGACATGACCGTGCTGGCGAACGAGCAGGTGATCGACGGCAAGGGCTGGCGGTCTGGCGCGGTGGTGGAACGGCGGGAACTGACGCAATGGTTTTTCCGCATTTCCGATTTCTCGGCGGAATTGCTGGCGGCGCTGGACGGGTTGAAGGATTGGCCCGAAAAGGTGCGGCTGATGCAGGCGAACTGGATCGGCCAGTCGCGCGGGTTGCAGTTTGCATTCTCGACCATCGGTGCACCAGACGGGTTCGACCGGATCGAGGTGTATACAACGCGGCCCGACACGCTGATGGGCGCGTCTTTCGCCGCGATCAGCCCGGATCATCCGCTGGCCAAGCATCTGGAACGGCATGATCCGAAGATCGCGGAATTCGTGGCCGAATGCCGCCGTGGCGGAACCTCTGCCGAAGCGATCGAGACGGCGGAAAAGCTGGGCCTTGATACCGGCATCCGCGTGCGGCACCCGCTGGACCCGGATTGGGAACTGCCGGTCTATATCGCCAATTTCGTGCTGATGGATTACGGCACCGGGGCGATCTTCGGTTGCCCCGCGCATGACCAGCGGGATTTCGAGTTTGCGACGAAATATGGGCTGGCTATACTGCCGGTGTTCGTGGCGGAGGGTGCCAAGGAAGTCACACTGAGCGAAGCCTTCGTGCCGCTGAAATCCGAGCGGGTTCAGTATGTTCGCGGTTTCGCGGGCGACGTGGTGCAGACCGGCGATGCCGCTGTTGACGCCGCGATTGTTGCTTGCGAGGCCAAGGGCATCGGGCGGGGTGTCACCAACTACCGCCTACGCGACTGGGGGGTCAGCCGGCAACGCTACTGGGGCTGCCCGATTCCGGTGGTGCATTGCGAAAGCTGTGGCGTGGTGCCGGAGAGGAAAGAGAACCTGCCGGTCGAACTGCCCTATGACGTGACCTTCGACGTGCCCGGCAACCCGCTGGACCGGCACCCGACCTGGCGCGATGTGCCCTGCCCGACATGCGGGGCGAAAGCGCGGCGCGAGACGGACACGATGGATACCTTCGTCGATTCGTCCTGGTATTACGCCCGCTTCACCGCGCCGAGTGCCAAGACGCCGACGGTGGCAGAGGATGCCGATTACTGGATGAACGTCGATCAGTATATCGGCGGGATCGAGCACGCGATCCTGCACCTGCTCTATTCCCGCTTCTTTGCCCGCGCCATGCACCAGACCGGCCACCTGCCCGCCAAGGCGATAGAGCCGTTCAATGCGCTGTTCACGCAGGGCATGGTGACGCATGAAATTTACAAGACGACCGATGCGCAAGGCCGCCCGGTCTATCACCTGCCGGAGGATGTGATAGACGGAAAGCTTGCTGACGGCACGGCAGTCGAAATCATCCCCTCTGCCAAGATGTCGAAATCAAAGAAGAACGTCGTCGACCCTTTGGCGATCATCGCGGCCTTTGGCGCAGACACCGCGCGCTGGTTCGTGATGTCCGACAGCCCGCCGGAGCGCGATGTGGAATGGACATCCTCTGGCGCGGAGGCCGCGTTCAAGTTCCTTGGCCGGGTCTGGCGGCTGGCGTCGGAAGTGAACTCTCGCGGCGAGGGCGACCCCGCCCATGACGCAGCGCTGCTGAAAGCGATGCACCGCGCGATTGCCGATGTGACGCACGGGATCGAGAACTTCGCCTTCAACAAGTCGGTGGCGAAGCTGTACGAATTTGCCAATACCTTCTCGAAATCCGATGCCTCTGCCACGGCCAAGCGGCAGGCGATGCTGGTGATGGCGCAGCTTCTGTCGCCGATGGTGCCGCATCTGGCCGAAGATGTCTGGGAAATGCTGGGCGGGCAGGGGCTGGTCGCGCAGGCGGCATGGCCCAAGGCTGACCCTGCGATGCTGGTCGACGATACAGTGACCCTGCCGATCCAGATCAACGGCAAGCGGCGGGCGGAAATCAGCGTGCCGAAGGATATGCCCGCAGATCAGGTTGAAAAGCTGGTGCTGGCGGATGAGGATGTGGTGAAGTTTCTGGGCGGGCAGCCGGTGAAAAAGCTGATCGTCGTGCCGGGGCGCATCGTCAATGTGGTTGTCTGACCGCCGCATCTTTCTTTCGGGACTTCTCGCGCTTGCAGGCTGCGGGTTCCAGCCTGCCTATGGGCCGGGCGGCCCGGCGCGGAAACTGCTTGGCACGATCCACGTCAATGATCCGACCGACAAGGACGGGTTCGATCTGGTCGAACGACTGGAGGAACGCCTGGGGCGGCCTGAAAACCCTGCCTATGTCCTGGTGTATCGCATCACGACCAAGGCGCAGGGGTTGGGAATCACGGCGGAAAACGCCATCACCCGTTATAATCTGGCTGGCAGCGTCGAATACAGCCTGCGCAAGCGGGATGACGGGGCCGAGATCGCGGCGGGTGTCGTCGACAGTTTCACCGCCTATGCCGCAACCGGCAGCATGCTGGGCACCGAGGCCGCACGTCAGGATGCGCAGACGCGGCTGATGCGGCTGCTTGCTGACCAGATCGTTACCCAGCTTGTCGCCTCCTCGGGGCGCTGGGGGAAATGAAGCTTTCGGGGCGAGAAGCCTCGCGCTATCTGGCCAAGCCCGATTCGGGCCGCGCGGGGCTGTTGATCTTTGGCGCGGATGCGATGCGCGTGGCGCTGAAGCGGCAGGAAGCCATCGCAGCACTGATCGGACCGGAGGGCGAAGCCGAAATGCGGCTGACCCGCATTCCCGCCGCCGATCTGCGCAAGGATTCCGTGCTGGTCATCGATGCGGTCAAGGCGCAGGGGTTCTTTCCCGGTCCGCGTGTTGCTTTTGTCGAGGATGCCGCCGACGGGCTTTCGGATGTTCTTCGCGCGGCATTGTCGGACTGGCGGCCGGGTGATGCCACGCTTGTGGTGACGGCGGGCAATCTGACGGCCAAATCGGCGCTTCGGAAAGTGTTCGAGGATAACGGCAATGCCGTTGCCATCGGTATCTACGACGATCCCCCCACTAAAGAGGAGATCGAGGCGGAATTGATCCGCGCCGGGCTGAAAGCCATCGATCCCGCCGCGATGACCGATCTTGTCGCCCTGTCCCGTGCGCTCGATCCCGGCGATTTCCGGCAGACCGTCGAAAAGATCGGGCTGTACAAATGGGGCGATGTCACACCACTGACACCCTCCGAGGTGGCGCTTTCCGCCCCTGCCACGGTCGAGGCTGAAGTCGACGATGCCCTGAACCTTGTGGCAGAGGGGCAGCGCGATGCCCTTGGCGCGATCATGCGGCGGCTGGAGGGGCAGGGGGTTAGTCCGGTGACATTGTGCATCGGGGCGGAACGACATTTCAGGGCGCTTCATGCAGCGGCCAGCGATCCCGGCGGGGCCGGCGCGGGGCTGGCGCGGATGCGTCCGCCCGTGTTCGGCCCCCGCCGCGACCGTATGGCGCGACAGGCACAGGCCTGGGGTGTGCTGGCACTGGAAAAGGCGCTGGCGCATCTGATCGAAACCGATTTGACACTACGCTCTACCTCGAAAGCGCCGGGGATGGCGCTGATCGAACGTGCGCTGATGCGGCTGGTGGAAATGCCGCGCGGGCGCTGAACTCAGCGCTTTTTGCGCTGGGCAGCTTTCGCGGCGTTATGGGAAATGGCCGCGCGCACAAGCGCGGTGAAGGCCGTATCGTTCAGGTCTTCGCCCTGATGAATATCGATGGCCCGGCGGGTGTTGCCTTCCATGCTGGCGTTGAACAATCCAGCGGGATCGTCCAGCGACGCACCTTGGGCAAAGGTCAGCTTGACCACCGCCTTGTAGGTTTCGCCCGTGCAGATGATGCCGTGCCGTGACCAGACCGGAACGCCGCGCCATTTCCATTCCTCGATCACCTCAGGGTCGGCTGTCTGTATCAGCGCACGCACATGTGCCAGCATCGCACCGCGCCAGTCGCCCAGTTCCGCGATACGGCGATCAATGAGCACCGGTGCGCTTTCGCTGTCCTCCGTCACATCTTTTCCCCCGGCAAACGGCTGGCCTGTTTTATCCAGTCGGTGAACTGCGCCTTGTCCAGAACCTCGCCCTCGTGCACATGCAGATAGCGGACATCCTTCTGTTTCGACGCCACTGGCGGCGTGGGGTCAAGCAAGCCGCCCCGGAAAAACCCGACCTTCATGTAGCGGTCGAAGCAGTGATAGCTCACGAACCAGCCCTGCCCCTCGATCCCGTAAAGCGGCGTGTTCCATTTCACCGCCTTGCTGACCTGCGGGACTGCGGCAACGATCAGCCGGTCAAGCAGGTAGCCGACATCCTGCTTCCAGCCCGGAATTGCGGCCAGATAGGCCTCCACCGGCGCATCGCCGTAGCCCTTCGGTATTTGCGGATTGCCCCCGGAAAGCACGGCGGGCCCGGATTGCCGGTCTGTCATCGCCATTCTCCCTGAGTGGAGATTGCCACAGGGTCAGGGCCGCGCCAAGCCCTGCGGATCGTCTCGGGTGCCCACGACGCGGGCCGGATTGCCCACCGCGATACCGTTCGGCGGCACATCCTTGCGCACCAGCGCCCCCGCGCCGATGATTGCCCGATCGCCGATTTTCACACCGGGCAGGACGATTGCCCCATATCCCAGCCAGACATCATTGCCGATCACCACGTCGGCTTCATCCATCGCCTGTTCCGTCACCGGGCTGCCTTCGTTGAACCGGTAATTGGATGTTGTCACCAGCACGTTCGGGGCAAACAGCACATCATCGCCCAGAACGATCCGCGCGCTGCCGTTTCCGGCCCACAGGCTGACATTTGCGCCGATGCTGACCCTGTCGCCGATATACAGATTGCGGGCGTTGGCAAAGCTGGCGGTGGGGCTGATCTTTGCGCCCTTGCCGATATGCGCCTGCCGCAGCTCCGCGACATGGGTATAGTTGTAATAGTTGATGACCTTGAACAGATGCGCCAGTGCCCGTGGGTCAAGGGTCGCCTTCAAAAGTCGCAGCAGCCGCTGCGGTTTTGACAGTTTCGCCTTTTGAACGGGGGCATCGGTCATCGCATTCCACCTTTGGTCATCTGCCGCGGAGCATTGGGGGCTTCGACCCGGTAAATCAACGGTTTTTCACAAAGGCCGCCGCCGCAGCGCCGGCATGGCGTCCTGTGGCAAGGCAGGCCGTCAGCAGATAGCCACCCGTTGGCGCATCCCAGTCCAGCATCTCGCCACAGGCAAAGACGCCGGGAACGGCGCGCAACTCCAGTGCCTCAGTCAATGCGGTGTGTGCGATGCCGCCAGCGGTTGAAATCGCCTCGTCCATCGGGCGCGGTCCCTGGTGGCGTACCGGCAGCGTTTTGAGAAGCGTCGCAAGTGCCCGTGGGTCGGCTGGCAGCGGGCGGCCCCATTCCTGAAGCAACGCGATTTTTGCAGGCGACAGGCGCAGCGCCTTGCGCAGGTGGTTCGCAAGACTGTCCTTGCCGCGCCTGGTCAGTGCGCCGGTCAGATTGTCCACGCCCCTGTCAGGCAACAGGTCTATGGTAAGCGCCGCCCCGTCGCGCAAAGTCGCTGACAAGGCATAGATGCCGCCACCTTCCAACCCTGCAGCGGAAATCACCAGTTCGCCCCGACTGCTTTGCCCATCGGCGAACAGAGCGATCCCCTTGACCGGCTGTCCGAAATGCGTGGTCATATGGGGCGACCACGCGACCCGCAGCCCGACATTCGAGGCAGCAAAGGGCGTGATTTCCACGCCTTTCCCTGTCAGCCACGGAACCCAGGCAGCATCGGACCCCAGCCGCGACCAGCTTGCACCGCCCAGCGCCAGGACGGTCGCAAGAGGGCAGATGCGGCGCGACCCCTCTGGCGTGTCGAAAACATGCGCATCACCATCAAGTCCTGTCCACCGCCAGCGGCGGCGCAGGTCAACCCCCGCCGCATCCAGGCGCGCCAGCCAGGCGCGCAGCAGGGGGGATGCCTTCATCGCTACAGGAAACACGCGCCCTGTGCTGCCGGTGAACAGCGCCGCACCCAGCCCTTCCGCCCATTTGCGAACCTGTTCCGGGCCAAAGTCTGCCAGCAGAGGCGCCAGCCAGTCGCTGTCATAGCGGGCAGTGAAAACGGCAAGCTGTTCATCCTTGGTCAGGTTCAGCCCGGACTTCCCCGCCATCAGGAATTTCCGCGCCGGGCTGGCCTTTGCTTCCAGCACACGCACCTGCACCCCGGCAGCGACCAGCGTTTCTGCGGCCATCAATCCTGCGGGTCCGGCCCCGATGACCAACACACCGTCAAACCGTTCCGCCACGCCATACTCTCTCAAACGGGCACCTTGCCCCTGATCTCTACCACACGATGCGGATAGGGCATTTCCACATCCGCATCCTTCAGCGCGTTCCAGATCGCGAACATGACCGGCGAACGATACTTGTTTTTACCGTCATCGATACCGTTGACCCAGTATTCCACCGTGAAGTCTACCGAAGACTCGCCGAACGCCACCAGTTCGCAATCCGGCGCTGCCGGCGCATCCAGCACGAAAGGTAACACCGAAACGGCTTTTTCCACGATATCCGGCACTTTGTTGATATCGGTGTCATAACTGACGGAAAAAGCCACCTCATACCTGTTGGCACTGCCCTGATCCGAATAGTTCACCACGCGGCTGGTGATGAAGTGTTCGTTGGGCACCACGATCCACTTGCCATCGAAAGTTTCCAGAACACAGGCGCGCGCGGTCATCCTGACGATTGTGCCTTTTTCACCGCCGTCCAGTTCCACATAATCGCCGACGGTCGTCTGCCCTTCGACCAGAAGGATGATGCCGCTGATGAAATTGGCCGCAATCTGTTGCAGGCCAAGGCCGATGCCAACGCCAAGCGCACCACCGATGACAGCAAGTGCCGTCAGGTCGATGCCCATGATGTTCATCAGCAAAAGGAAGGCCGCGCCAAAGATCACCAGCTCGACCGCCTTGCTGGCCAGTTCGCGGGTCGCGGGGCGCAGTTCTTCCTGCGCCTTGATGTAGTCGCTGCTTTGCCGGTTCGACCAGTTGCCCAGCCAGAACAGCAGGCTGCCCGCGATCAGCCCCCGGATCAGCGCCATCGCCGTGAAAGAGATATTGCCAAGCGAAACGGTCATGCCGTTCAGCCAAGCACTCGTGTCGTCCAGCAGATCAAAGGTGTAAAGGGCGGCGATGGGCAAAAGAACATAGCGCCCGAGCAGCTTCAGGAACGGATCGGTCAGGACATTGCGCACGAAAACCCGCACAGCGAGGAACAGAAACACCCGCTTGCCAAAGGCGATCACCGCACCGGACCCGAATAGTGACCGGGTCAACCCTTCGCCTGCCGCCGTCAGACCATAGGCCAGAAGTGGCAGTGTCAGCGGCAAAAGGCTGACAACAAACGGCACGACCGCCCGAAACCGCCCCAGGCGGCTGAAATCACGCGACAGAAACCTTTCAAGCCGTGGTCGCAGACGGACCGAGATAAGCCATGCCAATGCAAAGGCTGCCACCAGCAAAGCGAACTGCGACCAGGCCGCCGGACTGGCCAGCCATATCAGCGCAAGTTCTTTACCTTGTTGGATGTAGACGAGGATCGTGTCGCCGAATGTCGTTCCGCTTTCCATGACGTTCTGCCTCCGGCCCGGATTTTTGGGGGGATGCCCCGGAAAAATGGGGCACTTGGCAAGGTCACATTTACGTCAGCCCGGCGGGCTGAAAACAGTGGGTTTTAAGTCTCGCAGCATGACCATCCGGCGCTTCAAAGGAGGGCGCGAACAACGCGCGGGTGTCTTCTTCCAGCCGGTCAGCAGAAAAGATGCGGTCGATCAGACCCCATTGCAGGGCCTCCTCGGCACCGATCTTCTGACCTGCGAGCAACAGCAGTTTCGCACGTGACGGACCAACCAGTGACGCCATCCGGGGTGCATCCGGTGGCTGCGGAAAATTGCCAAGCCGCATCACCGGATAAAAGAAACTCGCCTGCGGCACCGATACGCGCAGATCACAGGCCAGGGCAAGCCCGAACGCGCCGCCCGCAAGGGTGCCATTCAGGCAGGCAACTGACAGACAAGGAAAATCTGCAAGTGCACGCGCTGCCCTCCCCCATGCAGGATCGGTGGCAAGGCCCTTTCCGATTTCGTCAAGATCGGCCCCGGCTGAAAAAACCTTGCCGGTTCCGGTCAGGATCAGGCCGCGCAGGTTGCCGTTCCGGGTCGCCTCTTCCGCAGCCTCTGCCACGGCGTTCAGAAGTCCGGCGGTCAGCGCATTCGCCTTTTCGGGACGGGCCAGACGGATGGTGCGGATACCACCTGAATCTGCGACATCAATCATGCTGGCCCCGAATTGTTTCAATTTCTGCAGGTGCAGTCATGACAGGATGCGCGGCATCAGGCCAGCCCCCCGGAAAGACTTGACGCCCCGTAAGCGGCAGATAATTGTCGGCCCGACTTTAGATGAAGGGTTCATTATGGCACACTCGAACAATATTCTGCGCGTCGGCACGCTGGCGCTTCTGCTTGGCACGACCTCTGCACAAGCGGAAGTTACCGCAGCCCAGGTCTGGCAGGACTGGAAGGACTATTCCGCAAGCATCGGCCAGACGATGACAGCAGGCGCCGAGGCGGTCGAAGGCGATACGCTGAAACTGAGCAACGTCACAATTTCCTCTGAAGTTCCCGATGGGTCTTTCACCGGTTCGATTGATGAAGTGCGCTTCCGTGATGTCGGCGACGGCACGGTGGAAATCACACTGTCACCCGAATATCCGCTGGTGGTGAAATCCAAACCTGCGGAGGGCGAGGCGCTTGACCTGAATCTGCTCGTCAAGATGCCGGACGCCAAGATGGTCGCCTCCGGCGGCGCGGGCGAAATCGCCTACGCGATCACCGCGCCAAGCGTGGGGCTGGCAGTCACCAACATGACGGTCGACGGCAAGCCGGTCGATGCCAAGATCGATGCAGGCATCACCAACATGACCGGCACCTATATCAGCAAGACGGGTGAAACCCGTACGCTGGCCACGGAATTTGCCGCAGACGCCATGAATGTGAATGTGGCGGTTACCGACGCCGAGGCTGGCAACAACTTCAGCCTGATCGGCACGGCCGAAACGGTGAAGGGCAAGTCGGATTCGATCATCCCCGGCATGATCAACATGGCCGACATGGGTGCCGCGCTGGGTGCCGGTTTCGCTGGCAACGGCACTGTCACCACCGGCAAGGTCAACTATGACTTCAAGGCCACCGACGCCTCGGGAGAGGTCACCGGCAACTTCGCGGCCGCCGACAGCAGCCTCGCCTTCAACATGGACAAGACGAAACTGTCCTATGCAGGTGGATCGCACAATGTCGCGCTTTCCGTCGCCGGTGCCCAGATCCCCTTTCCGATCAACCTGACCGGCACTGAGATGAGCTTTGACCTGCTGATGCCGGTCAGCAAGGGCGATGCGCCGCAGGATTTCCGGTACGTGACCAAGCTGGTCGAGCTTTCGATGAACGACGAGCTGTGGGCCATGGTCGACCCGACCGCCCAACTGCCCCATGATCCGGTTTCGCTGGTGGTCGACACCAACGGCACCGCGACGCTGACGGCAGATTTCTTTGATCCGGCCACCACTGCGCCCGGCGCACCGGCCCCTGGTCAGATCGACAGCCTGAACATCAATGCCCTGCAACTGAAAGCGGTCGGGGCAGAGCTGACAGGCAATGGCGCCCTGACTTTCGACAACGCAGACACGACCACCTATCCGGGCATGCCGAAGCCGGTTGGAAAGGTCAGCCTGCAGCTTGCCGGTGGCAACGCGCTGCTGGACAAGCTGGTTGCCATGGGTCTGATCCCCGAAGATCA
>JBOFCO010000110.1:0-6622 GCA_051646105.1 Paracoccaceae bacterium
TATTGCTTGCGTGCCGGCGTGACGGGAAAGCCGGTGAAGGTCTGATCATCAACCTTCACAACGATCTTTCCATCGGAAAGCTGCCTTACGAGCAGGCCCTGAATGGACACACAACTGCCAACCATGATGGTGCGTAGCATCTGCCTATCCCCCAACAAGCCGATCACAGGACCGTAGCGACTGGCCGCGAGAAAGCCAGTTGAAATTTTCACAACAAGCTGAACAAACGCTCAATTGATTAAAATTCTTTTTAAAGCCAGTCGCGCAGTATGGGGATCAATGGAATGTCGGCAGGGGGCATGGGGTAGTCGCGCAATGCAGCGGGTTTGACCCAGGCAAGATT
This sequence comes from Paracoccaceae bacterium, assembly GCA_051646105.1. GTDB lineage: Bacteria > Pseudomonadota > Alphaproteobacteria > Rhodobacterales > Rhodobacteraceae > JBOFCO01. The sequence goes on from JBOFCO010000110.1 coordinate 344, forward strand.
CTGCCCTTCGCGCCCCTGAACGATTCCCTGCCATTTGCGGCAGGCGAACAAAGGCATCAGCAGATGAAAGTCATCGTAGCTGTGGCTGGCGAAGGTCAGCGGGGCGAGGCAGGAGGCCCATGTGTCGATGCCAAGCTCTTCGTGAAGTTCGCGGATCAGGGCAGCCTCCGGCGTTTCACCGGGTTCGACCTTGCCGCCGGGAAACTCCCACAGGCCCGCCATCGACTTGCCTTCAGGGCGCTGGGCGAGCAGGACGCGCCCGTCGGCGTCGATAAGGGCGACCGCCGAGACGAGAACGGTTTTCAAGATCGGTAATCCGCGTTGATTTCGATATAGCGGCTGGTCAGATCGCAGGTCCAGACGGTGCGAGAGCCTGTGCCAAGGCCAAGATCGACAGCGATGATCAGGTCTTGGTTCTTCATATAGGCGGCGGCGGCTTCCTCGGAATAGGCGGGCGAGCGCCAGCCGTTTTCGGCAACGGTCAGGTCGCCGAAGCGGATGGTCAGCTTGTCGCGGTCGGCTTCAGCGCCGGATTTGCCGACGGCCATGACGATACGGCCCCAGTTGGGGTCTTCGCCTGCGACTGCAGTCTTGACCAATGGGGAATTGGCGATGGCCATGGCGACCCTGTTGGCGTCGGCATCTGACGCTGCACCGGTCACGCGCACCTCGACAAACTTGGTCGCCCCTTCGCCATCGCGCACGACCTGATGCGCAAGGCTGCGCATGACGCCGTGCAGGGCGGATTCAAAGGCGTCCGCGACTGCGCCTGTGACTGGGGCAGCGGGCGACTGGCCGGTGGCGCAGGCGAGCAGGGCGTCGGAGGTGGAGGTATCGCTGTCAACGGTGATGGCGTTGAAGGTGTTGCCGACATTGCGCGACAGCATGGCCTGCAGCGCATCGGCGGGGATTTTGGCATCGGTGAAAATGTAGACGAGCATTGTCGCCATATCGGGGGCAATCATGCCCGACCCTTTGGCGATGCCGGAGATGTGGATCGGCCCGCCATCGCCCTGCACCACGGCGCTTGCACCTTTGGGGAAGGTGTCGGTGGTCATGATCGCCTCGGCGGCCATGCTGATGGCATCGGCGGTCAGGGCGCTGACAAGTGCGGGAATGGCTGCGGTGATGCGTTCGTAAGGCAGGGGTTCGCCGATGACGCCGGTACTGGAAGAGAAGACACGGCTGGCGGGAATGCCCAAAGCAGTGGCCACACCACCGCAGACCCCGGCCACTGCCTTGTCGCCCACGGCACCAGTAAAGGCGTTGGAGTTGCCGGAGTTCACGACGATGGCGGCACCGGTGCCTGCGGGCACGGTGGTCGCAAGTTTCGCCTGACAATCCCGCACGCAGCCTGCGCGCGTGGACGATGTGGTGAACACGCCTGCGATGGTGGTGCCGGGTGCAAGACGCACCAGCATCACATCGCGGCGGTTCTTATAGCGTACGCCAGCCTCGACGGCGGCAAACTCGGCACCTTTGATCACCGGCAGCGTGGGAAAGCCGTCCTTGGGGGCCAGGGGAGAGACCTGTTTTGCCATTTACTCGCCCACCATCGCATCTTCGCGGATCTTGGCGGGATCAATGCCCTCACCGGGGCGGGTGATCGTCGCCGCGTCCGTCAGCCCCTTGATATGCGCCGCGATGGCTGCCTGCTCGACCTCTGCCGCCAACTGATCGCGCACGTCATCAAGCGTCGGCTTGGCCGCCGCACGGGTTTCGTTCAGCTTGATCAGGTGAAAGCCGAAATCCGTTTGCACCGGGCCCGCCACCTCGCCCGCCTTCATCGCAACGACCGCGTCCTCAAACGGCTTGACCATCATGCCCAGACCGAACCAGCCCAAGTCACCGCCATTCGCCGCCGCGCCATCCGACGAGAACTCTTTCGCCTTTTCACCAAAGTCAGCGCCCGCCACGATCTCGGCTTTGATCTTCTCGGCCTCTTCTTTGGTCGCCACAAGGATGTGGGCCGCGTTGTATTCCGTAGCGGGCGGCATGTTGGCGAACTTTGCGTCATAGGCGGCCTGCAGTGCAGCATCCGTCACCGCAGCCGAAATGACATCCTGCGCGACTTGTTCAGCAAGGAATGCGCGGTTGTCGTTTTCAATTGCGAGGGTGTTGAGAGCCGAGACATCGCCCATAGACTGTTTCAGCGCCTCCTGCTGGATCAACTGATCTAGAATGCCCTTGAACAGCACGTCATCCGACAGGCCTTGAACTTCGGCCGGCAGCTTTTGCCGCAGAACGATGATGTGGCCCAGTGTAATCTCGGTGCCGTTTACGGTGGCCACGACGGTTTTGGCATCTTGCGCCAGCATTGGGGCTGTCATCATCATCAACGCGGTCAGCGCAAATCCGAAGTGTTTGGTCATATCACATGCTCCTGATACCACTGCGCATGTGCGCCGCGTTGACTATCCCGGTCCCGTCGCCTAAATCGCACAGGTCGCGTGCGATGGGCCAACAGGCCGTCTTGGCCCTTCTATGGAAGGCCGTTAGGGCGGGCAAGTCCCGGACCCACACGATACTGTCAGGATTGGCGAGGCTGGAGAGAACATGCTTGGTTTCGGGGCGCTCGCGCGCAAGGTTTTTGGTACGCCCAATGACCGCAAGGTAAAATCGGTTCGCCCGCTGGTCGCGCAGATCAACGCGCTGGAGCCTCAGTTTGCGGCGCTGACGGATGACGAGATCAAAGCCAAGACGGCGGAGCTGCAGGGTCGCGCGCAGGGGGGTGAAAGCCTTGACGCGCTGCTGCCCGAAGCATTCGCCAACTGCCGCGAGGCGGCGCGCCGGGCGCTTGGCCTGCGGGCGTTTGATGTGCAGCTGATGGGTGGGATATTCCTGCATCAAGGCAACATCGCGGAAATGAAGACGGGCGAAGGCAAGACGCTGGTGGCGACATTTCCGGCATACCTCAACGCGCTGGCGGGCAAGGGCGTGCATGTCGTGACGGTCAACGACTATCTGGCCAAGCGCGACTCGGAATGGATGGGCAAGGTCTACGGAGCGCTGGGTCTGACGACAGGGGTGGTCTATCCCTATCAGGAAGAAATGGAAAAGCGGGCTGCCTATCGCTGTGACATTACCTATGCCACGAACAACGAACTGGGCTTTGACTATCTGCGCGACAATATGGAACCATCGCTGGACCGGATGCGCCAGCGTGACCATTTCTTTGCCATTGTGGACGAGGTTGACAGCATTCTGGTGGACGAGGCGCGCACGCCGCTGATCATTTCCGGCCCTTCGCAGGACCGGTCGGAGCTTTATACCAAGATCAACGCCCTGATCCCGGATATCGCGCCGGAGCACTTCACGCTGGATGAAAAGACACGGAACGTGACCTACACGGATGAGGGCAATGACTTCATCGAACAGCGCCTGTCATCGGCGGGGCTGCTGCCGGACGGGCAGTCATTGTACGATCCGGAAAGCACCACGCTGGTTCACCATGTGACGCAGGCCCTGCGTGCGCACAAGCTGTTCAACCGCGATCAGCAATACATCGTGCGCGATGGCGAGGTGATGCTGGTGGATGAATTCACAGGCCGCATGATGCGCGGGCGGCGGTTGTCGGATGGCTTGCATCAGGCAATCGAGGCGAAGGAAGGCGTGGATATCAAGCCGGAAAATGTGACGCTGGCCTCTGTCACCTTCCAGAACTACTTCCGCCTGTACGACAAACTGGCGGGCATGACAGGCACGGCCTCGACCGAGGCTGACGAGTTTATGGAAATCTACCGGCTGGGCGTGGTGGAGGTTCCGACCAACCGCGAAATCCAGCGCAAGGATGAACACGATCAGGTCTACCGCACGGCACGGGACAAGTATGTAGGTATCGTGGCGTCCATCAAGGAAGCGACGGCAAAAGGACAGCCGATCCTTGTGGGCACCACGTCGATTGAAAAGTCGGAACAGCTGTCGGAAATGCTGAAGAAGGAAGACATCGCCCACAACGTTCTGAACGCGCGTCAGCATGAGCAGGAAGCGCAAATCGTTGCCGATGCGGGCAAGCTGGGTGCAGTGACGATTGCGACGAATATGGCCGGACGCGGTACGGACATCCAGCTGGGCGGCAATGTCGAGATGATCGTGATGCAGGCGATTGCGGCCGATCCGCACCTGAACCCGGATGAAGTTCGGGCAAGAATCGAAGCGGAGCATGCCGACGAAAAGGCCGCTGTGCTGGAGGCGGGCGGGTTGTTCGTGCTGGGCACAGAGCGGCACGAATCGCGGCGGATCGATAATCAGCTGCGCGGGCGGTCGGGGCGGCAGGGCGATCCGGGGCGGTCGTCGTTCTTCCTTTCGCTGGAAGACGACCTCATGCGGATTTTCGGGTCGGAGCGGCTGGATAACGTGCTGTCCAAGCTGGGCATGAAGGAAGGCGAAGCGATTATTCACCCGTGGGTGAACAAATCGCTGGAGCGGGCACAGGCGAAGGTTGAAGGGCGCAACTTTGACATCCGCAAGCAACTGCTGAAGTTCGATGACGTGATGAACGACCAGCGCAAGGTGATCTTTGGCCAACGGCGTGAGATCATGGAAGCTGAAGACATTACCGAGATAGCCGAGGACATGCGGCATCAGGTCGTGTCCGATCTGGTGGACTTCTACATGCCGCCCAAGTCCTATTCGGATCAGTGGGACGCCAAGGGGCTTTACGCGGCCTGCATTGAAAAGCTGAACCTTGATCTGCCGGTGATAAAATGGGCGGCCGAGGAAGGCGTCGATCAGGACGTGGTCCGCGAACGCATTGCCGAAGCGTCTGACAAGCAGATGGCGGAAAAAGCGGAGGCGTTTGGTAAGGAGACAATGCAGTCGATTGAAAAGCAGCTTTTGCTGCAGACGATTGATGCGAAATGGCGTGAACACCTGCTGACGCTGGAACATCTGCGATCTGTGGTCGGGTTCCGCGGCTATGCACAGCGCGACCCGCTGAATGAGTACAAAAACGAGAGCTTTCAGTTGTTCGAATCAATGCTGAACAGCCTGCGTCAGGATGTGACGCAAAAGCTGGGTCAGGTCAGGCCGATCAGCAAGGCGGAACAAGAGGCGATGGCAGCGCAGATCACAGCACAACAACAGGCGCGGCCGCCAGCGGTGGAAACGGCGGCTGCGGCTGCGCCCGCGCTGGCGGCAGCTCCACTGGCTGATGCGGCAAGTCCGACTCGGCTGGCAGGATTTGATGAGACTGATCCGGCAACATGGGGAAACCCGGGCCGGAATGACCCGTGCCCCTGCGGTTCGGGCGAAAAATTCAAGCATTGCCACGGTAAACTTGCCTGATTGCGGCAATACGGCGGCGGGAATGCCCTGCCGCCGCCGCAACCGCTGGAAACATTCCGCAGTTCTGCCACGCCAACGCCCACATTAGCCGTCAATACCCAGGCCTTGAACAGCCTGGTGGGAGGCATCCGTGGATCGTAAACGTCGTCTGGCCCTGATTTTCGCAACAGTCGCTGTTGCTCTTGGCGCTGGTCATATCGTGCAAAATGGCAAAGGGCGTGCGCCGAAGATGGCTACATCTGCGCCGACGCCGGCTGAAGCGGCGATCGTGGCAAGCGAACAGGACGATACTGTCGAGCCCCCCGTACAAAAACCTGTAGTTGTGGTGACAGCCGCAGCCACGCCAAAACTGGAAACTGTGATCAACGCAGCTATGCCTGCGCCGGTCACGCCTGCCCCGGCACTGTTGCCCGAGACTGCGATCACACTGGCTGCAACTGATGCCGTCAGCCCACAACCGGCACAGATGCCGGAACACATCATTCCCGCATCGCTGACTGATCCGCTTGCTCCAACACCTGTGCTGGCTGCAGCGACCACCGAAGATGCCTGCGCTGTGACACTGGACCTGACTGCCGAGCCGAATGCGATGATCGGGCTGACGCTGCTTGCGCCTTGTGCACCCGAAACGCGCGTTGTGTTGCGCCATGCCGGCCTGACCGTCACCGGCAAGACCAGCATCACAGGGTCTTTGTTCACGGCGTTGCCCGCGCTTGACGCAAAGGGTGATGTTTCGGCGACGTTGAAGGGTTTGCCGACCGTGGACGCCAAAGTTGACGTGCCGGATATGGCCAGCGTTCGCCGCTTTGCTGTCCAGTGGCAAAACGATGATTCGTTCCAGCTGCATGCCTTTGAGAATGGTGCTGCTTTTGGCGCGCCCGGTCACATCTCGGCCAGCGTGCCACAGATGCCGAAAGCGGGCGAGGCGGCGGCGGGCGGCTATCTGACGGTCTTGGGCAGCCCATCCGTCGAACTGCCAATGCTGGCCGAAGT
>JBOFCO010000026.1:0-5232 GCA_051646105.1 Paracoccaceae bacterium
TGTTCACCGTTTCCTGGTATTCGGCTTCGGGGTCGCTGTCATAGACGACACCACCACCAGCCTGAATGTACAAGGCGTTGTCTTTCAGCACGGCGGTTCGTAGCGCAATGCAGAAATCCATCTCGCCATTGGCCGCAAAATAGCCAACGCCACCGCCATAGACGCCGCGTTTTTCGGGTTCCAGTTCGTCGATGATTTCCATGGCCCGCACCTTGGGCGCACCTGACACCGTTCCGGCAGGCATACCGGCCAGCAGGGCCGACAGCGCATCCTGATCCTCTGCGATCTGCCCGACCACGTTCGACACGATGTGCATGACATGGCTGTAACGCTCGACGATGAATTTCTCTGTCGGGTGAACGCTGCCGATTTTTGCCACGCGCCCCACGTCGTTCCGGCCAAGGTCCAGCAGCATCAGATGTTCGGCCAGTTCCTTTTTGTCGGCCAGAAGGTCGGCTTCCAGTGCGCGGTCCTCGTCTGGCGTGGCGCCGCGCGGGCGCGTTCCGGCGATGGGGCGCACGGTCACCTCGCCATCGCGCAGGCGGACGAGGATCTCAGGGCTGGCCCCGATCACCTGAAAGCCGCCGAAGTTGAAGAAGAACATGAAGGGCGACGGGTTGGTGCGGCGCAACGAGCGATACAGCGCAAAGGGCGGGCGGCGAAACGCCCGCGTCCAGCGCTGGCTTGGCACGACCTGAAAGATATCGCCGGCACGGATGTAGTCCTTGGCCTTTTCCACGGCGGCCTTGTAGGCGGGCTTGGTGAAATTCGAAATCGCGGCGGCCTGATCGGCATCCTCTGCCGCTTCGGCCAGATCGCGGCTTTCGCCCGCCGGGCTGCGATCCAGATCGCGCACCGCATCCATCACCCGTTCTGCCGCCTGCGCATAGGCCGCGCGGGCCGACAGGCCGGAAGCGACCCAGGCGGGGGAAACGACCGTTACCTCTCCCTTCACGCCATCCAGCACCGCCACCACGGAAGGCCGCAGCATGACCGCATCGGGCAGGCCAAGCGGATCGGGGTTTACATCGGGCAGATGCTCCACCAGCCGGATCATGTCATAGCCGAGATAGCCGAACAGCCCGGCCGCGATGGGCGGCAGGTCAGCGGGCAGATCGATCCGGCTTTCCGCGATCAGCGCACGCAGCGATGCCAGAGGATCGATGCTTTCCGGTTGGAAAACGTTGGGATCGAACCGGGCCTGACGGTTGATCCGGGCCGTGGTGCCGTGACATTGCCAGATCAGGTCAGGTTTCAGCCCGACAACGGAATAGCGGCCACGAACCTCTCCGCCCGTTACGGATTCCAGCATGAAGCTGTCGGTTCGTGCCCCGGCAAGTTTCAGCATCAGCGAAACAGGCGTATCCAGGTCGGCTGCAAGCCGTGCATGGACAACCTGATTTTTTCCAGCGTTCCAGCCCGCCTCGAAGGCGTCGAAAGACGGAAGAAGGGCCATGGTCTTCCCCTAGCGGAACTGTGCGTGGACGGCATTTACTGCCGCTTCGTCGATGTGAATGCCTGCCTCGGCCTCGATCGCGCTGGTGAACAGGTTCAGCGTGTCATTGGCGATGGACTGGCGCAGTTGCTCGGACAGGCGCTCGCGGATCGCCGCAGTATCGGCATCGGCAGCGTCGGCGGCGGTGATGTCGCGCAGGATCACCAGCCAGACGCCCGCCGGGGTCTGCACCACGCGGTGCTTGCCCGTTGCCTCCACCTCGAAAGCAGTTGCGATCACCTCGGGCGGTACGCCCTCGACAAAACCACGACGGTCAAGCGGCCCGGCAGCGGTCAGCGTGACGCCCTCGATCACAGGCGCATCGGCGACCGACAGCGCGGTGCCGATTTCCTCGCCCCGTGCGATCAGGGCCTTTTCGGTTGCGGCCTTGCGCCAGTTGACGACAACGGCATCGCGGACATCGTTCAGCGGACGCAGGGCAGGGGCCTGCAATTCATCCAGTCGCAGCGCGAAAATTCCGCCGTCCTCCAGCTCGACCAGTTCCGGGAAATCCTCGGCGGTCACCTTGGCGGCCGCGGCACGGAAGCTGTCGTAGGCCGCGATGCCGTCGCTGACGCCTTCGGAATAGGCGATGCTGCCCAGTTCCATGTCAGTTTCCTTATCCAGGTCCTCCAGCGTGGCGCCACCCGCAAGCCGATCCTCAAGATCCGACAGGTTGTCCAGAACCATGCGCCGCGCCGCATCCATAGCGATATCGCCCGAAAGATCCTCGCGGGCTTCCTCGAACGTCGTTTCCTGTGCTTCCAGAATGCCATTCATCCGGAACAAGGCCGGGCCAAGGTCGCTGTCCAGCGGGCCAGCAACACCCGGCTCTGTCAGGGCAAAGACGGCATCGCCCGCCGCGCCAAGTTCGGTCACGCTCACTTCGCCCAGATCGATGTCGCCAAGCGTCAGCCCACGCTCGGCAACCAGCGCCTCGAAATCCGTCTCGCCGGCATCAAGACGGGCTTTGGCGGCATCCGCTTCATCGCGCGTGCCAAAGACCAGACGCTCGACAAGCCGCCGTTCCGGCTGGTTGAATTCGGCGCTGCGTGCATCATAGGCGGCGCGAAGCGCATCCTCATCCACTGTGACCTTGTCCAGCAGCATGTCCGGCGTCAGCCGGACAAAGCTGATCTTGCGGGTTTCCGGTGTGGTATAGGTGGCGGGGTTGGCGTCATACTCGGCCTGAACCTCGGCCTCGGTCGGGTCGGGGACAGGTGCCGACAGCAACGTTTCGGAAAGCGGCGCATAGTCAAAGCTGCGGTTTTCACGTTCATAGGAAATGACCGTATCCAGCATCGCGGCGGGTGCGGCGGTCGCCCCCATCACACCCGTCTGCAACAGCCCGCGCGCGGCATCGTCGCGGATACGGGATTCGAACTGCTGTTCCGTCAGGCCGTTCTGGCGCAACGTGTCGGCATAGGCGGCGCGGTCGAACTGGCCGTCAATCCCCTTGAAGGCGGGATCGGCAAGCACGCGCGCCTGGACCGCCTGATCACCCACCGACAGATGCAGGCGGTCGGTTTCATTGCTAAGCGCGGTGGCAGAGATCACCTGGGCGCGAATGGCCTGCGCGATGCCAAGCTGTTCTGCCTGTGCAAAGCTGATCGGCGTGTTGAACTGTGCCGAAAGCGCACGGATTTCCCGATTCATCGCGGCTGCATAATCCGTCACCGGGATTTCCCGATCACCCACGCTGCCGATTGACCGGATGCTGGACGAAAAGCTGGTGACGCCAAAACCGCCCAGACCCAGCACCAGAAAGCCGAGAAGCAGCCAGTAGATCAGGCTGGTTCCCTTGCCCTTGCGTTGTTCCGACATGGCTTCACCCCGTTTGCAGTCAGTGTCTTTTGGCACGGTCTCATGCGCTGCGCGCCGCAGCCCCGCATGTGTATGCGGTCATGTGCAAGGGGGCAAGCGTCAGAACATCACGGACTGAAGCCTTGCGATCAACCGGTCGATGTCGGCGGAATCAATATTGGCGAATGCGATGCGCAGTTGCCGCTTGCCGGCGTCATCGCCCGCCGGGGTAAACATGGTGCCGGGCAGAAGCAGGATATGCGCCCGCTCCACCAGCTCCTTTGCAAAACGGTCTGAGGGCATCGCAAAGGGATGCTCTGCATAGGCAAAATAAGCGCCACAGCCCAGCAGGCGCCACCCCGGCAACCGCGCGAAACCTGCCGTCATCGCCGCACGGCGTGCAAGGATTTCGGCACGCTCCCCGGCCAGCCAGTCCGACAGGTTCCGCATCCCCCACAGTGCACCGATCTGGCCAAGCTGGCTGGGACATATCGCCACCGTATCAAGGAACTTTTCCACCTCTGCCAGTCGGTTCCGCCCGGCAATCACCGCGCCGACACGATGCCCGGTCAGGCGGAAGGCTTTCGAAAAGCTGTAAAGCTGGACCAGCACATCCGGCCAGTCCGGATCGGTGAACAGGTCATGCGGACGGCTGTCGCGGCTGTCGAAATCGCGATAGGTTTCGTCGACGACCAGCGCCAGCCCGCGCGCCCGGCACAGGTCGCGAAAGGCAGCCAACGTGGTGCCCGGATATTCCACCCCGCCCGGATTGTTGGGGCTGACCAGAACCACGGCGCGGGTGCGGGGCGTGATCAGCGCTGCGGCGTGATCGGGATCGGGGATCAGGCTGTCACTGGTGGGCAGGGGAACGCAGGTGACGCCAGCCATGTCCAGCCACATCTTGTGATTGAAATACCAGGGCGTCGGCAGGATCACCTCATCCCCCGGACCGGCCAGCGTGGCGATGGTGGCGGCAAAAGCCTGGTTGCAGCCCTGGGTGATCGCCACCTGATCGGCTGCGATGGCACCGCCATAGGCCGCCGACCATTGCGCGGCCACCTCGGCCCGCAGTTCGGGCATCCCAAGGACCGGGCCGTAAAGATGCGCCTGCGGCTGGTTCAGTGCGGCTTCGGCCAGTGCCTGCCGCAGCGGCAGGGGCGGCGGGGCGACGGGTGCGGCCTGGCTGACATTGATCAGCGGATTGTCGGGCGGAAAGTTTCGCCCCTCGACCCAGCGGCGGGCCTCCATCACCGGGGGGGTGAATGTTGCGGCCATGGCGGGATTCAGGGGCAGGGGCATCGCGGCCTCGTCAGAAAGGAATGGCCAAGGGGATCATTCCTCGGCGGAGGTTGCAAGGGGTCGGCGCAGCAGCCCGTGTTGACGGCGCGCGATGGCTCTGGCATCCCCGGTGGATCAAGGGGACCGACATGAACCTGTTCAACGATATCCGCGCGCTTGTCATCGACAGTCTGGGGGCCATGGTCACGGCGGGAAGCCTGCCCGCCGGGCTGGACACCACAGCCGTCGCAGTGGAGCCGCCGCGCGACCCCGCGCATGGCGACATGGCCACCAATGCCGCGATGGTGCTGGCCAAGCCCGCAGGAATGCAGCCCCGCGCGATTGCAGAGGAACTGGCAGAAAGGCTGGCCACCGACAGCCGCATCGCCCGCGCGGAAGTGGCAGGCCCGGGTTTTCTGAACCTGCGGCTGGCGCCCGCTGTCTGGCAGGGGGTGGTCGGCACCGTGCTGGCGGCAGGAAACTGCTATGGCCGGTCCGATCTGGGGCAGGGGGCAAGCGTCAACGTCGAATTCGTTTCGGCCAACCCGACCGGCCCCATGCATGTGGGCCATGTGCGCGGCGCGGTCTTTGGCGATGCTCTGGCCAATCTGCTGGCTTTTTCCGGTCATGCGGTGACGCGGGAATATTACATCAAC
>JBOFCO010000189.1:0-9765 GCA_051646105.1 Paracoccaceae bacterium
CAACATCTATTTCGGCACGCTCGACGCCCGCATCGTGGCGCTGAACCTGAAAACCGGCGATGTGGTCTGGAACAAGGAAATCGCGGAATACAAGGAAGGCTATTCCTACACGGCGGCACCGCTGATCGTGAACGGACTGTCATCACCGGCAATTCCGGCGGGGAATTCGGCATCGTCGGCGAAGTGCAGGCCCGCGATGCGCTGACCGGCGAAACCGTCTGGACCCGTCCGGTGATCGAAGGTCACATGGGCACGCTGAACGGCGCCGAATCCACGATGACCGGCACGCTGAACGCGACCTGGCCGGGCGACCTGTGGAAAACCGGCGGGGGGGCAACCTGGCTGGGCGGTTCCTATGACATCGAAACCAATACCCTGGTTTTCGGCGCGGGCAACCCCGCACCCTGGAACAGCCATCTGCGCAACGCGGGCGCCCCGGTCGAAGGCAATGCTGGCGATAACCTCTATGCTGCCAGCCGTATCGGGATCGACCCTGCCACCGGCGAAATCAAATGGCACTTCCAGACCACCCCGCGCGAGGGATGGGATTACGACGGCGTGAACGAGGTCGTCGCCTATACCGACAAGGACGGCAACAAGCGCTTTGCCACCGCCGACCGGAACGGGTTCTTCTATGTGCTGAACCGTGAAGACGGCAAGTTCGTCTCGGCCAAGCCCTTTGTGAAGGATATCACCTGGGCAAGCGGCGTCGACGAAACCGGTCGCCCGATCTATGTCGAGGAAAACCGGCCCGGCGATCCGTCCAAATCCGCCGATGGCGCCAAGGGCGAGGTCGTCTTCTCGTCCCCGTCATTCCTGGGCGGCAAGAACTGGATGCCGATGGCCTATAGCCAGAACACCGGCCTGTTCTACGTGCCGTCGAACGAATGGGGCATGGACATCTGGAACGAGCCGATCACCTACAAGAAGGGCGCCGCTTATCTTGGTTCCGGCTTCACCATCAAGCCGAACTATGAAGACCATATCGGCAGCCTGAAGGCGATCGATCCGGTGACCGGCGAATGGAAGTGGGAATACAAGAACGAAGCCCCGCTCTGGGGTGGCGTGATGACCACCGCCGGTGGCCTGGTATTCTTCGGCACCCCGGAAGGCGAATTCCTGGCGCTGGATGACACCACCGGTGAAACCCTGTGGTCGTTCCAGACCGGCTCCGGCATCGTCGGTCAGCCGATCACCTGGGAAATGGACGGAGAGCAGTATGTCTCGGTCATCTCGGGCTGGGGCGGCGCTGTTCCGCTCTGGGGCGGTGAAGTCGCCAAGAAGGTGAACTATCTGAACCAGGGCGGTACGCTCTGGACCTTCAAGTTGCCGAAGCAGCTCGCTTCGAACTAACCTCCTCCTTCTGTTCGAGGCTAGTCAGCGCGCCATCCCTGCGGGTGGCGCGCTTCTTCTTGCCTGACAGACGGCCGACGTTGTGATGCCTGCCGGACAAAGCAAAACCGGGGCGCGATGATCCGCTGCCCCGGTGATGACCCTCGAATATTCGACCCGAGCGATCAGCCCCCCGTCGGCCTGAACGCCGCGCCCCAGGGGAAGCGACCGACCTTGATGGACTTCACCGGCTGTCGGCTGGCGACATCGATCACCGTCACGTCACCGGAAACGCCATTGGTGGTGAAAAGCTGCGAATGATCGCCGTTGAAGGCCATGTGCCAGACCCGCCGCCCGACCAGAACATATTCCTCCACCTCATAGGTTTCCGCATTCACCACAGCGACATGGTTCGACGGGCCAAGGGCGACAAAGGCCGTCTTTTCATCGGGGGTGAATTCGAACCCGACCGGCTGGATCAGATCGGCGGTCACGCCCGGCATTTCAAACCTGATCTTGGCTTTTTCCGCCTGCGTGGCGGCATCAAACACCGTCACCGTGCCGCCGATTTCGGAACTGACCCACAGTTCGTTCGTGGTTTCCGTGAATTCGGCATGACGCGGACGGCTGTCGACAAGGGTATTTGCAAAGATCGCCTTTGTCGCAGTATCGATCCAGTGGGCCATGTTGGTGGTTTCCGAGGTGGTGATGACCACCTTGCCGTCAGGCGATACGGCCATGCCTTCAGGCTCGATCCCGACATTGATCTGCGCCACAACGGTACGGCTTTCGGTGTCGACAACCGTGGTCACCGCATCGTCTTCGTTCGCGATGTAAAGGTGCCGGTCGTCGGGATGCAGCACGAATTGCTCGGGGTCCTCGCCCGAGGGAAGGTCATTCAGGATTTCGCCTGTGGCCGGGTCCATCACCTGCACCGTGTCGCTGTCGGACGCGCAGATGTAGACCCGGCTGAAGTCTTTGGAAAAGGTGATGCCACGCGGGCGTTCCCCGGTGGGAATGGTGCGTGTCACCTCCAGCGTGGCGGTATCGATCACACTGATTGTGTCGTCTTTTTCGTTCGTCACCCAGATTTCATCGGCGACAGCAGGAAAAGCGGTAAGTGCGAACAGAGGCGGCAGCAGAAACTTCATATCTATTCCTTGAATGCTGTGCAGGCGCTGGCAGGTTCGTCCAGCCCAAGCGTGTCGGTTTCGTTCACCTGATGCAGGTAGCCGTCCAGGGGGGCCAGCGCGACCAGCGCCCGTGCATTGGCAAGGGCGATTGGCTGGCGCAATTGCCCGTTCCAGCCGCGATAGGACAGTGCGCGCCCCTTGAACCCGTCCAGCGCAAAGGCGTCGGAAAGGATATGCGCACGCAATGTCGCAACATCGGCCGAGTTTGTCCGGGTGACGGCCTCTCCGATCGTGCGGATCGCCACCCAGGCCGCATAGTCCTGCCCGCGCATGGTGCGTCCCGCATGATCCTCGAACCGGTTCTGAAGCTGGACAGCCCCCCATGCCTCGATCACCGGGGCCCAGGCGGTGGCGACCAGCCCGTCGGACCCGACGACCGGGCGCGGCAGCCAGGCGTTATGTTCCACGTAGCGCCCGAAATCATCGGTAGCGTCGGCGACGATCAACACATCATGATCGGGGAAATCCTGCGTGAAGCGCGGAATTTCATCCATGGTCGATTCGCGCAGGTCGGTGTCAAAGGTCCATGCCTTTTCGGCAAGAATCTGCACCCCGAATTTTTCCGCCGACTTTCGCAGCTTGGCCGCCCAATCTGCATCGGCAGGCTGCGGCCCGGTGATCATCACCGCACGCGGCCATTGTCGGCGCACAAGGAACTGCATCAGCGCATCGGAACGTGCGGCATCCTCGGCAGCGGTGTGCAACAGGTTCGCCCGACAGTCGGATGACCGCAGCGCCTCCTCCCCTGACGAGACGTTGAAGATCAGCGCATCTTTTGCAGCCGCCCGATCAGCCATCGTCAGGATATCCGCCCCGCTGCCTTCGACCAGAATCAGCCGCGCCTTTTTCAGCGCCTCGTCCGCCGCAACCGACAGATCGCCGCCTGGCGGAACGAAAAGGACATCAAGACTGTAGTCATGCCCCATGAAAGTGCCGGTGGTTTTTGCATCCTCAAGCGCCACCTCTGCCCCGGCGATACCCAGATCGTCCGGCACGGGGTCAAGGTTGGACAGCACCGGGGGGCGGTCCACGTCCTGCCGAAGATAGACGATAGGCACCTCCACTTTCGCCACATCCTGCGCGGGCAGGATCATGGGCCAGACGGTTGCGACAGAAACAGCAAGGCCGCACAGGCGAACCTTGCGCAGTATTGTCAGCATGAAGCGGTCCTCCTGCCCGATATCGTTCGCGCTCTGTGCAACCGGGTCCATTAGACATAGGTCGCGCCAGGTGGCGAACGGGACGAAAGTCCAATTCCCCGCCGCGCCGCAGCATAGTAGCAGGGATCCGGAGCAGGAGAACGCTAGTCGGGAGGAAACGCCATGTCTATTCTATCGCGCCGTCTCAACATGGCTGCGGGTATCATCGTTGCCAGCGCCGGGATCGTCTGGGCGCATGGCGATGTCGCACCGCAGCCGGTCAACACCGATGCCCTGCCCGAAGTGGGCGAGGAATGGCTGACCGAAAACCCCTATCGCGCCGAAAAAGCCGGGGATGAGGCATGGTGGCAGGCGGTCCTGATCGGCGATTCCGGTTACAACCAGAACTGCGCGCGCTGCCATGGCCTTGGTGCGGTTTCCGGTGGCCTTGCCCCCGACCTGCGCTTCCTTGAAGCTGCTGAATACGGCGATGAATGGTATGCCGAACGGTTCCAGCTTGGCTACACCCAGGACGGCACCACCAAGATGCCCGCCTTTGGCGAAGTGCTGGGCCAGAAGGCCGGATGGGCGATCCGCACCTATGTCGAGACGCGCCCCGAAGACGGCGCACTGGATGCGCACAAGGACCGTCTGACGGCCATTCGGGATGAACTGGCAGCAGGCGGCGGCGACGAAGCCGCACTGAAGACCGAGCTGATGGAAATCGCCGCGCAGGTGGTCACCGCGTCAGGCGCACCCAAGGCCGACAGCGCCGCCCTGCGCGCCGCGCTGGCACTGGATGGCACTGCCGAAGCGAAAAAACACGCGGCCGAAATGCTGACAATCGGCCTGTCGGCCGCACACTGACGTGCGGCCCTTCGGTCCAATAATCGGGCTTGTGGCGGCGGGGCTGTGCCTCGCCGCTTCGCCCGCTCTGGCACGGTGTGAAAACATCGCGCCTGGGCAACGACCCCAGAACACCGCACGCGAATTCGTCGGTCAGACGATGGATGAAATCATTGAACGCGGCTTCATCACCATCGCTGTATACGAAGATTTCGCCCCCTATTCATGGGAAGAGGACGGCCAGCCAAAGGGCGTCGATATCGAGATCGGCAAGATACTTGCCGACAGTCTGGGGGTAGAGCCGCGTTTCGACTTTGTTCAGGCGGGCGAAAACCTTCAGACCGATCTGATGACCTATATCTGGCGCGGCAGCGTCCAGCAGGAGCCGGTCAGCAATGTCATGCTGCGCGTGCCATACAATTCGGAATTCACCTGTCTTGTCGAACAGGTCGTGTTCACCGGGCAATATGCAAAGGAGGAAATCGCGATCGCCTATTCGATGGCGGCCTACCCCGATGCCATACAGAACGACGAGGACCGGCATCCCGAGGCGCCGGTTCCCGCATTTTTCCGGTTCGACACGGTCGCCGTGGAAAACGACTCGATTGCCGATTTCTATCTGACCTCCTATCCCGGCGGGGACATCGGGCCGAATATCACCCGGTTCAAGACGATGGCGGAAGGCATGCTTGCCCTGAGCGCAGGGGAGGTGATGGCCGCCATGGGGCCACGCGCGCAACTGGAGTTTGGCGCAGATGACGGTGTTGCGGTGCACAAGCCGCCTCTGGTCGGTTTTGCGACGGGAAGCTGGACCCTGGGGCTGGCCGTGCATCATAGCCACCGCGATCTGGCTTATGCGCTGGATGATGCCATCGTCGCCGCGCTCGCCGATGGCCGGATCAAGGCCGTTTATGCCGATATGGGCCTGACCTTTTCCCCACCCGACCGCTGACCGGCCCGCTCAGATCACGTGCATTCCGCCGGTGAAATCAACAAGCGCCACGCGGCCGAGCGTGGAAAGCTGCCCGCGCAGCGCAAGAATTTCATCCTCGGTGGCAAAAACCAGTGCCGTCGAAAGCGCATCGGCCAGTGTTGCGCTGTCGGCCTCGACCGCAACGGTGGACCAGATCGGTTTTTCGCCGCGTGCCGACAGGATATGCGGTTGCCCGCCGACAAGCATCGCGCGGGGGCTTGATACGGCCAGCGCGCGGCTGCGCAGGGTGAACTGCCCGACAAGCCCTGCGTCCGGGTCCTCGACCCCCAACCGGAACGGCCCATCCAGGGTGGCGACCTCTCCCAGCTGGATCAGGGCGCGTGAAAACCCGCGTTCGGCCAGCAGTGCCGCCACCAGATCGGCGGCATGACCCTGCGCAATCCCGTTCAACGTCAGTTCCTGGCCACCGCCCAGAACCAGATCCGCACCATCTCGCCTTGGCATCCGCCAGCCGACGCGGGCCTGTGCCGCAACCACGTCGCCGCCCGTCGCCAGTGCTTGCCACAAGGGTTGGACCGAAGGATCGAAGCGCCCTGCCGTAAAGCGGTTTACCTCATCCGCATGGGCAAGCAGCCCCTCGAACCGGGCGGTGGCTTCGACCCGTCCGGCGGCGTTCAACCGCGACAGCCGTGATGTCGGGCGATACAGGCTGAAATCCTGCTCCACATCGTCGATAAGCCGCGCCACGGCCTGCACGGCCGCCTTTGCGCGCTGCGGTTCGCCCCACAACCGCAATTCGGCATCCGCGCCCATGGCCACACCGCGCCAGATCACTTCCTGCTCTGGCGCTTTCGCCCGCACCGGGATCGGCACGACCGCCGCAGCAGCACAGATCAACAGCCGACGGCGCGCGATCATGCGGCTTCTCCCTTAAGTCCACGCTTGCCACGGGCCGCAAGGACCAGCGGCACGCAGGTCGCCGCGTCATTGTGGATCGTCACGCAATCAAGGCACTGGAAACATTCGGAATACTGCACCTTGCCGCTGGCCTTGATGGAACCATAGTTACAGCGCACCTTGCACAACTGACAGGGGCTGCCGCATTCCTTGCGCCGCGCGATCCAGTCGCGCCCCCGGATCAGCCCGCCGATGGCCATCAGCGCCCCCAGCGGGCAGACATAGCGGCAAAATCCCTTGAACGTGATCATGCCCAGCACCAGCCACAGCACGGCATAGGCGACGTAATACCATTCCCGCAGGAAGAATGTGGTGATCGCCGTCTTGAACGGCTCTACCTCTGCCGCCTTGTCGATCTGGTCAGGCGCGATGAAGACCGTCGCCACCAGCCCCGCCAGCAGCACATACTTGATCCATTTCATTGCGCCGTCCAGCCGGGCGGAGGGTTCCCAACGGGGCACATGCAAGGCCCGGCCCAGATGATGCGCGAATTCCTGCAACGCACCAAAGGGACAAAGCCACCCGCAGAACAGCCCCCGCCCCCACAGCACAAAGCCCGCAATGGCTGCAACCCAGACCAGAAGCGAAAAGGGATCATACAGCAGATAGGCCAGGTTTCCTCCCTCGATCCCTGTCCGCAGCATGGCCAGCGGTGTCACGATGGAAAGCTGCCCCTGCCCCCACCAGCCGATGAAACCGGTCATCACGGCCAGAATGCCCAGCCGGATCGCCCTGAAATGACGATGATCGGCCAGCCGGTTCATGCCGGGCCCCAAAGTCGCAAGCAAAGCGACCAGAAACGCTGTCAGCAAGCCCAGATCAGCAGCGCGATTGCGCAACGCCTCCAGCCATTGCGGCAGCGGCTTGCGCAGATCCGCTGCCTCTGCCCGCTTGAAGAACCGTTCGGGCGTGGCATGGGGCAGCTTGAAATGCTTCGATCCCGTTTCGGGCTGGAACATGCCATGTTCCCGCACGGCCTGCACCACAAGCTGCCAGTCGGCCGCCGGATCGAACCCCAGCCTGCGATCGGTGCGCAAGATCATCGCCGTTCCCTGCGGGACATCCGGCAGGGTTTCAAACAGCAGGTCAGCATCGCGCAGCGCCACCGGCAAGCCGCCCTGTTCAGCGCCCAGCCTATCGGGCGCGGTGTTGCGCACGAAATCCTGTGTGACCAGCCCGTGCCGACCGGTATCGATCACCAGCAAGGGTTCGTCGTCCGGAGACACGGACAGGAACCGTTGCAGTTCGGAAAACGACTCATTTGTCAAAGCAGCGCGGGCAATTGCCGGCGGACCCAGATCGACCAGCCAAAGGTCTAGATAGATACCGTTGGGATCGGCGGCCGCCTCCGGGTCGTCCTGCGCCCAGATCGTTCCGGCAAAGGCGGCGTCTACTTCGGCATTGGTCACGCGCAGGTTTCGGGCAATGCCCTTATCGACCAGTGCCTGCCAGTCCAGACGCTCGTCATGGTCAGGGTCCGGGCGGGCGGGCGGGGCGCTTTCGATGCCTTTCATCTTTTCCCGCGCCACCTGAAGAGTGGCGGCAAGGATGGATTCATGCGCGATGCGGACGGACGCCGTTGCTTTGGTCACCCCATCCAGATAGACCAGATCGGAACCGGCCCCCCCGTCGCCGTAAGGTGTGCCGACGACGAGCGGCGTGTTGATCGAATGGCCGCGATACTGTTCCATGAACTTGCGAAACGGCGCTTCGCCCAGCCCTGATACGAAAATCGGTTCGTTATGCGAAATCAGCCTGACATCGATGAACCTGCCTTCAAGATCCAGCATGACCAGCATGTTGATCGGCGCACCGGAAAAGCCGGGCAGCGGCGCCATCGGTGCAGTTTCGAAAGCATAACCCGCCTGTGCCCCGCCGGAATTCAGCAGCATCCACACGCCCTTGTCATTCACCGCATCGCCCAGCGCATAGGGCGGCACGATGAAGTTTTCGACATCGGCACGATCAAGCGTTTCGGCACTGCTCTGCGAGCGGGCCGTATCGGGCGCAACCGCAATGAAGGCCGAAAGGATCAGGGAAAGAATGACGCGCATGACAGCGGCAGCTTCCGCCTTAGCCTGCCGTGCGGAAATGCGACCTTGGTCGAAGCATGGCAGGTTGCGGCAGGGTTTATGGTGCGACAATGACGCATCTAGGCCAAACAGAGACCCCTATCGCGCCGGAAGACGATGCTGCCCGTTCCGAGCCAGCCCTGTGGTGGCTTGTACCGCTGCTGTCCATTGCGGCGTTCCTGCTCATCTGGGCCGTGATCGCCTGGATATTGCAGAACCCGCGTGTGCTGCCCGGCCCCGTATCTGTCGCCCGTGTGATGATCGAAGAAACTGCTGCCGGGCGCATGGGGCATCATGTGCTTGCAACGCTGATACGGGTGGGCATTTCCTTTGCGCTGGCCATGGTGATCGGCACGGTGCTTGGCTATCTGGTCGGGCGGTCGCCGCGCGTTGACCGCTGGACCGAAGCATGGGTGACGATCTTTCTGAACACGCCGGCGCTGGTGGTGATCGTTCTGTGCTATCTGTGGATCGGGCTGAACGAGGTGGCGGCAATTGCGGCCGTTACCATCAACAAGACAGCCATGGTGATTGTGACCCTGCGCGAAGGCACCCGTGCGCTGGACCCGAGACTTGCGGAAATGGCGCGTGTCTACCGCGTTCCGACGCCACGCTTTCTGCAACACTGGGTCTTGCCGCAGCTTGCGCCGTTCCTTGCCAGCGCGGCACGCAACGGTCTTTCCGTGATCTGGAAGGTCGTGCTGGTTGTCGAATTCCTGGGGCGATCCGATGGCGTCGGCTTTCAGATTCATCTGAAATTCCAGCTTTTCGACATTGCCGGCGTCATGGCCTATGCGGCGGCCTTCGTGGCGGTGATGCTGGCGATCGACTATGCGCTGATCCAGCCCCTTGAACGCCGTGCAAATCGCTGGCGGAAGGTCTGACAGGACGTTTCGCTGACGGCATCCGACTTGAAATTGTTCCCATTATGTTCTATATTTCATTCGGGAACCCGAAAGGTGCCGGAATGGAAAACGAAAGCTTTCCCCTACCCGTAACGGAACGCCAGCTTGCCTATGCGCGCACGCTGGCGCTGCGCAATCAGGTGCTGCTGCCCGAAACGGCAAAAGCAGATCGTCGCGCGCTGAGTGCATGGATCGAGGTGCAGGCGAGGCTGCGCCCGATGGACCGTTCTGCGTATCCGTCCTCGAAGCAGGTCGCCTTTGCCGAAAGACTGGCCCGGATCAAGCATCGCGCGGTGCCCGATGAATGTTTCCGCGATCGCCGTCTGCTGTCGCACTGGATCGACAGCAATCGCTGATCAGCCGGCGGCGCGCATCGCTGCCAGAAGT
>JBOFCO010000152.1:0-1760 GCA_051646105.1 Paracoccaceae bacterium
CCACCAACGGGCAGTTCATGAAGGTTATCATCTGCGGTGCGGGTCAGGTCGGCTGGCAGATTGCGCGGCAATTGTCCGGTGAACGCAACGATGTGACGATCATCGACGTGAACGCAGACCTCGTGCGCCGTGCCGCCGATACGCTGGAGGTGCAGGGCGTTGTCGGCTTTGCGAGCTATCCCGATGTGCTGGAACGTGCGGGTGCGCGCGATGCGGATATGATCATCGCCGCCACGCAAAGCGACGAGGTGAACATGGTCACCTGTCAGGTGGCCAACTCCATTTTCGGCATCACGCGAAAGATCGCGCGGCTGCGGTCGCAAAGTTATCTTGATGCAATCTATGCGGATTTGTACCGCCGCGATCATCTGCCCATCGACGTGGTGATCAGCCCGGAGCGGGAGGTGGCCGAGGCGGCGCTGCAGCGGCTGGCGGCACCTTCGACCTTTGACACGGAAAGCTTCATGGGCGGGCGGGCACAGCTTTTGGGCCTGGCGCTGGACGAGGACTGCCCGGTGCTGAACACACCGCTGCGGCAGTTGTCGGAGCTGTTCTCGACGCTGCGGGCCGTGGTGGTGGGCGTGCGGCGGGGTGAACGGCTGTTCGCGCCGGAAGCGGACGATCAGCTTTTTGCCGAGGATCAGGTCTATGTGTTCACGCATTCGGCAGATGTGAACCGCACGCTCGAAATCTTTGGCAAGAAGACGAAAAAGCAGGAACGGGTGGTCATCATCGGCGGCGGCAATGTGGGGCTTGCCGTGGCAAAGGCGCTGGAGGCACGGACGGACCGCATCCGGGCCAAGATCATCGAGCTGGACCGCGACGTGGCCGAACGGGCGGCGGATGCGCTGCAGCGGACCATCGTGCTGCATGGCGACGGCATGGACATGGACCTGCTGATCGAGGCGAATATCGACCGTGCGGATGCGGTGCTGGCTGTCACGGATGATGACAAGACCAACCTTCTGGCCGCAGTGCGCGCGAAGCAGGCGGGTGCGGCGATGGCGATTGCGTTGGTCAACGACCCGACCCTTGCGCCGCTGATGGGCGCGCTGGACATCGACGCCTATATCAACCCGCGCGCGACCACGGTCAGCTCCATCCTGCGGCACATCCGGCACGGGCGGGTGCGGGCCGTTTATTCTATCGGCAATTCCGAGGCCGAGATGATCGAGGCGCAGGTGCTGTCCACATCTCCCATGGCGGGCAAGGCGATCCGGGATATCGCGTTTCCTGAAGGCGTGCTGGTGGGTGCGGTGATGAAGGGCGGGAATGTGATGAAGCCTGCGGCGGACCTGCGGGTGGACACGGGCGACGTGGTGGCCCTGTTCTGCCTTGCGACCGATGTGCCGGAAGTGGAGCGGCTGCTGCAAGTCTCCATCGACTTTTTCTGATGCGGACAGGGTTTCGCGATCTGCCCCTGCTGGTGATCTTTTCGGGGATCGCGGGCGTGGTCATGCTGGTGCCCGCAATCCATGCCACGGCAGTCGATGACGAGGAAACCGCGCGGGCGTTCTTCTATGCGGCGATTGTGGTTCTGATGATGACGGGGCTGGTTGCGATCGTGACATCGAACTTCCGCACCATGGCGGTGGCGCGCAGTCATCTTGTGGCGCTGGTGGGGGCCTATGCGCTGCTGCCGCTGATCTTTGCACTGCCGTTTTCGCAGGCGGTGCCGGATACGAGTTTTGCGAACGCCTGGTTTGAAATGGTGTCCTGTTTCACGACGACAGGGGCCACGCTTTATGACGTCGCAGGCA
>JBOFCO010000031.1:0-3037 GCA_051646105.1 Paracoccaceae bacterium
CCTCCATCAAGGGCCACATCCGCTTCACTTCCTCGGGGGAGACAAGGTGCATTTCCATTCCGAAGCTCCGCGCCGTAGTGGCAAGGCGCCGGTATTCCGTCCAGCGGTCTTCGGTCGTCGCCAGCCGCAGGCAACCGGTCATCTTCCAACCGGTTTCAAGCCCGGTCTCTGCCGCCAGCCCCTTGTAAAGATCGACCGAATATTTCAGCACCTTGGTGATCGAGGCAGAGGATCGCAACTGCCCCACCAGCCCCGCCGCGTGCCAGGTGGAGCCGGAGGTGAGCTTCGCCTGTTCCAGCAGCACCACGTCGGCCTTGTGATCCCGCGCCAGATGATAGGCGGTCGAACAGCCGATGATACCGCCACCGATCACGACGATCTGGGCACGGTCGGGCAAGGGCGTCTGGGTCATACGGTCAGCTTTCCGTGGAGTGTCTGATAGATTTCAAGTGCGGTATCCAGCCTGGCCAGATTTTCCTGGGCGTAAGCCGCGAAATCAACACCGGGCGTGGCCAGATGCAGGGCAGAGACCATTGACCACATCGCCTCGCGCAGCAGGCTGGCGCATTGCATGGCGTCGAAGGCGCAGCGAAAGGCGGGATCGGCGGCACGGCCCAGATACGTCACCAGCAGTGTGCCGGCCTCATCCGCCGTCATCCCGGCGTTTGAGGCGACACCCGCCAGATCGAACATCGCCGTGCCGAAGCCCGCATATTCATAGTCGATCAGCCACAGCCGCGCGCCATCGTCAAGCAGGTTGGCGGGCAGCAGGTCATGGTGGCCGAAAACGACAGGCAGCGGCACTTGCGCGGTTTCCAGCGCCGTGGCAAGCGCAAGGTAGCGGTCGAGACCGGGTGTGCCGTATTCCCGCAGTTGCGCCGCATAGTCGCGGATCACATGGAACGGCCAGAAGATGAACCCCGGTCCGGTGATCCGCGCGGGCATGTCGCGGTGGAAATCGCGCAGCAGCACACCGATGCGGTCGGGTATCGCACGTACAGCATTGGCTGTCAGGGCGAGGGCATCGATGTAATCCGTCACCATCACCCCGTCCGCCGCATAGCTGACCCCTGGACCAAACCCCGCAGCATGGGCGGCGCGGGCGGCCATCGCCTCTCGCGCGCGGTCGACGTGATGAAAGGGAAAGTCCCGCCCCAACCGGACCACATGGCGGCCCTTCGCATCTGTCACCAGCCAAATGCGGTTCGACAGCCCCCCAGACAGCGGCGTCATCGTCACCCTGCCCCGCCAGCAGGGCAGCGCTGTGATCGTTGCTTCATCGCTCATCGCGCGGCCTCCAGCCCCAGCCGCGCCCGTGCACGCGCCGCCGCTGCATGAATCAGCCGATCCACCAGAATGGCGATCAGCGCGATGGCCAGTCCCGCCACCAGACCACGCCCCGGATCGGCCTTGGTTAACGCGATGTAAACTTCCTGCCCCAGATCGCGGGTGCCGACCAGCGCGGTAATGACCAGCATCGACAGGGCAAACATGATCGTCTGGTTCAGACCCAGCAGGATTTCCGGCACGGCAAGCCGCAGCTTGATCCGGGTCAGCCGCTGCCAGCCAGTGGCCCCCATGGCACGGCCGGCCTCGACCAGCGCGGGATCGACGGCCCGCAGGCCCAGCACCGTGTAGCGGACCGCGGGCACAACGGCAAAGGCCACGACCGCCAGCATTGCGGTAAAGTCACCCACCCGGAACAGCATGACGGCGGGCATCAGCCATACGAAGGAGGGCAGCACCTGCGCGGTATCAAGCAGCCCCCGCAATGGTGGCCACAATGCCGGGTGTTCTGCCGCAAGAATGCCCAGCGGCACGCCGATTGCCATGGCCACGATCACCGACAAACCACAGAGATAGACCGTTACCATGGCCGGTTCCCACAGGCCGACGGCGGCGATTGCCACCGGGACCATCGCCCCCAACAAGGCCAGACCAACCCCTGACAGCCGCCAGCCCGCTGCCGCCAGCAGCAGCGCCACACCCGCCCAGGGCAGCGCCAGCATCGCCCGCTTCACCGGGATCAGCAGGTTCAGCAACAGCGCGTCCTTCACCGCCTCCAGCCGGTCAAAATAAGTCAGGTTGATCCATTCCACCGCGCGATTGAAGGCCAGCCCGGTCGATAGCCGCAAGCCATCCGGATAAGCCCGCGTTTCCGGCAAGGCAAAGGCAAGGGCATAGCCCGCAACCAGAACGCCCGGCACCGGCCAGAACGGGCGGCGCACCCGATCCGGTGCGGCATAGGCCTGTGAAATCCGGTCAAGCGCCACCGCCAGCGCCACGATGGCCAGCCCTGCCTCTACCCCCGCGCCGATATCAAGCTTGCGCAGCGCGGCCAGCACGTCAAAGCCAAGCCCCCCTGCCCCGATCATCGACGCGATGATGACCATGTTCAGCGACAGCATCACCACCTGATTGACGCCCAGCATCATGGCTTCGCGCGCGGTGGGCAGCATGACCCGACGCAATTCCTGCATGCGCGAACAACCGGTCATGCGCGCCAGTTCCCGCAGTTCCGGCGGCACGCGGTTCAGCGCCAGCGTGGTGACGCGGGTCATCGGTGGCACGGCATAGATCAGCGTTGCCAGAACTGCGGCTGTAGGGCCGAAGCCGAACAGATAAAGCACCGGCACCAGATAGGCGAAAACCGGAATCGTCTGCATCAGATCCAGGAAAGGTCGCATCGCCAGATCCAGCCAGGGCCAGCGCCACGCGGCGATGCCCAGAATTGCGCCCGCCAGAACGCCCACCGGCACCGCGACGAGGATCGAGGCCAGCGTGACCATGGCCGCTTCCCATTGCCCGAAGGCGGCGACGAACAGAAAGCAGCCACCCGCCACCAGCGCCACCCTGCCGCCCCCCGCGTGCCATCCCAGCAGCGCTACCAGCACAACGACCACCGACCACGGCAGTGGCGGAACGGGCACGGCCCCGGCAAAACCCTTGACCAGCAGTGCCTCTGCCAGCCGATAGGGCAGCTCGACTGTCGCTGCGATGGCGCGTGTCGCTTCCTTGAAGGTGAACAGACCGAAGC
>JBOFCO010000005.1:0-4342 GCA_051646105.1 Paracoccaceae bacterium
ATGTGGTCGCAATGGCAGTGCAGGAACATCGGGGGCGCACGGGCAGTGATGTCGACCTTGCATCCGACTGCGACTGCAAGCCTGCGCTGGCCCCGGCGGAGCGCATCTGCCTGTACCGGTTCGTGCAGGAAGGCCTGAACAACGCGCACCGACACGCGAGTGGCGTGGGGCTTGCGGTGGCGTTGCACTGCCAGCCAGGTCAGATTTCGGTTTCGGTGATGGATCGGGGACCGGGCTTTGGCAGAAACGACCCGCAACAACAGTTCGGCCTGGGGCTTTCCGGCCTGCGTGACCGCGTGGAAGCCATCGGCGGCAACTTCGGCGTCGGCAACAGGTCGGGCGGTGGGGCCGAAGTGAAAATGTCACTGGAAACAGGAGCGTAAGATGGACCGCATTCGCGTCGCAATAGCAGACGACCACCCGCTGTTCCGCGATGGGGTATCGCGCACCCTGGAAGAAAGTGGTCGCTTCGAAATTGTCGGGACCGCCGCGAGCGGGCAGGAGGCTGTGGACATCGTCCGGCAGACTCGCCCCGATATCGTGCTGCTTGATCTTTCCATGCCCGATGGCGGCCTCTGGGCGCTGGAACGGATCGTGGCGGAAGGTACGGCACGACGGGCGGCAATGCTGACTGTTTCAGAAGATGACGATACGATCCTGAAGGCGATCCGTACCGGCGCTGTCGGTTATATCCTGAAGGGTGTCGGGGCGCGCGATCTTGTGGAAATCGTCGAGGATCTGGCCGAGGGACGCACCTATGTCGCGCCATCGCTGGCAATGAAGGTTCTCACGGCGATGAATGCACCGCGCTTGTCCAAGGAAGAACCGCAGCCGCTGGAAACGCTTACAAAGCGCGAAGAAGACATCCTGAAACTGGTGTCACAAGGCAAGAGCAACAAGGAAGTGGCGCGTGTGCTGGATTTGCAGGAAAAGACAGTCAAGCACTATATGACCACAATCCTGCAAAAGCTTCAGGTCAGAAACCGGACGGAAGCCGCGCTGATGGCCCGCGATCACTGGCGCAGCCCCTGATCCGGTTATGCCAGCCCCGGTGTGCTGGCTCACTTTCCTGCCAGCGCATTCAACCGTTCATAGTCGGATTGCTTTGCCCGTCGGCGGATGACGGTGCGTTCCAGCGGGTCGGTCAGCACGTATCGACCGGACCTGATCACCTCGCGCCAGCCATCGCTGTAGATGACCTCTATATCCTCGCCCCGCAGACGAATTTGCGCGACCTTGCTGCGGGTGCCTTTCGCTGCGCCGTTGCCGACACCAGCCTGCTTCAGCAAGGAATAATCCCGCTGCGTGGCGCGGCGGCGTTCCACCACCCTGCCACTGGCATCGCGCCGTTCGAAAATTCCATCGTCAATCTCGATCCGCGTTCCGTCGGCAAGCCTTACTTCCAGTTTGCGGTCAGAGTCCCCGCCGGAATAACTTCCGTCGCCAGCGTCTTCCCCGCCATCGTCGTCAGGGCCGGAATTGTCGTCATCAGCGGAGTCGTCATCATCATCGTCACCGCCACTGCCTGAACCCGAATTGTCATCGTCATCGTCATCGTCGTCGTCATCATCACTGCCGCCACTGCCGGATCCGCTGTTATCATCATCGCCGTCGTCACCCCCCTTTGCGTGGGCTGCAGAAATCGAAAAATCGATCAGCGACGATGCCAAAAAGTCGACCCGAACCGGCAGAATGGCAAGAAATGCGGCAAGGACACCAAGGCGCAGCAAATGGCCCAGAGCGTCCAGGTATCTCAAATGGCTCATCTCGATCCTTCCACACCGGCATGTCAGCGGGATTGCAGCCCCGCGGAACAACCGGCCAATGCGCGGACATTAGCGCATCGATGGGTGATCTGGCATCGGACCAACGTCTGCCGATTTGTACTTTGCGGGCAACCAGGAGATCACAAACTTTGGAGCGAACCTCCGCAACTGGCATCGAAATAAGGACAATTGATAAAAAATCTAAGAACTGTTCCGGCTTCCGCCAGAATACGGTGATCAGAAAACAAGCAGCCTTGGCCCTGTCAAACTGCTGCCAGATTCTGCTGGATTCTGGCACCACACCTTGCGGAGCGGTAAATGCCTGTCGCACATGTCTATCGCTATGGGACCAACCTGAACGACCTGATCTTCGGGTCGGATCAGAACAGCTATATCTATGGCTACGGCGGCAATGACATGCTGGTCGGTGGTGCCCGTCGGGATTACCTTTACGGCGGCGTCGGCAACGATACGATGTCGGGCGGTGGCGGCAACAATCACATGGTCGGTGGCGCGGGTCTGGATGTCGTGCGCTATTCCGGCCATATCGATGACTATGACATCGTGCCAGGCAGCAGGGCAGCAACCTTTTCCATATACCGCAACAGCTTCACGCCCGAAGGACGCGGCACCGACACCACGCGGACGGTCGAGGCGCTGGATTTCACCGCCGACAACTACCGGCTTTGGCTGAACGGGACGAACAACGCCGTACTGGCGCGCAACGACGATGTCACCGGTCAGGCCGATGGCATCGCTGCCTTCAATCTTGCGCGTCTTGCAGCGAATGACAGCGAATTCGATGGCGACACGATCATCTTTGAGTCGGTTGCAACCATCTCGGCCCGCGGGGCGACGGTCAGTGTTGTCGACGGTTTCGCGATCTACGATCCCGGATCACTTTTCACCAGCCTTGCCCAAGGTCAGCAGACCACGGACAGCTTCACCTATACCGTAAGCGACGGGCGTGGTGGCAGTGACACCGCCACGGTGATCGTTCATCTGACCGGCGAAGGCACGTTCGAGCTCCTGTAGGCGTCAGCTAGCCTGCGGATGCCGGATCAGCAACACGGTCGCCATGCCCGGCCGCGCAGCGCGGATCTGTTCGTCCAGTGTTCCCAGCGCAAACCGCATGCGGCGCTCGGTGGGCAGGCTTGCATCGCTGACAGCATCGATCGGCATATCCGCCGGAAACCCGGCGGACAGCAGCGCACCCTGCAATTCCGCAGCAAGCGGAACGGCCATGTAAATGGCCAGTGTCGTGCCCGGTGTCAGCATCGCGGCCCAGTCCTGCCGGTCCTGCCCTCTGCGGGTGGCGGCTGAAACCAGCACCAGCCGATCCCCCCGCCCCCGCTCGGTCAATGACATGCCCAGTGAGGCCCCGGCCGCAACTGCGGCGCTGATCCCCGGCACGATCTCGACCGGGATGCCCGCCGCCCTGGCCGCATCGATTTCCTGGCAGGCGCGGCTGAACACGCCGGGATCGCCGGTCTTCAGCCGCACGACACGTTTGCCTTCATGCGCAGCCGCAATCATTGCGGCATTCAGTGCATCCTGTGACAGGCTGTCGGCCTGTCCGCGCGTGACACGCACCCTTTCGGCGTCCCGGCGTGCCAGATCAAGCACATCTGCCCCGACGAAGGCATCGTGAAAGATCACATCTGCCTCGTTCAGCCGTTTCTGCGCGCGCAGGGTCAGCAGATCGCCCGCCCCCGGCCCGGCCCCGACCAGCGAAATCGAACCTTCACCCATTTGCGGCGCGCCACCCAGGGCCAGTGCCGCGCGCATCTTCGCAACGGCGGCGTCCCTGTCGCCCCTTGCAAAAGCCGTGCGGGGCGGGCCTGAAAACGCCCATTCCCAGAACGCGCGCCGGGCCGGTTTCGGCACCTCGGTCTCAACCTCAGGCCGCATATCGCCAGCCAGCCGCGCCAGCGACCCCAACCACGGTTCCAGCATCGCCTCTATCTTCGCACGGATATTGCGGCCCAGAACCGGCGCTGTGCCTTCCGTGCCGATGGCCACCACCAGCGGATCACGGTCGACAATCGACGGCGTGAAAGCATCGCAGAGGTCGGGCCTGTCCACCACGTTGACGGGAACCCCCGCCGCCCGTGCCATTCCGGCCAGCCTCCTGTCGGTTTCCTTATCCGCCGTGGCGATAAATGCCAGCGCGGCGCCATCAAACAGCATCGGGGTCGCTGGCGGGCTTACGACGCGGATACGCCCCGTATCGCGCAGGGCAGCCAGTTCCGGGAGGAGGTCATCGGCAACGACGACGATCTCTGCTTCCGTCCGCTGCACAAGCCGCACCTTGCGCAAGGCTTCTTCCGTGCCGCCGATAACCACCACGCGGCGGCCGGTCATCTTGAGGAACATCGGAAAGGTCTTCATCTTCAGCACCGTTCAATCGCGGAAAGGCTGGCGAAGAGAAGGGGAAGGGCTGGTAGTGGAGGAGGGATTTGAACCCCCGACCTACGGATTATGATTCCGCCGCTCTAACCAACTGAGCTACTCCACCAGAAGCGTGCGGGTGATTACGCGTGACCGGGGCAGAGGTCAAGCGGGAATCGGGGATC
>JBOFCO010000017.1:0-4586 GCA_051646105.1 Paracoccaceae bacterium
TATCCCCAAGCCGGGCGATAGCGCGCTTGTCATCAAGGCAAAGCGTGAAGCGCGAACGCGGGCCGAGGAAGGTGTCAAGATGGGCCTGGGGTCGGCCGAAATTCTTGCCGATGAACTTCTGCGCAGCAGGGCTGAGGAAAAACAGGCTGCGGCATCCGGTAGGCCGACAGAGGCATCTGCCATTGCGGCAATGGACATTCCGCAACTGACAGCCATCGACATCAACGGCTTGTCGCCTGAGTTGCAAAAGGCGGTATCGGATCGGCTAACGGAGTTGGGATTTTGACCGACGAAACTCTTGATCTTGCCAAGCGCCTTTTGGCTGCACGCCTTTCTGCGGCGGCAAAGAGTGTAACCGCCCCTGCAACAGGTGGGGCGGAGGCACAGTTGCGTGAAAAGGGCTTCTCCGAGGATGTTGGCACGTTCCATGATGGCCGCATCCTGAAAAACCCCCAGACCGGGGAAAGCGTCTTTGTCTCGCCCGGATACATCACAAAAGACCCGGCGCTGATTGCCGACATGATGCGGGGTGTTTCCCCCTCTCAGACGATGTCGGACCAAACGGCCCTTTCCCAAGCCCCCGTGGCAGCGCGGGGGGCTGTTTTCCTGCAGGGCGTGCCGTTTTTGGGTGAATACCTGGACGAAGCCGCCGGGGCGGTTTTTGGGCCGAAAGCGCAGGAAGGCATTCGGTCAGTCCAAGGCGCGATGGAGCGGCAAAACCCCATGACGACGATGGCCCTTCGCACTGCGGGCGGGGTTGCGGGGTCTGTCCCGATGGCAATGGCGGCTGGCCCCGGCCTGATTGCATCGGCCCCTGCCACCACGGGCGGCAAGGTTGTCGCGGGTGCCGTTCTTGGCGGTGGCGCCGGAGCGGTTGAGGGCGCTGTTTCCGGCTATGGGGCGGGCAACGATGGGTCGCGCCTGAAATCGACTGTCGAGCGCGGATTGCTTGGCGGCGGGCTTGGGGCGCTTGTCGGCGGGGTTGCCCCCCTTGCCGGGGCGGGCATTCGCAATCTGATCGAATGGGGCCGGGGCAAGGATACGCGGCTGATCCGGCGGGTTCTTGGCGTGTCCGACGATGCGGCCAAAGCGATCAAGGCGGCGTTTGATGCGGATGATCCTGTTGCGGCGGCCAATGCCATGCGGCGCAGCGGGGCTGACGCCATGCTTGCGGATGCAGGTCCGGGCGCTTCGCAATTGCTTGATACTGCCATGCAGACTAGCGGGGCGGCAGGCCGGGTAGGGCGTGAAGCGGTCGAAGGGCGGGCTTCCGCTGCGTCAACCCGGATCACGGCGGCGTTTGACCGGGTTTTGGGCATTCCGGGCGGGATCAAGGCGGCGGCCAAGGACATTTCGACACGCACGGCATCGGCCCGCAAGGCGGCCTATGATGCGGCCTATAACACCGCGATTGACTATGCCGACAACGCCGGGCGCGCAATTGAGGACGTCCTGGGCCGCATTCCATCGGGCGTCATGCGATCGGCCATCAATGAGGCCAACGACGCCATGAAAGCGGCGGGCATCAAGAACAAGCAGATCATGGCGCAAATTCTTGATGACGGGTCCGTTCGGTTTGTCGAAACGCCAAACGTCCAGCAACTTGATGAGATCAAGAAGGCTCTGGGCTCTATCGCAGCCGAGGCCGTTGACACGTTCGGGCGGAAAACGGCGGCGGGTGTCCGCGCTTCAAAGCTGGCCGGTGATTTGCGCGACGCCATCGCGGCGGCGGTCCCGCGCTACAATTTGGCCGTGAAACTTGGCGGCGACAAGATTGCGGAGGATACCGCCCTTGATCTTGGCCGAAACATTCTGCGGCCCATGACAACCCGCGAAGATGTTGCGACGTGGATGGCCGGAAAGCCGTCCCGTGAAGCGCTGGCGGCGGTCAAGCGCGGGATGCGTGAAGCCATTGACGACGCCTTGGCCAATGTGGGCCGAACGGTAACAGACCCGAACATTGACGCCCGTGAGGCAATCAAGGCGGTGAAAGACCTATCCAGCCGGGCCAGTCGGGAAAAGGCGAAAGCGGTATTGGGGCCAAGCGCGGATTACCTCTTTGACGCGCTAGACGAGGCGGCGGCTCATCTGGAACTGCGCAGCGCTGTTTCCCGCAATTCTGCAACATACGGGCGCACCGCAGCCAAGGAAGCCGTTGACCGCGCCACGCAGCCGGGGGCGCTTGGCAACCTGATGGCTGGCAAGCCTGGCGAAGCGCTGCGGTCTGTCGTCAAGGCGCTGACCGGATCAACCGACGAGGTCGCCAACGCCAACAAGCAGAAGCTATATGCCGAGATTGCCCAAGCATTGACGGAAAAGCGCGGCCCGGATGCTGAGGCGGCCCTCGTGGCAATTCAGAACGCAATCGCGGGCCAGCCTGTCAAAAGCGCTGATGCGGTTCGCATCGCCCGGGCTTTGGTTATCGGGACCGCTCTTCCCGGTTATCAAGCAGGGACGCAAGCCCTAACCATGAGGCAAGGTGCGCAATGACGGCGGGAACAAACCACAAGCCCCACGCCACGAAAAGCAGCTTCATGGCATACGCGTAACTGATGAGCATGACCGGAAAAGCCAAGGCGGCGGCGATGATGAATGCAGGTCGAGACCGGGCGGCGAACCTGTCAATTCTGTTTTCGTGCTGCATGAACAAAGTCTAAAGGAAACACCATGGCCGATCAACTACTTCCCGTTCGCGCGCCCGTTCTGGACAGCAATGGCTTGCCGGTGTCCGGGGCCAAGGTCTACGTCTATGCCACAGGGACACTGACCCTTGCCGATGTATGGGCCGACGCTGCCGGGACAACGCTTCTGAGCAACCCTGTCGTGGCAGATAGCGCGGGCGTCGTTGCCCAGATATTCGTGACGGAAGCTGTCCGGGTTGTGGTCAAGACCTCTGCCGATGTCACGCTATACGACATTGACCCCGCGCCGATGTCCTTGGCTGCCGGGGCCGCCGCTTCCAGCGTCACGTTTGAACCCGTGGCAGGCATTGCCGAGGATGATGTCCAGGCCGCAATCGTCGCGGTAAATGCCAATATCCAAAGCACGCTGGACGATCTTGGCATCGGCACCACGACCGGCGCCCCCCTGATGTCCAACTATGACCGGACGGAACAGCCTTCCGGCTTTGGTCGCATCAGCGGATCGACGACAGGAACCGGCCCCGCCGATGTTGTCGAGGCCAGCGGCGGCACATCCCTGTTGATCCGGGAAAGCGAGGAAGACTATTCGCAACTGATCTTCTCGCAAGACCCGTTCAAGGCGTTCTACGGGCAAATGTCGGCGGGCAACCTGTCCGCATGGCGCGAGTTTGTGATTGTGGACGAAAGCGGCGCCGTTGGCGACACGATCTATCACAATTCCAGCAATTGGGTCCGGCTGCCCAAGGGCACGGCCCGTCAGAAAATGGTGATGAATACCAGCGCATCCGCCCCGGTCTGGGCTGATGAGTGGAAGCAGATCGCAACCGGGCAGACCATCACATCGGCGGGGTTGGTGACGGGTGCGGCCATCACACACAACCTTGGCATCCTGCCCAAGGCGGTGAAATTTCTGCTGACCTGCACGACAACCGACGCGGGCTATTCGGTCGCAGACGTGATTTCCGTTGATCCGCACAACAATAGCACGGCGACTGACAATCGGTTCAACTCGATCACACTGACGGACACGCTGGCCACGATCCGGCTGACGGATACGGCAAACGTATTCGTTACGGCGCACAAGACGACCGGGGCGGCAACCGCCCTGACAAACTCCAGCTGGACCCTTGCGGTCTACGTATCCTGAGGCAGGCTCATGGCAATCACACTGAACCCGACCCAATTCGACGAACTCCCCATTCTGACCGCGCCGACTGCCGTGGTCGTGGGGCAGGGCGAACGATATGGCCGCTCGTCCTTTTCTGTGTCCGACGTTGAATACGCCAATTCGGTCGGCATTACGGCGCAGGGCTACTGGATACAGAACGCGGCGGGCCTCGTGGCAGATACGACCTATGCCTATACG
This sequence comes from Paracoccaceae bacterium, assembly GCA_051646105.1. GTDB lineage: Bacteria > Pseudomonadota > Alphaproteobacteria > Rhodobacterales > Rhodobacteraceae > JBOFCO01. The sequence continues at coordinate 4,009 of JBOFCO010000017.1, forward strand.
GCGGCGACAAACAAGGTTGTCGTGGCTGAGGGGTATATCATCCAGGCCCGTGCCGAGCCGTTCATCTGGCGCGTTGCCGCAAGCGGGGCATCGGATCACGACGTCACCACGGCGGGCGGGGTGAAACTCTATGCCGTGCGCAGTGACCTCGGCGTCAACCCCTTGGCGGTCGGCGCGACCGGCGACGGGGTGGCAGACGACACGGCCAAGTTGAACGTCCTGACGGGGGACGTTGTGGTGACGGGCGGGACGAAGTGCCTGACCTCGTGGACGGAAATCCCGGCGGGGGTCAACCTGCTTGGCACGGGGGCGGTTATCCTGACCACGCCTTTGCGCGCCGTGTCCGGGTGGAGGATCGAAAACCGGAAACTGGTGAAGCCCACGGGGTTCGGCTTTGACCCGGAAATCATGCCGATCTACCGCAACGGGCGGTGGCAGGGGCACAAGCGGGCGCGTGACGTGATCGGCACCTTCACCGGCACGACCTATTACGTGGACGGGGTTTCGGGCAGCGATGCGGCGGCGGGCACGGATATTGCGCCGCTCAAGAGCATCGACGTCGCCTTGCAGAAAGCGGA
>JBOFCO010000055.1:0-1510 GCA_051646105.1 Paracoccaceae bacterium
ATCCTTTCTGCGCCAGGAACATGCGAGGGGCATCGTCGCTAAAGGCGGAATCGGGCTGGCCGAACAGTTGTTTCAATCACTGACGAGACAGGCCGATCATGCAGATTGATACCCTGACACGCGCCTTGGATGCCGTGCACGCAGCTATTCTGGCGGGAAGAATCGACGACCTTGGCCCCCTGACCGAGACGATCACCGAAACATCTGCAAATCTGACGGCAGCAACCGAACCCCAGATACGCCTGATTCAAAACTTGGCCGCACGCAACGCCATCTGCCTGCAATCCGCCATGAAGGGCATCCGCGCCGCCCAGCGCCGCGTGGCCGAATTGCGCGCCGCAAGCACCGGCCATGCGACCTATGACCGCAACGGAGCGCGCGCCAGCCTTGGCGGGGCCGATGGAACGCTGCGCCAACGCATGTGAATTGCTTCAATTCCAAGGTATTCGACGGAACGGCATTAGCAAAGGCGCAAGGTTTTCACCGCATCCCTGACAGGGCATCCCGAACGGGGTGGCGCAGACAGGGACACCCGGACTGCATTGGCCAGAAAGCCTGTCCTGCCGCCTGATATGCGGTGAAACAGCCACGCGAAACGCGATGGCCCGATGAAGGGAAACCACGATGTCGTCCATTTTGACAAACAACTCCGCCATGGTCGCGCTGCAGACGATGAAGAGCATCAACCGCAACATGAACATGACCCAGGCGGAGATTTCGACGGGCAAATCCGTCTCCACCGCCAAGGACAACGCCGCGATCTGGGCGATTTCCAAGGTCATGGAATCGGATGTGAAGGGCTTCAAGGGCATCTCCGACAGCCTGGCCGTCGGATCTTCGACCATTTCGGTGGCGCGTCAGGCTGCGGAAACCGTGACGGACCTTCTGACCGAGGTGAAGGGCAAGATCGTTGCGGCACAGGCCGACAACGTCGACCGCACCAAGATTCAGACCGATATCGTGGCGCTGCGCGACCAGATTGCTTCGGTGGTGGGCGCGGCGCAGTTCAACGGGCTGAACCTTGTTGACGGCAGCCAGACCACCGTGGATGTCCTGTCGTCGCTGGACCGCACCTCGACCAATGTGTCGGCCTCATCCATTTCGATCACTGCACAGAACCTTTCGACCGGTTCATACGCGGCCAAAGCCCTGCTGACAGGCACGACTGGCGCGTCCGCCTCGGGCGATACCGCAGGCTTCTCGCTCGATGCGGCAACAGGGACGGGGACCATCACGCTGGTCGAACCGGGTGCCACGCCTGCGACGTCATTTGTGGCGGGTGACAAGGTGTCGATTACCTTTGGCCAGAAGACGGCAAGCTATACCGTTTCGGCGGCTGATGCGGCAGCGACAACCACGTCGGATATCGTGGCGGTCGGCCTGAAAAGCGCGATCGAGGCGCTGGGCATCTCTGGCCTGACGGTCAACTATGACAGCGGCACGCCAGGCACGCTGGCGCTGTCAAATGCCGGGACGACGGCCCTGTCGGCCAGCATGCAGGTGTCCAACG
>JBOFCO010000025.1:0-7477 GCA_051646105.1 Paracoccaceae bacterium
TAGAACTGCGGCGCTATGGGAAGGGTATGGCGCATCGTCGGCCCGTTTCACACTCATGACAGAAGGTAACAATCGCAAGACGTTCCGCCAAGTGCCTATAAACTGCGAAAGCGTCAAGGCCAGATCAGGGCATGTTGCAGGCGATTTCCCCGTCAGCGCCGGGCTGGGCGGTTCAGTGCCGCAGTGCCAAGTATCATGTCGGTCAGGCCCTGTCGGCGCGGGGATACCAGCATCAGCGTGGCGGAAACCAGCATCGGCAGCACCGCGCCTGTTGATACCGAATAGCCCGCGACATGCAGGAAGGCGGTCATCCGGTCCAGCCTGTCACCGTCGTGCCCATAAAGCCGGACCGCCAACAGCGCCATGCCCGGCGTGGCCGAAAAGGCAATAACGGTCGCCAGGCGATAGAAGAAATCGACGGTCAGAAAATAGAACGGCCAGAAGAACAAACCGGTGAAACCGGTAAAGGGCAGCAGGACCACACAGATCGCAAAAACCAGTATTGCGTCGACAAGCCAGGCAAAAAGCCGTTTCAGCGGCACATTTTCATAAAAATCGGGCTGCTGCGCGGGATCGGGCAAAGCGCTGCGGTCACCGGCAAGGGAAAGTGGCGTCATCGTGCAACCTTTCATTCAGCAGATTGCGGGCGCGAAAGATCCACGCCCGCAATCGTCATCGATCAGACCGAGCGGATCAATAGGTGCCGTCACCGGTTGCCTCGGGTGCCGCGCTGGCTGCGCGGGCGCGGTCTTCCATAAAGCTGTCGAATTCCTGCTTGTCCTTGGCATCACGCAGACGCTTCAGGAAGGCTTCGAAATTCTGCTGCTCGTCCTCCAGACGGCGCAGCGTATCGGCCTTGTAGGCGTCAAAGGCGCTGTTGCCAGACGAGCCAGCCGCGAAACCGCGACCCCAGGCCTGATGACGATGATGGTGTTCGCGGCGGTGGCCGCAGCCGGATTTGAACATACGTTTGCTCCATATCATATAAGCCAGAAGGGCAAGGCCCACGGGCCAGAAGACGATGAAACCAAGGACCATTGCGGCGATCCAGGCGGGCTTGCCGCGGTCGTCAAGCCAGTCCTCGGCACGACCGAGGTACGAGCGCGCGGGCAGGGCATAGGCTGTAGTTGTCATGTGCGAACCTCCGAGGGCGCTGTGTGCGATGTGAATGTCTTTCACATGAGCAAAGATCGGTATTGTGCGGTCATCCGTCAAGAGGGAATGTTAAGATAATTTACTTTACGGGAGCATCGGATCAGACGGTGAAGTCAGCGAGGGTCGCGCCAGTGATCCGCAGCAGGGCGTCGGGCGCGATCGCAAAGATGTGGCGTGGCGTTCCCGCCGCTGCCCAGACAACCGGAAAATCTAGCAGGCGCGGGTCAAGAAAACTGCGCAGGGGCATCAGATGACCCAGCGGCGCCACGCCGCCGATGGCAAAGCCGGTTTCCGCGCGGATCAGGTCGGCGTCGGCCTTGCCCAGCTTCTCTCCTGCAAGGGCGCTGGCCCTGTCGGCATCGACACGTCTGCCGCCCGCCGTGATGAACAGCAGCACATGGCCCGACGTCTCTCCGCGGAACAGGATGGATTTCGCGATCTGGTCGACGGTGCAGCCCGCCGCCTCTGCCGCCTCGGTGGCGGTGCGGGTGGACTGGGGCATCTCGACAATCTCCGGTGTGGCACCGGCGGCCTTCAAGGCATCGCGCACGCGGGACAGGCTCTTGCTCATGCGGACCTCATTTTCTGTCATCTGGTTCATGCATAGCTTTGCTGCCCGATGGCCGAAAGCCCCTCGCGGTTGCCGCGCCTGTGCGGCCCCGCTACTGTCATGCCATGACACTTGCAGACCGCATCACGCGACATCCCATACCCTTCGATGGCACCGCTGCGCGGGACTGCCTTGCGGACCTGCCGGGCCTGCCGGGAGAGGCCGCAGCGCTGGTTGAAGGCACCGCCGGATGCAGTCCGTTCCTGCGCGATGTCATGTTGCGCGATCCGGACTGGTTGCGATTGACCCTGTCGTCCCGCCCCGAGGTGCTGTTTGACGACATCCTTGCATCCCTCTCTGGTCTGGGGGTGGATGTTTTGCCGGATGCGCTGCGTCAAGCCAAGCGCCGCGTTGCCCTGCTTGTCGCACTGTGTGATCTGGGCGGGGTCTGGCCGTTGGAAACCGTGACAGGTGCCCTGACCCGGCTGGCCGACACAGCCGTCGACCTTTCCATCCGTGGCCTGACGATGGCCGAAGCCCGGCGTGGCAGGATTCCGGGATTGGCCGGGGATGATGCCGCCGCGAATCCGGGCATGGTCGCGCTTGCCATGGGCAAGATGGGCGCAGCAGAGTTGAACTATTCATCCGACATAGACCTGATCTGCCTGTTCGACGAAACCCGTTTTGACCCCGACGATCAGGCGGAAGCGCGGGCGGCCTATGTGCGCATCACGCGGCGCATGACGGCGATGCTGTCCGACAATACGGCGGGGGGATATGTGTTTCGCACCGACCTGCGGCTGCGCCCCGATGCCAGCGTCACACCTGTCTGCATCTCGACAGGGGCGGCGGAGCATTATTACGAGGCACATGGCAGGACGTGGGAGCGTGCCGCCTATATCAAGGCCCGCCCCTGCGGCGGCGACCTTGCCGTGGGCGAGGGGTTCCTGGCGACACTGGTCCCCTTTGTCTGGCGCAAGCATCTGGATTTTGCGGCCATTCAGGATGCGCATGACATGCGGCTGCGCATCCGCGACCACAAGGGCCTGCACGGGCCGCTGGTGGTAGAGGGGCATGACCTGAAGCTGGGGCAGGGCGGCATCCGCACGGTGGAATTCTTTGCCCAGACCCGGCAGTTGATCGCGGGCGGGCGCGATCCCTCCTTGCGCGACAGGACCACCGTCGGTGCGTTGGCGGCATTGGCCGCAGCAGACTGGGTTCCGTCGCGTGTGTCTGAACGCCTTGCCGGCCACTACCGTATCCTGCGGGAATGGGAACACCGCCTGCAAATGGTGAATGACGCACAGATCCATGCCATGCCTTCATCCGCCGAAGGTATTGCGCGGATCGCCGCATTTTCCGGAATGAGCGAGGCCGCTTTCCGCCGCGACCTTCTGGAACGGTTACAGGACGTGACCGAGCAGACAGAAGGCTTTTTCGCACCCGCTGCCGTTGCAGAGGGGCCGGTGCTGACCGGTCCGCAAACCGATATTGTCGAAGGCTGGCGGGCGCTGCCCGCGTTGCGGTCGACCCGCGCCACCGAAAGTTTCAAGCGTCTGCGGCCGGTCATTCTTGAACGGCTGATGGCGGCCCAGAACCCAGATGAGGCCTTGCGTGCCTTTGACGGGTTTCTGCGCGGGCTCCCGGCGGGTGTTCAGCTTTTCGCGCTGTTCGAGGCCAATCCCCAGCTTGTCGAACTGATCGTGGACATCGTTTCGACCTCTCCCGCGCTTGCGCAATATCTGTCGCGCAATTCCGGTGTTCTGGATGCGGTGATCGGGGGCGGATTCTTTGCGCCATGGCCGGGCGCTGCCGCGCTGGAACAGGCGCTGTCGGGGCAAATGGCGAACCTTGCGGATTACGAACGGAAGCTGGATCAGGCGCGGCGCTGGATGAAGGAATGGCATTTCCGCATCGGCGTTCATCATCTGCGTGGTCTGATGGGGGCCGAGGAGGCGGGGCGGGCCTATGCCGATCTGGCGCAGGCAGTGGTGGCGGCGCTCTGGCCGGTTGTGGGTCAGGAACTGGCGCGCAAGCATGGGGTGGCGCCGGGCAGGGGTGCGGTTGTTCTGGGCATGGGGTCTCTGGGCGCCGCGCGGCTGAATGCGGGGTCCGATCTTGACCTGATCGTGATTTATGACGCCGCCGGGGTGGAAACTTCGGACGGGGACAGGCCGCTGGCGACACGTCCATGGTATGCGCGGCTGACGCAGGCGCTGGTCACGGCGCTGTCGGCCCCGATGGCCGAAGGACGGCTATACGAGGTTGACATGCGGCTGCGCCCATCCGGGCGACAGGGGCCGGTGGCAACCTCCCTGCAGGGTTTCCGTGACTATCAGATGAATGAAGCATGGACATGGGAGCATCTGGCCCTGACCCGCGCCCGTGTTATCGCGGGCCCCCCCGATCTTGCCGCCGAGGTCGAGGACATCCGCCGTGCGACGCTGGCAGCAAAGGCGGACCGGGTCACAGTCTTGCCCGCCGTTGCGGAAATGCGGGCGCGGATCGGCGCGGCAAAGGCCCCTTCCGGCGACTGGGATGCAAAGATCGGTTCCGGCCGGATGATGGAACTGGAATTGTTTGCGCAGGCCGCAACCCTGATCGCTGCCAGCCCCGCGCGGGGTATTGCCGCACAGATCGGGCTGGGACCGGGATGTGGGCTTTTCACCACAACGGAACGGGACGATCTGGCCAGGGCGCTGCGGCTGTACTGGTCGCTTCATGCCGCAACGCGGCTGCTGACCCCTCACGCGCTGGATATGGACAAGGTGGGCGAGGGCGGGCGCGCTTTTCTGTTCCGGGAAACCGGCATGACGGATGCCGGGGCCTTGGCGTCGGCTTTGCACCAGACTTCAAAGCGGGTGAGCGATATTATCGGTTCTGCGCTTGGCTCTGGGGGGATGGTCGATGACGACAGGGAACAATAAACCGGATCACGACCCCGACCCCAAGGGTCTGATCCGTGAAAGTTATGCGATCGACGGAATCGGGGCCCCGGAATGCCGGTCGGTTTTTCTGGATTGGGCACTGAGCCTGCCTGCGGGTGCGGATGCGCGCCGGTCGATCACCGAACTGCTTGAACGGCATGGTGCCGGTTTTCCCGACCATCCGATGACGCTGGTGCTTCGGGATGCGTTGACACGGGATGCGTCGCCTGGTCGACGTGGCGGTCGTGCCGCGCGTTTGCAGCGCGATGGGGCATGATCCGGCGTGCAGAACAGGTAACGAATTTTCCAATTGATTCTGAGCAGTTGGTTGCGGCGCGCAAAACATGAACGCGCTGGACTTTGCAAAATGCTTCGCAGATGATGCAGTATGCGCGACAAAGCGGGCTGCGGTGCAGCATTGCTTTCAATATGAGGTTTCCGTAAGGGTTGGCCTTTTCATGCGGTCCGTCCCGGCCTAAGACAGCGGATATGAGTTAAACGATTGGTCCGAAAGATCATTGACCGGATGCGAACGATTACCACCACCGAGGATCTGGCGGAATTCTGTGCCCGTGCCAAATCTGAATCCTATGTCACGATCGATACGGAATTTCTGCGTGAGCGCACCTATTGGTCGAAGCTGTGCCTGATTCAGATGGCGCTGCCGGGAAAAGCTGGCGAGGCCGTCCTTGTTGATCCCATCGCGGGCAGCGACATGTCGCTGGAACCGCTGTACGACCTGTTCCGCCACACGGGAACGGTCAAGGTATTCCACGCCGCCCGGCAGGATCTTGAAATCTTCTTTGTCGAAGGAAAGGTTTTCCCGCAGCCCCTGTTCGATACGCAGGTTGCCGCCATGGTCTGCGGTTTCGGCGAGCAGGTGGGCTATGAAACGCTTGTCCGCAAGATTGCCCGCGAAGGGCTGGACAAAACCAGCCGCTTTACCGACTGGTCGCGCCGCCCTCTGTCGGAGGCGCAAAAGACCTATGCTCTGGCCGATGTGACGCACCTGCGGGTGATCTATGAACATCTTGCCGCACAGATCGCGAAATCCGGCCGTCAGAAATGGGTGCAGGAAGAGCTGTGCGTTCTGACCGATCCGGAAACCTACATCGTGCGCCCGGAAGAAGCCTGGGAACGGGTCAAGACGCGCACCCATTCCGGCAAGTTTCTCGCGGTGGTTCGCGAACTGGCCCGGTTCCGCGAGGAACTCGCGCAAGGTCGAAACATTCCCCGGAGCCGCGTCTACAAGGACGATGCGCTGCTGGAACTCGCCTCGACCCGGCCGACGAACTATGACGAACTTGGCCGCTCGCGCCTGTTGCTAAGAGAGGCACGTCGCGGCGAGATTGCTGATGGCATCATCGCGGGCGTCAAGCGCGCGGCCGAGATGAAGCCCGAGGATTATCCGAAGCCCGATCCGCGGGAAGAGGGCCAGCAGGTGAATACCGCGCTGGCCGATCTGCTGCGTGTGCTGCTGAAGGCAAAATCGGAAGAGGCCGGCGTGGCACAGAAGCTGATCGCGACTGCATCCGAACTGGATGCCATTGCGGCGGGCAACCGTGATGTGGCTGCGTTGCGCGGATGGCGGGCAGAAGTGTTCGGCAACGACGCGTTGCGCCTGTGCAAGGGTGACATCGCCCTGTCGGCTGTCGGACAATCGGTTCGGGTTGTGGCTCTTTAACGGCTGGCGACCCGGCTGTTTCCTGCCCCGGTGACGACGATCCGACGCACAGGTTCAAGGTCCTGATCCGAAAGGAACAGCCCCGCCGTCACCTCGCGGGATTGCTGGGTCGAAACCGCCTGCTTCCGGCGCGGCTCGGCCACAACAAAACGCAGGGTAAGAACCCCGTTTTCATCGGGCACACCATCATTTTCGGCCACAAGATCGGCATCCCACCAGCCCTGCGTCGGCGGCAGGCCAACTGCCTGCACGATGGCGCCGCCGGGCATCGGGTTGACCTGCATACGGGTCACCTGTGCCACAAGGGCGCGGTTGTCGGTCACTGCCGGATCTTCCGAAACAGCCAGGGTCGACGGGCCAGCCGCCTGCGACCGTCCGAACCAGTTGAACGGGTTCAGGCGAGAGTCCCGCACCGTGCCACAGGCCCCCACTGTCAGCAGCAGTGCCAAAAGGGTAAGTTTCGACCTGAACATGCGCGCCCCCGCTTTGATGATCCTGTGCTAGCCGAAGTGTTACGTTTTGAAAAGGCCGGGGTGGACCTTGCCGCCCGGCGGCATTACCTGAACCCTAAAGACAGGAGCAGCCATGCCCACCGCAGCCTTTGAAGACCTTGCCGAGACATTCGCCTTTCTGGACGACTGGGAAGACCGTTACCGGCATGTGATTGAAATGGGCCGGGCGCTGCCGCCGCTGGATGATGCGCTGCGGGTTCCGGCCACCAAGGTGGATGGATGCGCAAGCCAGGTTTGGCTTGTGCCACGGATATCGGGGCAGGGGCCGGGCGCGCGGTTCGATTTCGAAGGGGCGAGTGATGCGATGATCGTGCAGGGGCTGATCGCCGTTTTGCACGCGCTGTATTCCGGGCTGACCGTGGCAGAGGTCACCAAGGTTGACGCACCCGCCCAACTGGCGCGGCTGGGTCTGGCCGACCATCTGTCACAACAGCGGTCCAATGGTGTGCGCGCCATGGTGGCCCGTATCCGTGCCTTTGCAGCAGAAGCGGCAAACTAAAGCCGCGCCAGGGCCGGGGTCAGGTCGCCATAACCCGTGAAGCGGCGTTCATAGGCCAAGCCAAGCCTGTCAGCACAGTCGCGCGCCCTGGCGTCGAGTACTGGATCATTCGTCTGGGCCTGATACACCAGCTTTTCGTAGTTTCCGAAG
>JBOFCO010000022.1:0-5639 GCA_051646105.1 Paracoccaceae bacterium
GACAGTTTCATGCCTGCCACGAAATGCGCCCGCGGCCTGACGCCAAGTGCCACGGGTGGACGCCCGCGAACCATGTCGGTATCACGTGCGGGGCCATCGCGCAGGGTGGCGGTTTCCTCGATCAGTCCTGCTTCGATCAGTTCAGAGGTGATCAGCGTGACCGAAGCGGGGCTGACGGCAAGCTCCTTGGCGACCTGAACGCGGGGGATGCGCCCCGCCGCCCGGACCCTTTCGAACACCTGCTGCCGAAGGGGGCGCTGCGAATCCGACAAGGGGGGAATCAACGGGCCGCAGCCGCGCAAGTCGGCTTCGGCATCAGTGATCGTGATGGTCTTTTGCTGCGTCAGCATTATTTTTGATATCGAATAAAAACGGGGGTCATTTTGCTGGATAGCTCTGTTTTTTGCCGCGACGCAGCAAGTTCTCGATAGTATCTGCTCACGTGGAAGCATTGACGGCTATTTTTATTTTGACAACTAAAATTATTGATCGCATCTTTGCCGTGTCAGGACGAATCTGTCCGGCAGGCCTTTGGGCCAACAATCGGGAGGACTACATGCATAAATCCATTCTGGCCGCGGTCGTCGCGGTCGTGGGCTTCTCTTCGGCTGCGCTGGCCGAAGGGCTGACCGTCGGCGTTTCCTGGTCGAATTTCCAGGAAGAGCGCTGGAAAACCGACGAGGCCGCGATCAAGGGCGCGCTGGAAGCGGCGGGCAACACCTACATTTCGGCTGACGCGCAAGGCTCTGCCGCCAAGCAGCTGACGGATGTCGAAGCGCTGATCGCGCAGGGCGCGAATGCGCTGATCATCCTGGCGATGGACAAGGACGCCATCGGTCCGGCGGTGGACAAGGCCGCTGCGGAAGGTATTCCGGTCGTGGGTTATGACCGCCTGATCGAGGACAACCGCGCCTTTTACCTGACCTTCGACAACAAGGGCGTGGGCAAGATCATCGCCGAAACTGTCAAGGCGGCCAAACCTGAAGGCAACTATGCCATCATCAAAGGCGACCCCGGTGACCCGAACGCCGCTTTCCTGCTTGAAGGCATGATGGAAGTGATCGGTGCCGATGTCGAGGCGGGCAAGATCAAGATCGTCGGTGAGGCGTTCTCGGACGGCTGGAAGCCGGAAAATGCCCAAGCCAACATGGAACAGATCCTGACCGCCAACAACAACGCGGTCGATGCTGTTCTTGCCGAAAACGACGGCATGGCGGGCGGCGTCATCGCGGCACTGTCGGCACAGGGGCTGAACATCCCCGTCGGTGGTCAGGACGGCGACCTTGCCGCACTGAACCGCGTGGCGCGTGGCAGCCAGACCGTTTCGGTCTGGAAGGACAGCCGCCAGCTTGGTGCGGCGGCTGCCGATATCGCCTCGGCGCTGGCCGGCGGCGCGGCACTGGATGCCGTCGAAGGTGGCGTGAAGTGGGCGGGTGGCGAGAAGGGCGTTGAAATGAACGCAATCTTCCTGGCGCCGACGCCCATCACCAAGGACAACCTGAATATCGTGATCGACGCTGGCCACATCTCGAAAGAGCAGGCATGCGAAGGCGCGATGGAAGGCGTTGCTGCCTGCCAGTAACGGCGTGACAGTTTCCGGCGCGGCAGTCATGCCGCGCCGGGCTTCTTCTGCAAGTTCAGGCGGCCACAGGCAATTTCATTGCCTGGCAGCGGCTTTGTATTCCCTCACCCTTCATTAACGGACGAGGACATGACCCAAGCCACCACAAATACCGGACAACCCGAACCGCAAGACGGTGCCATCGCCCGCTTTTTGAAGGCGACAGAAATCGACACCCGTCTGCTGGGGATGATCGGGGCATTGCTGCTGATCTGGGTCGGCTTTCATCTGTACGGGATGATCGTGAACGGGCAGGGGGCGTTCCTGACCCCGCGCAACCTGTGGAACCTTTCGGTGCAGACGGCATCTGTGGGCATCATGGCCTGCGGGATGGTCTTGGTCATCATTACCCGGCATATCGACCTGTCGGTCGGGTCGGTGCTGGGTTTCACCGCGATGATCATGGGGATCACGCAGGTCTGGTGGCTGCCGGATGTGTTCGGGCTGGGCCATCCGGCGATCTGGGTCATCACCACAATCGTCGGTATCGCCCTTGGCGCGCTGATCGGGGCCTTTCAGGGCTGGCTGGTCGCCTATCGCGGCATTCCGGCATTCATCGTTACGCTGGGCGGGCTGCTGATCTGGCGTGGTGCGGCATTCCTGGTGGCGCGGGGCGAAACCATTTCGCCGGTGGACAGCACCTTTGCCCTGCTTGGCGGCGGGCCCTATGGATCGATCGGTGCGACGGGAAGCTGGATCGTCGGGTTTCTGGCCTGTGCGGGCATCCTGTGGATGCTGGTTTCGGGGCGGAAAAGCCGCCGCAGGCACGGCTTCGCACTGCGACCAATGTGGGCAGAATATTTTCTTGCCATACTGGGATGCGGTGTTGTGCTGGGGGCAACGGCCATCGTCAATGCCTATCCCTGGCCCAAGGGCATCGTGGATCAATATGCCAAGGCAAACAACCTCACCGTGCCGGAAGGCGGGATGTTCATCAGCCACGGCTTTGCCATTCCGGTGCTGATCCTGATTGGCGTGGGGCTGGTGATGACGGTCATCATGAATCGCACCCGTTTCGGGCGCTACGTCTATGCCATCGGCGGCAACCCTGACGCGGCGGAGCTTTCGGGGATCAACACCCGCTGGATGACGGTCAAGATTTTCGCGCTGATGGGTTTTCTGACCGGGCTTTCCGCTGTTGTCGCCTCGGCCCGTCTGAACAGTGCGACAAACGCGCTGGGGACGCTGGACGAACTTTATGTGATCGCGGCAGCCGTGATCGGCGGCACCTCTCTGGCCGGGGGGGTCGGCACGATTTCGGGCGCAATCCTGGGGGCGCTGGTGATGCAGAGCCTGCAAACCGGCATGGTGCTGATCGGCTTTGACGCGGCCATCCAGAACATCGTGGTGGGCGGGGTGCTGGTCTTGGCCGTTTATGTTGACATTCTTTACCGCAAGCGCGCGAAATAAGAGGGAACAGCCATGACAGATCGCGGAACACCCCTTGTCGAGCTGCGCGACATCTCGATTTCCTTTGGCGGGATCAAGGCTGTCGACCATGTGACGGTCGATCTTTACCCCGGCGAAGTCGTTGGCCTGCTGGGCCATAACGGCGCAGGAAAATCGACACTTATCAAATGCCTGTCCGGTGCCTATCGCGCGGATGCCGGCGATATCCTTATCAATGGCGAAAAGGTCACGATCAACAATCCGCGCGACGCACGTTCGCATAACATCGAAACGATCTATCAGACGCTGGCGCTGGCAGATAACCTTGATGCCGCATCGAACCTGTTTCTGGGCCGGGAACTGGTGACATCGGCAGGCTTCGTGGACGATGCCGCGATGGAAGCCGAAACCCGCAAGATCATGGGGCGGCTTAACCCCAACTTCCGCAAGTTCAACGTGCCGGTTTCGGCGCTTTCTGGCGGGCAGCGGCAGTCGGTCGCCATCGCCCGCGCGGTCTATTTCAACGCCAAGATCCTTATCATGGACGAACCGACCGCGGCACTTGGCCCGCATGAAACCCAGATGGTTGCCGAACTGATCCAGGAGCTGAAGAAGCAGGGGCTGGGGATTTTCCTGATAGAACACGACATCCATGCGGTGATGGATCTGTGTGATCGCGCCTCGGTGATGAAGAACGGTCAGCTTGTGGGCACGGTGAATGTGAACGAGGTGACGGACGACGATATTCTGGGCATGATCATCCTTGGGAAGAAACCAACCAAGGTGGCATGATGTATATCGGGCTCGATCTCGGCACTTCGGGGCTGAAGGGCATATTGATCGATGATGCGCAGAAGGTGGTGGCCGAAGCATCGGCCCCGCTGACCGTCCAACGACCGCACGAAGGTTGGTCGGAGCAGCGCCCGCAAGAGTGGATTGCCGCATCCGAGACGGTGCTGGCCGAATTGGCAAAGCATGGCCTGTCAAAGGTGAAGGGCATCGGTCTTTCGGGGCATATGCACGGTGCGACCCTGCTGGATGCTGCCGATGATGTGCTGCGCCCCTGCATTCTGTGGAATGATACGCGCAGCCATGCCGAGGCTGCGGCGATGGACGCCGATCCGGCCTTTCGCGCGATTTCCGGCAATATCGTCTTTCCGGGGTTTACCGCCCCGAAACTTGCCTGGGTCGCAAAGCATGAACCTGCAATCTTTGCCAGGATTGGCAAGGTGTTGCTGCCAAAAGATTATTTGCGCCTATGGCTGACGGGCGAGCATGTGGCCGAGATGTCTGATGCCGCCGGGACAAGCTGGCTGAATACCGGCGGGCGCGACTGGTCGGACGAGCTTCTGGCAAAATCCGGTCTGTCACGGGCACAGATGCCTCGCCTGGTTGAGGGGTCACAGGTTTCGGGGACGGTCCGGTCCGATCTTGCCAGCCGTTATGGTCTGCCCGCGGGCGTGGTCGTCGCGGGCGGCGGAGGGGACAACGCCGCTTCCGGCATCGGGGTCGGGGTGGTGAAGGCCGGACAGGCTTTTGTCAGCCTTGGCACCTCGGGTGTGCTGTTCGCCGCGAACGATGGGTATCAGCCCGATCCGGCAACGGCGGTTCATACCTTTTGCCACGCACTGCCGGGGACGTGGCACCAGATGGGCGTCATCCTTGCAGCGACAGACGCGCTGAACTGGTTTGCCAATCTTACCGGGGCCGATGCTGCCACGCTGACGACTGGTCTTGGGGTGTTGCAGGCCCCCGGCAAGGCCCGTTTCCTGCCCTACCTGGGGGGGGAGCGCACGCCGCTGAACGATGCGTCGGTGCGCGGGGCATTTATCGGGCTGGAACATGCAACGGATCGCGCTGCAGCCACCCGCGCCGTGCTGGAGGGTGTGACCTTTGCCATCCGCGACAGCCGGGATGCGCTTGCGGCCACTGGCACGCAGATCGGCAGCCTGCTGGCTGTTGGCGGTGGCTCGCGTTCCAATTACTGGCTGAAAGCGATCGCCACGGCGCTTGGCACGCCGGTTTCCGTGCCCGTGGCCGGTGACTTCGGCGGCGCATTGGGGGCCGCACGGCTGGGCATGATGGCCGCGACCGGGGCAGGGGCAGAGATCGCCACCATGCCGCAGATCGAACGCGAAGTTACCCCCGACACTGCGCTGACAGACGCTTTCGATGCGGGCTATGCCCGCTATCGCGCCGCACAATCCGCAATCCGAGGACTGACATGACAGACTTCTTCAAAGGCATTCCGAAAATCCGCTACGAAGGTGCCGACAGCCAGAACGAATTTTCCTTTCGCCACTACAACCCGAATGAGGTCGTGGCGGGCAAGCGGATGGAGGATCATCTGCGCTTTTCCGTGGCGTACTGGCATTCCTTTGCCTGGCAGGGTGGCGATCCTTTTGGCGGACAGACGTTCCAGCGCCCGTGGTTCGGGGAAACCATGGCACTGGCGAAACTGAAAGCGGATGTGGCGTTCGAGATGTTCGATATCCTTGATGCGCCGTTCTATGCGTTCCACGACGCCGATGCCCGTCCGGAGGGCGCGACGTTTGCCGAAAGCAAACGCAATCTGGAAGAGATTGTCGACTACATTGCCGCAAAACAGGAAGGGTCAAAGACCCGGCTG
>JBOFCO010000128.1:0-36258 GCA_051646105.1 Paracoccaceae bacterium
GCGCACAGTGTAGCGGGGCCCCGGCCTGCGCCGGGGCGTGGCGGTTGAACGGAGCCGGTGGGGTGCGTGATGTCACGCGCCATTGGTGGAGGCGTAATCCGTAAGTTGGGCGAAACCCACCGAAGCGGGGCGTTGTCCAACAGAAGTGGTGGGCGAACGCCCACACTACGATTTCTTTAGTTTAACACCACAGCCTCAAGTTCAAACGTCCCGATTTTACGCCTCATCTTTTTAACTCGAATTCCAGCTTTGGCCGCAAGCACACAAATCAACGTTTCGTCGGCAGAAGGGACCGAAAGTCCAAGAATAATACTGGAAAGGCTGTAAGGAATAAATCGATAGTAGCCCGCTTCACGCCCGACCATCGTAATGCGCCACTCTTTCTCACTTTGATAGCTCAAAGGCTTTGTGAAGCCAACTCTTTCAATAAAACTCTTAATGTCATTTTGGGTTCTAATTTGATGTGTAAAATGGTCCGCACCACTTGGAACACTAGACGGGTGAAACATAAGAATCTCCAAATCGCTAACTGACGGTACTTGATCTGTATAGATGATAGGTCCGTAGTGGAATCCATGCGCAACCATCGCAAATCGTGGCGAATTAGGCCCATATTGACCGCCGTCATTAGACTGAAACTGCGAGCGAAGCGAAAATTCAAATGCTATGCCCCTGCCATAGTCTGCGTAGTAGTCCCACATACTTGATGAAGTGCAATCTTCGACAAAACATGCAATGCGAGTCATGTCCCGAGCTTCTGGAAGCAAAATTCGGGCAAAGCTTCGAAGTCTCTCTACGACCAAAGGTCGCTTTGCAAAAGCCGTACGATCAAAGTCCTCAATCCCTGCCAAACCGACTGAATCAATTATTGCCTTTAATATCGGAGCATCACCTAAGTTGTGCCAGTAAAACTTTATAAATTTATAGATATCCAGCTCATCTGCCGAAACTATCCGAGGTCGCGCCTCGAAGGTGTCCGACATATCGGAAATAGAGGAAAAATACACTCCACAATCATGATGAGAAGCAGCGGCAATTTCCTGCTCGACAATATCAGTAGTAAATTTTTTAACCGACGCATCAAATCTTTGTATCCGCCTGAATCTATAAACTACACGCGGGACAGGTCCGTGAGGTGATAAAAACTGGAACACCCCTCACCCATCCATCTTCAGCGCGCTAATAAACGCCTCCTGCGGAATCTCCACCTTGCCGAACTGCCGCATCCGCTTCTTCCCCGCCTTCTGCTTGTCCAGCAGCTTGCGTTTCCGCGTGGCGTCGCCGCCGTAGCACTTCGCCGTCACGTCCTTCCTCATTGCGCTCAACGTCTCCCGCGCGATCACGCGCGCGCCGATGGCGGCCTGGATCGGGATCTTGAACATATGCCTCGGGATCAGCTCTTTCAGCTTTTCCACCATGACCCGTCCCCGTGCCTCTGCCCGGTCGCGGTGCACCAGCATCGACAAAGCATCAACGGGTTCCTCGTTCACCAGGATCGACATTTTCACCAGAAAATCCTCTCGATAGCCCGTGATCTGGTAGTCAAAACTGGCATAGCCCTTGGTCACGGATTTCAGGCGGTCGTAGAAATCAAAGACCACCTCGTTCAGCGGCAGGTCATAGACGACCATCGCGCGGCTGCCGGCATAGGACAGGTCCACCTGTATCCCCCGCCGGTCCTGGCACAGCTTCAGCACGTCGCCCAGATATTCGTCGGGCACCATGATCGTGGCCTTGATGCGCGGCTCCTCGATATGGTCGATATAGGTCAGGTCGGGCATGTCGGCGGGGTTGTGCAGATCGCGCACCTCGCCATCCTTCATGTGCAGGTGATAGACGACCGACGGCGCAGTGGTGATCAGGTCGATGTCATATTCGCGTTCAAGGCGGTCGCGGATCACCTCCAGATGCAGCAGGCCAAGGAAGCCGCAGCGGAAGCCAAAGCCGAGTGCCGCGGATGTTTCCATTTCGGTCGAGAAGCTGGCATCGTTGAGCGACAGCTTCTCGATGGCGTCGCGCAGCGCCTCGAAATCATTGGCATCCACCGGGAACAGGCCACAGAACACCACCGGCTGCGCGGGCTTGAACCCCGGCAGCGGCGTTTCGCAGCCGCGCTTTTCATGGGTGACGGTATCGCCGACACGGGTATCGCGGACCTGCTTGATCGATGCGGTGAAGATGCCGATTTCACCGGGGCCAAGTTCGGCGATGTCGACCATCTGCGGTTTCAGCACGGCGAGCTTGTCGATGCCATAAACGGCGCCGGTCTGCATCATCTTGATGCGGTCACCCTTTTTGACCACGCCGTCCATGATACGGATCATCACGACGACGCCCAGATAGGCGTCATACCATGAATCGACCAGCATCGCCTTTAGCGGTGCGTTGCGGTCGCCCTTTGGTGCGGGCAGGCGGGTGACGATGGCTTCCAGCACATCGGGGATACCCAGCCCCGATTTCGCGGAAATCGGGATCGCGTCGGATGCGTCAAGGCCGATGACATCCTCGATGTTTTCCTTCACGCGGTCGGGGTCGGCGGCGGGCAGGTCGATCTTGTTCAGCACCGGCACGATTTCATGCCCCGCATCCAGCGCCTGATAGACATTGGCCAGTGTCTGCGCCTCTACCCCCTGCGACGCATCCACCACCAGCAGCGATCCCTCGACCGCACGCATGGAGCGTGAAACCTCATAGGCAAAGTCGACATGGCCGGGGGTATCGATCAGGTTCAGGATATAGGTGTGCCCGTCCTTCGCCGGGTATTCGATGCGCACCGTGTTGGCTTTGATGGTGATGCCCCGCTCGCGTTCGATATCCATGCTGTCGAGCAACTGCTCTTTCATGTCGCGCGCGGCCACCGTTCCCGTCATCTGGATCAGACGGTCGGCGAGGGTGGATTTGCCGTGGTCGATATGGGCCACGATGGAGAAGTTGCGGATGCGGTCAAGCTGGGTCATGATGCGGCCATATGAGCGGGTTTTCAGGGCCGGTCAAGCCGCGCCCTGTCGCTAGGCTGTGGAGTTCCATATCATGATCCTGTCCATCCCCGACATGACCTGCGGCCATTGCAAGGCGGCTGTCGAACGCGCCATCGTCGATCTGGACAGCAGGGCTGATGTGGCGGTGGATCTGGCTACAAAAACCGCCACGGTGACAACCACCCAGCCGGTCGAGGCGCTGCTGAACGCGCTGGCAGCCGAGGGCTATCCGGCGCGCGTTGCCGGATAGGGACGCGATGAACATTGTCATCCTGACCGGGGCCGGGATTTCGGCGGAAAGCGGGCTGGCGACGTTCCGTGCCAGCGACGGCTTGTGGGAGGGCCACGACGTGACGCGCGTGGCCACACCCGAAGGCTTCGCCGCCGATCCGGCACTGGTGCAAGACTTCTACAACGCCCGCCGCAGTGCCGCGCGGGCGGCGGAACCGAATGTGGCGCACCGGGCGCTGGCCAGGTTGCAGGCGGATGGGCGGCATGTGGTGACGCTTGTCACGCAGAATGTCGACGACCTGCACGAACGCGGCGGCAGCGCCGATGTGATCCACATGCACGGCACGGTGATGGGCGCGCTTTGTCATCGGTGCGGTCATCGCTGGCCCGCCCCGCCGGTGATGCATCCTGCCGATCCCTGCCCTGCCTGCGGCAAGCAGCAGACACGTCCCGATATCGTCTGGTTCGGGGAAATGCCGTATGAAATGGACCTGCTCGCGGAACGGCTGGCTGATTGCGACCTGTTCGTATCGATCGGCACCTCGGGCAACGTCTACCCTGCGGCTGGCTTTGTGCGCATGGCCGCTGACCACGGGGCGCACACGCTGGAACTGAACCTTGAGCGGTCAGGCGGGGTGTTCGACGAGGCGCGGCAGGGACCGGCCACGCGGCTGGTGCCGGAATGGGTGGACAGCCTGTTGCGCTGACGGGGCGGCCCTGCGACCGCCCCCCGGCAATCAGTTTGATGCTTCGCCGCCGTGCTTCATGGTGCCGTGGTCCATCTGCCCGTGACCTTCGTGCTGCATCGCACCACCTTCGCCCCCCTCCATATCCACGGGCACGTCAACGGTGATCTCGCCTGCTTTTTCAAACGTCAGGGTGACGGTGACCGTTTCGCCCTGTTCCAGCTTGCGTGTCAGGCCCAGAAACATCACGTGATCGCCGCCGCGCGACAGCGCATGGCTGCCGTTCGCAGGGACAGGAAAACCCTCGGGCACTTCAAGCATCTGCATCACGCCATCGACGCTTTCCTTGTGCGTATGCAGTTCGACGCGCTCTGCCACATCCGAAGCTGCGGACAGAAGCCGGTCATCTTCGGCCTGATGATTTTCGATGACCATGAAGGCGGCACCAGTCTTGGCCATCGCGCCACTGCTGCGCGCATAGGCATCGGTGATGGTAATCGCATCCTGCGCAAAGGCAGGAGCAGCAAGAATTGTGGCCGCAGCCACGACGAAAGCGTTGAGACGCATGGGAATACCTCTGTCTGATGTTGGTTAAGGAAGCCGATCAGACAGAAGCAGGCGGATCACGCGCGCCCGGATGTGGAACGGGCCGCGGATGGGAAAGCTTTCGTTCCGTGACGATGTCCTGGACCGACAGGACGGGCGCATGGTCCGGAGCAACGAAGGGCAAACCGGCATCGGCAAAGAAACCAAGCACAAGATCGGGGCACAGATGCGCCGGGCCGGTGGGCCGCCCTTCGGCATCCAGTGTCACGGTTATCAGGCCATCGACGGAACAAATTTCGACTGGCAGGCCGGCCATCACCTGCCCGCGCGCCGACGCCATGACCTGACCCGTCGCCGCAAGGGCAAGGGACAGTATCAGGGCAAGAAGAGCACGCAACGGAAGCATATACTTTGATACCGCCGCGCGGGGCTTTGGCACGGCGGCAAAAAGAAGCGGCCCCGCCATCGCTGGCAGGGCCGTCAAATTCTTTCGACGTGTCGCCAGATCAGGCGGCTTGTGCCTTGGTGATTTCTTTCTTGATCTTCAGCGCACGATCCGACAGCTCCGCATCCTTGGCTTTCGCCAGAAACGCATCCAGCCCGCCGCGATGGTCAACAGACCGAATTCCGGCTGCCGACACGCGCAGTTTGAACGACTGGCCCAGAATGTCGGAAATCAGGGTGACATCGTTCAGGTTCGGCAGGAAGCGGCGGCGCGTCTTGTTGTTCGCATGGCTGACATTGTTGCCAGACATCGGGCCCTTGCCGGTGAGTTCGCAAACGCGAGACATCGTCTTGTTCCTTCGGTTCGTATCTGTTGATGTGCCATTCCGGCTTTATTCGCCGAAAGGCAAGGGGCACTGCCAAGGCAGCGCCCCGAATTCCGTCCGCGCCTCTTACGGGGAAAGCGGCATGGCGTCAAGCACCAGTACATCGACCCGTAGAGCCGCCCACAAAAAAGGGCGCGCCGGTCGGCACGCCCTGGTTTCATACCCTGCGCCGCCGTTATTCGGTTGCGACCGCCGCAGCCGGTTCGCCATGCCCGGTTCCGTGGGGATCCTGTCCGCTGATGTCCAGATAACCGTCATAGATCATCTTGACTGCCACATAGAGGATCAGCAGCAGGCCGACCCAGGCGATCCAGCGGTGCTTGGCCAGAAGCCTTGCCACAAAGGTCGCGGCCAGGCCCATCAGCGCGATGGACAGGACCAGACCGATGATCAGCACGGTGGGGTGGCCATGCGCCGCGCCAGCCACTGCCAGCACGTTGTCGAGGCTCATCGACACGTCGGCGATGATGATCTGTATGGCCGCCTGCATCAGCGTCTTCTTCGGCGCACTGCCCGCCACGGTCCCATCGGCGTTCAGGTCGGCGTCCGACAACGCCTCCATCGCAGCGTCGTCCAGCTGTTCATGGCCGGCACGCAGTTCGCGGTACATCTTCCAGCAGACCCATAGCAGCAGGATACCACCCGCCAACAGCAGCCCCGTAATCCCGAGCAGCGTCGTGGTGATCAGCGCGAACCCGATGCGCAGCACGGTCGCAGCTACGATCCCGATCAGGATGGCCCGGTTGCGTTGCTCTTTCGGCAGACCGGCTGCGGCAAGGCCGATCACTACGGCATTGTCCCCGGCCAGAACCAGGTCGATACCGATGACCTGCATCAGGGCGACAAGGCCCTCATATGTGAAGATTTCCATCTGTCCACCCTGTTCAGGATTATTTTGATTCAGCGTTAACTAGGCGGGGCCGTGACCAAGTTCAACCGCGCAGAGCCAAGATTTGCAAACCGCGACCGGAATGCAGCGCTGCCGATTTTGCGGTGCTTTCCCATTTCAGTGGAACATCCTATATCGTGCCCATGTTCGGACAATTCCTTCGCCGCCTTTCCGGCCCCGCCGCCGCCCCCGCCAGCCCGCCAGCGAAACTGGCGCTGGCCGCGCTTCTGGTGCGGCTGGCGCGGGTTGACGGCCATTATGCGCCTGCTGAGCGCGCCCGTATCGATGCCCTCCTTGCACACCGCTATGGCCTGTCCCCCGATGAAGCGACCACCCTGCGCGCAGAGGCAGAAGCGATGGAGGCTGAGGCGGGCGACAATGTGCGTTTCACGCGGGCGCTGAAGGATGCGGTTCCCCATGAGGATCGCGAAAGCGTCATGGAAGCGATGTGGGAACTGATCCTGTCGGATGGCCACCGGGATGAGGAAGAGGCGGGGATGATGCGTCTTCTGGCCAGTCTGCTGGGGGTCAGCGATCAGGACAGCGCCCATGCCCGTCGCAAGGTCGAGGCGCGTCTGAAGTGATCGCCGCCTTTCCGATGTATGACTGGCCACAGGCCACTGCCGCGCACGACCGTCTGTGGGCCACAATGCGCGACCTGCTGCGCGACGTCGGCCACGCTGCCCCCGAACACCTGACCCGCGGTCTGTCGTTGTGGGAGGTATGGGAAAACCCCGATCTGCTGATCGCGCAGACCTGTGGTCTGCCTTATCGTACCAGGTTGCATGGGCGCGTGACGCTGGTCGGCACGCCAGACTACGCCCTGCCCGGTTCCTCACCTGGCCAGTATTATTCCGAGGCGCTGGTCCGGGCGGACGAAACGGGGCAGTTTAAGGATTTTGCAAACCGCATTCTGGCCTTCAACGGGCAGGACAGCCAATCGGGATGGGCAGCGGCCCAGAATCATGCTGCCCGTCATGGTTTTCGCTTCACCCACACTCTTCACACCGGTTCGCATCGCGAAAGCGCGCGTGCGGTGGCTGATGGACGGGCGGATATTGCGGTGATCGATGCCGTCACCTGGCGGCTGTTCTGCGCCCATCTGCCTGACGAGGCCGCACGCCTTCGTGTCGTCGATCATACCGAGCCGACGCCGGGACTGCCGGTCATCACGGCAGCGGGCCGCGATGCGGAACCGCTGCGCTTTGCGCTGACTGCGGCGATCAGTGCCCTTTCCCCCGCGGAAAGACAGGCGCTGGGCGGTCTTTGCGGGCTTGCCGCAATCCCCGATGCCGCCTATCTGGCCGTGCCGACACCGCCGCCGCCATCGCAGGATGCCCCTGCCACCTGACATTCCGGCAGATGTTTTCCGGTTATTCCACGCAGTATGAAGTGCATTTTCGGGCATTTCGGCGCGTGTACTACACAGGATCGTTGCAATCGGCCCGGAATCGCGCCCTACTGCGGCCTCAGAACAACTGATTGCGTGTCATCGTGTCATCTGCGCCCAACCTGTCTGCGCCTGATCGTTCCGGGGCGACGCCAAACCCGGCATCCGCCCCTGCAGTCATCGAAATCCGGGACCTGCACAAAAGCTATGGCACGCTCGAGGTGCTGAAAGGCGTTTCGCTGGAAGCGCCACGCGGGCATGTGATCTCTCTCATCGGGTCCTCGGGTTCGGGGAAATCGACGTTGTTGCGATGCTGCAACCTGCTTGAGGACAGCCAGCAGGGCGAGATTCTGTTCGAAGGCGAGGCCGTGCACTGGAAGGGCACCGGTCTTGCCCGCCGCCCCGCCGACAGGGCACAGGTGACGCGCATCCGGACAAACCTGTCGATGGTATTCCAGCAGTTCAATCTGTGGTCGCACATGACCATTCTGCAAAACGTCATGGAAGCGCCCGTCACCGTGTTGGGCCGCCCGAAGGCGGAGGTTGAGGACGCCGCCCGCAAATATCTGGCCAAGGTGGGAATCGGCGACAAGTGCGACGCCTACCCGGCAATGCTGTCCGGCGGCCAACAGCAGCGCGCGGCCATTGCCCGCGCCTTGTGCATGGAACCACGGGCGCTTTTGTTTGACGAACCGACCTCCGCGCTGGATCCCGAGCTGGAGCAGGAGGTCATAAGGGTCATCAAGGCGCTTGCCGACGAAGGGCGGACGATGATCATCGTCACCCACGACATGCGGCTGGCGGGCGATGTCAGCGATCATACCATCTTTCTTCACAAGGGCCGGATCGAGGAAGAGGGCCGCCCTGAACAGGTCTTTGGCGCGCCAAGGACCGAACGCCTGCAACAGTTCCTGAGCGCGACTGTGCCGGCCTGAAAACAAAGCAGCTCACCAACAGAGAGAGTGTAAAGATGAGAAAACTGATCCTGGGGACCGCTGCACTGGCCCTGAGCGCAGGCATGGCCTTGGCGCAGGACGTCGTGCGTATTGGGACAGAGGGCGCGTATGAGCCCTATAACTACATCGATCAGGCCACCGGCAAGCTGGCAGGCTTCGAGATCGATCTGGGCAACGAACTTTGCAAGCGCGCTACGCTGAATTGTGAATTCGTGCAGAACGCATGGGATTCGATCATCCCGAACCTACAATCCGGCAACTACGACATGATCATGGCCGGTATGTCGATCACCGACGAACGGGATGAGGTGATCGATTTCAGCCAGAACTATTTCCCGCCGGCAGCGTCGGCATATGTCGCGCTGAGCGCGGATGCCAAGACCGGCGACGGTGCCGTTGTGGCGGCGCAGACCGGCACAATCCAGGCAGGCTATGTTGCCGAATCCGGCGCGACGCTGCTGGAATTCGCCACGCCCGACGAAACCGTCGCTGCCGTGAAGAATGGCGAAGCGGATGCCGTTTTCGCTGACAAAGACTATCTGGCCCCGATTGCTGCGGATTCGAATGGCGAACTGGTCGTGCTGGCCAATGAGGTGCAGCTTGGCGGCGGCGTCGGTGTGGGCCTGCGCGAAACCGACACAGAACTGAAGGACAAGCTGAACGCGGCCATCCAGACGATGAAGGATGACGGCTCGCTGAATGCGCTGATCAAGAAGTGGTTCGGCGACGAAGCCGCCGTGTTCTAAGCAAAGGAAGGGGCGGTTCGCCAAAGCACCGCCCCGCCAACCTTCATGTTCGAATATTGCGCGGACCCATCGACGCTATCTGGCCTGAAATGGCTTGGCTGCTACCTGACGACGGGGACGCATTTCAATTTCTATTGGTCCTTCGGCACTGTATTGCTGCTGTTGGCCGTCGCTGCTCCGGCGGCACTCGCCTTTGGTTTTGCAGGGGCGACGGCAGCCCGGTCGCATGTGTTGCCGGTATCGTGGCTGGGCCGTATCTATATCGCTGCCGTGCGCGGCGTGCCTGACATCGTCTATTTTCTGTTCTTTGTCATTGCGCTCGATCAGGGGATCGAGTGGTTCAAGCATCTGTTCGTCTGCGACGATCTGGGCAAACCGGTCTGGAACGGGCTTGAATTCAGTGTCTGTCCAGCGGCGAAAGTGCCCTTGGCCACCTCCTCGCCATTCTGGCACAAGGCCTATGGGTTCGCCCTTGCCGTACTGACCTTTGCGCTGGTCTTCGGTGCCTTCGCCGCGAACGTGATCTATGGCGCTATGCAGGCTGTGCCGCGTGCGCAACTTGAAACGGCGGAAGCCTATGGCATGTCGCACCGACAGGTGTTCCGCAGGGTGCTGGTGCCACAGATGTGGATCTATGCGCTGCCGGGCCTGTCAAACCTGTGGCTGATCCTGATAAAGGCCACGCCCCTGCTGTTCCTGCTGGGCATACAGGACATTGTCTATTGGGCGCGTGAACTGGGCAGCGCCAAGACATCGGGCAACAATCCCTATCCGCATGGCGACTGGCGTGTGTTCTATTTCCTGGGCCTGCTGGTATTCTATCTGGCCTTCACACGTGTTTCGGAAATCGTGCTGGCACGGCTGACAGCGCGGCTTTCGCACGGACAGGCGACACGTGCGGGCGAAAAGATGCGCAAGGCGGCCGCATCATGACCTGCTGGGAAACGCTTTCCGCCTATGGGTTGCGATCGCTTGGATATGGCGAACGCCTGCTACCGCGCAGCGACTTCACCCTGTGCCAGCACTTCACGCTGATCGGGTCCGGACTGATCTGGAACATCTATTTCGGCATTCTGGCGCTCGCCTTCGGCTTTTTCCTGGCCAATGCGCTGGCACTGTCCAAGGCCAGCCACAACCCGTTGCTGCGCAAGCCCGCCGAATGGTTCATCTTCGTCTTTCGCGGTTCCCCTTTGTTCATACAGTTCTTCCTGGCCTATGAACTGCTTGTGCTTCTGCCCAAGACAGGGATCGAGTTATTCGGGATAACCCTACAGACCGCCTGGACGACAAAGGCCTGGGCAGGCGCTTTGTTCGTTCTGTTCCTGAATACCGCCGCGTATACGGCCGAGATCTTTCATGGCGCGCTGATGACAGTGCCCAAGGGCGATCTGGAGGCCGCCGATGCCTATGGCCTGACCGGGTGGAAGAAATTCACCCGCGTGGAATGGCCAAGCATGCTTCGGCTTGGCTGGCCCGCCTATACGAATGAGGCGATCTTCCTGTTCCATGCGACGACGCTGGTGTTCTTTTCCGGCTTCCCGGCGTTTCAGCAGCGGGGCGATGCGCTGTATTACGCAAACTACTTCGCCGACAAGACGTTCAACCCGTTCATCCCCTACCCGATCGTGGCGTTCTACTTCATCCTGCTGACGCTGCTTCTGGTCTGGGTGTTCGGGTTGGCGAACCGACGGCTCAACCGGCATCTGCCGGGAAACACGCGGCAACGACTAAAGATCAGGCCGCAAATCATCCGATGAGGAGATCATGAAGAACTGGCTTCGCAAGCACCCGCAGGTGCGCACAATCCGTGTGGCCGCCGCCGATCTGAACGGCCAGGCACGCGGCAAACGCATCCCGGCGCGCTTTGCCGAAAAGATGGCGACCGAAGGCACGCGGTTCCCGCTGTCTGTGTTGTCGCTGGACATCTGGGGCGAGGATATCGAGGACAGCCCGCTGGTGTTCGATTCCGGCGATGCGGACGGCATCCTGCGCCCGACCGAACGCGGCTTCATGCCGATGCCATGGCTGGACGCGCCGACGGCGCTGCTGCCGATCTGGATGTACCGCGAAAACGGCCAGCCCTATGATGGTGACCCGCGTCATGCGCTGGCAAATGTCGTCGCCCGTTTCGCGGAACGCGGCCTGACGCCGGTCGTCGCGATGGAGATGGAATTCTTCCTGATCGATGACAGCGGCAAGAAGTTGCAGGTGCCACCATCGCCCCGGTCGGGCAAGCGGCGCAAGGCGGCAGAAATCCTGTCGATCCGTGCGCTTGACGCATTCGACACGTTCTTTACCGACCTTTACGACGCCTGCGAGGCGATGGACATTCCCGCCGATACCGCGATTTCCGAAGCGGGTCTTGGTCAATTCGAAATCAACATGATGCATCAGGAAGATGCCCTGCGCGCCGCCGACGATGCCTGGTTGTTCAAGATGCTGGTCAAGGGGCTTGCGCGGCGCCACGGCTTTGCGGCCAGCTTCATGGCAAAACCCTATTCCGAATATTCCGGCAACGGGTTGCACACCCATTTTTCCATCATCGACAAGCACGGTCGGAATGTGTTCTCTAACGGCGGCACGGAAGGATCAGGTATTCTGAAACAGGCAATTGCGGGTTGTCTGCACGCCATGCCGGACAGCACCTTGATCTTTGCGCCGCATTCCAACAGCTACGAACGGCTTGTGCCCGACGCCCATGCGCCGAACACCGTCTGCTGGGCTTATGAAAACCGCACTTCGGCGATCCGGGTGCCTTCGGGAAATCCGTCGGCGCGGCGGATCGAACATCGCGTGGCGGGTGGTGATGTGAACCCCTATCTGATGCTGACTGCCGTTCTGGGCGCGGCATTGATGGGAATCGAACGCCAGATGGAGCCGCCGCCACCGATCACGGGCAACGCCTATGCGATCAAGGGGCTGAAAATGATCCCCGACAACTGGTCCGATGCCATTGACGCTTTCGAGAAAAGCCCAGTCGTTTCGGAAATCTTCTCTCAGGAACTGATCCGCAACCTTGTGCAGACCAAGCGCCAGGAAATGCACTACATGGCCGAACTCAGCCCCGAAGAGCAGGTCGAACTCTACCTAGACACCGTGTAAACAGCAGCGCCCGCCAGCCCCTTGCCAGTCAAGGCGGGGCGGGTTTAGGCTTTAGACGCAACAAGCAGGCATACCATGCTGATCGGCATCCTTCAGACGGGCCAGGCCCCGGACGGACTTCGTGACGACGAAGGCGACTATCCCGACATGTTCGAAAAGCTGCTCGCGGGCCATGGGTTTACATTCCGCACCTGGCGCGTTCTGGACATGCAGTTCCCGGACACACCACAGAATGCCGATGGCTGGCTCATTACCGGATCGCGTCACGGTGCCTATGAGGACCTGCCCTTCATCAAACCGCTCGAGGATTTCATTCGCCGCGTCTATGCCGCGCATGTGCCCCTGGTCGGCATCTGTTTCGGGCACCAGATCATTGCGCAGGCATTGGGCGGCAAGGTCGAGAAGTTTGCCGGCGGCTGGTCTGTCGGCCCGCAGGATTACGATTTCGGCGGAGAGAAGCTGACGCTGAATGCGTGGCATCAGGATCAGGTGACCGTCCGCCCGAAAGATGCGGCAGTCATCGCGGCGAACTCTTACTGCGAAAATGCGGCGCTGGTCTATGGCGACCGTGCCTTTACTGTGCAGGCGCATCCGGAGTTTTCGGATGCTTTTGTGGGCGGTCTCATGGAAAAGCGAGGGCGTGGTGTCGTCCCTCAGGACCGTCTTGAGGCCGCGGGGACGCGGCTTGGCCAACCCAATCAATCGTCCACCATCGCAGACCGCATGGCGGCATTCTTCAAACAACCACGCGGGTGATGTATGGCGAACTGGATGGACAAGTTGCCGGAAGCGGCGCGGGACTACATCGGCAACCGCCGCGTGGACGAGGTGGAATGCGTTATCGGTGACATTGCCGGGGTCGCGCGTGGCAAGGCGATGCCCGCCGCGAAATTTGCCAAGCAGACGAACTACTTCCTGCCCAATTCGATCTTTCTGCAAACGATCACAGGCGAATGGGCCGATAACCCGTTTGATGCCTTCACCGAACCGGACATGATCCTGGAACCGGACTGGTCCACGGCGACGGCAGCACCCTGGACAGCGGATGTGACGCTACAGGTCATTCACGATGCCAAGGACCAGCAGGGCAACCTGATCGCGTTCAGCCCCCGCAATGTGCTGCGCCGCATCATCGGTCTTTACGAAGCGCAGGGCTGGCGGCCAGTCGTGGCCCCGGAAATGGAATTCTTCCTGACCGCCCGCAACATCGATCCGAACCAGCCGGTGATCCCGCCGATGGGCCGCTCAGGCCGCCGCGCCGCCGCGAAACAGGCCTATTCGCTGTCGGCAGTGGATGAATACGGCAAGGTGATCGACGACCTTTACGATTTTGCTGAGGCGCAGGGACTGGAGATTGACGGGATCCTGCAGGAAGGAGGCGCAGGCCAGATCGAGCTGAACCTTGCGCATGGCGATCCGGTGCGACTGGCGGACGATGTGTTCTTTTTCAAAAGAATGATCCGCGAAGCGGCGCTGCGCCACGATTGCTTCGCCACCTTCATGGCCAAACCCATCGCGGGGGAGCCGGGCAGCGCCATGCATATCCATACCTCGGTCGTGGATATCAAGACGGGCAGGAACATCTTTGCCGGGCCGAAAGGCGTGGAAACCGATGCCTTCAACCATTTCATCGCCGGAATGCAGCATCACATGGGGGCCGCCGTGGCGCTGTTCGCGCCCTATGTGAACAGCTACCGCCGCTATGTTCCAGACTTCGCCGCCCCGATCAATCTGGAATGGGGCCGCGACAACCGCACGACAGGGCTGCGGATTCCGATTTCCTCCTCTGCCGCACGACGGGTGGAAAACCGGCTGCCGGGGATGGATTGCAATCCGTATCTGGGCATCGCAGCAACGCTGGCCTGCGGCTATCTGGGTCTGATGGAAAAGCGCGCAGCACGGCCGGAGTTCAGCGGATCGGCCTATATCGACAGCGACGAAATCCCCGCGAACCTGGGCGATGCGCTGGACCTGCTGGAAGAGGACGCCGCCCTGCAAGAGGTGATGGGGGTGGATTTCATCAAGGTCTACGACAGCGTTAAGCGTAATGAATACAAGGAATTTCTGCAGGTCATCAGCCCGTGGGAGCGCGAGCACCTGCTTCTGAACGTATGAACCTGCTGTTCGCCAACGACCGCGCCGGGCAGTATCC
This sequence comes from Paracoccaceae bacterium, assembly GCA_051646105.1. Taxonomy (GTDB): domain Bacteria; phylum Pseudomonadota; class Alphaproteobacteria; order Rhodobacterales; family Rhodobacteraceae; genus JBOFCO01. Next base: position 14,507 of record JBOFCO010000128.1, read on the forward strand.
GGCAAGCTGGTATGCCGCCACGGCGGTGGCAGCACCCGCGCATCCGCCGCTAAAGGGCAAGCATCGCGCCGATGTCTGCATCGTCGGCGGCGGTTATACCGGCCTGTCGGCAGCGCTGCATCTGGCGCGGGCGGGGCTGGATGTGGTGCTGCTGGAAGCGCATCGCGTGGGCTTCGGCGCGTCAGGACGCAACGGCGGTCAGGTCGGTTCCGGGCAGCGGCTGGAACAGGATGCCCTGGAAAAAATGGCCGGGCTCGACATTGCCCGTCAGCTTTGGTCCTTTGCCGAGGAAGCCAAATCGCTGGTCCGGGGATTGGTCGAAGGCGGCGGGGGCAACGCGCCCATGCCCGGCGTGACATGGAAACCCGGTATCGCACATGCGTGCTGGCAGGATGCCGAGGTGACCCACGCCCACCGCTATGCCGAAAAGCTGGCGCGAGATTACGGCTATGCGCAGGTTACGCCTTTGGATCGGCAAGCGCTGTCGGGCATCGTGAAATCCGATGCTTACAAGGGCGGCGATCTGGACATGGGCGCCGGCCATATCCATCCGCTGAACTACGCGCTTGGTCTGGCCGCCGCCGCACAGAATGCCGGGGCGCGGCTTCACGAAGGCACGCTTGTCCATGAAATCCGTCATGGAACCTCGCCCGGAGGCAGGGCGCCCGGTGGCAAGGTGACGGTGCGCAGCAATCACGGGCAGGTAGAGGCCGATCACCTGATCCTTGCCTGCAACGGCTATCTGGGGCGGCTTGACCTGAAGGTTGCGGCGCGCGTCATGCCGATCAACAACTTCATCATCGCCACAGAACCTTTGGGCGACCGGGCGTCGCAGGTCCTGGCCCGCGACGTGGCCGTGGCCGACAGCAAGTTCGTGGTCAACTACTTCCGCCTGTCCGAAGACGGTCGTCTGCTGTTCGGCGGCGGTGAAAGTTATGGCTACCGGTTTCCCCGCGATCTGGTGGCAACGGTGAGAAAGCCGATGCTGCAGGTGTTCCCGCAGCTTGCCGATGTGCGGGTCGATCATGCCTGGGGCGGCACGCTGGCGATCACCATGAACCGGATGCCCTGCTTCGCCCGCCCCCAGCCCAACGTGTTGTCGGCATCGGGCTATTCCGGGCACGGGGTCGCCATGGCGACACTCGCCGGAAAGATCATGGCCGAAGCCGTCCGTGGACAGGCCGCGCGTTTCGACGTCATGGCGGGGCTGCCAACACGGGCTTTTCCCGGCGGCGGGGCGTTCCGCAGCCCGCTGCTGGCACTGGCGATGACATGGTATTCCATGCGGGACCGGCTGGGGATTTAGCCGGTGCCCCGGTCAGAATGACGCATTCCCTGTGGGCAATCGCGACGCCTTGCCGGAAGTTCCGGGCATTCCGCCGCGTTTCATGTCGGCCCGATTGATCCCGCGCAAGCCAAAGGCTAGCCTTGCGCAAACAGAGAGCAAAGGAAAGATCATGCGTGACAACGCGCCGAACAGCTGGGAATCCCGCGCCGACGCCCATAACCTTTACGGTTTCACCGACCTGCCCTCCGTTCACGAACGGGGTGCGGTTGTCCTGACCCACGGCGAAGGGCCCTATGTCATCGACGTGCACGGACGACGCTACCTCGACGCGAATTCGGGCCTGTGGAACATGGTGGCCGGGTTTGACCACAAGGGGTTGATCGACGCCGCCAAGGCGCAGTTCGACCGTTTCTGCGGTTATCACGCCTTTTTCGGGCGTCTGTCCGATCAGACCGTGCTGCTGTCAGAAAAGCTGGTCGAGGTTTCACCCTTTGATCACGGCAGGGTTTTCTATACCAATTCGGGGTCCGAGGCCAACGACACCATGGTCAAGATCCTGTGGTTCCTTGGCGGGGCCGAGGGCAAGCCGCAGCGCCGCAAGATCCTGACCCGCTGGAACGGTTATCACGGTGTGACCGCCGTTTCCGCCAGCATGACCGGCAAGCCCTACAATTCCGTCTTTGGCCTGCCTTTGCCGGGCTTTCTGCACCTGTCCTGCCCACATTACTGGCGGAACGGCAAGGCGGGCGAAACCGAAGCGGAATTCACTGCCCGCATGGCCGCCGAACTGGAAGCCACGATCATCAAGGAAGGTCCAGACACCATCGCGGGCTTCTTCGCCGAACCCGTGCAGGGTGCGGGCGGGGTGATCGTGCCGTCTGCCGGGTATTTCCAGGCCATACAGCCGGTGCTGAAGAAATACGGCATTCCGCTGATTGCGGATGAGGTGATCTGCGGCTTCGGACGCACGGGCAACACCTGGGGTTGCCAGACATTCGGCTTTGTCCCCGATGCGATCATTTCGTCAAAGAACATCACTGCCGGTCTGTTCCCGATGGGCGCGATCATCCTTGGCCCCGATCTGGCCGACCGGGTGCAGGCGGCATCGGAAGCGATCGAGGAATTCCCGCACGGCTTCACCGCATCCGGCCATCCGGTCGGCTGCGCCATCGCGCTGAAAGCCATCGACGTGGTGATGAACGAAGGTCTTGCCGAGAACGTCAAGACGATGACGCCGAAGTTCCAGAAGGGGCTTGCCTATCTGGCCGACAATCCGAACATCGGCGAATGGCGCGGCGTTGGGCTTATGGCCGCGCTGGAAGCGGTAAAGGACAAGCCGACCAAGACGCCCTTCGAGGGATCGCTTTCGGTTTCTGAGCGTATCGCCAATGCCTGCACCGACGAAGGGCTGATCTGTCGTCCGCTGGGCCAGGCCATCGTTCTGGCCCCGCCCTTCATCATCACCGACGCGCAGATGGACGAAATGTTCAACAAGCTGGGCGATGCACTGAAAAAGGTATTCAAGGAAGTCGCCTGATCCGGTTGACGACAATCAAAGGGGGCAGACCATCAGGTCTGCCCCCTTTTAATTCGCGAATATCGTTCCCTGTCCCGATTTGCCGCTGACAGGTTTGTCGCGCTACATCTTTGACAGTTTCGATTGCAGGTCGGCCAGCTGCTTCTTGATATCGGAAAGCTCGTCACGCGGGGTCGGCCCGTCATTCAGTTCAGGCTCCGGCCCGCTGCTGCCCTTCGGCACCCAGCCCCCCATAAGCGATTTCAGGAATGCCTGCTGCTGGCGCTGCATCGCCTCGAACCCCGGCATGGAGACAAGGGGATTTGGCAAGGCCGTCAGATTTTCCATGATCTTTGACTGCCCGTCGCGCAGCATCTCGAAGCTTGCGGCAAGGAACTGCGGAACCACGCTTTGTGCCTGTGTCGTGTAGCTGCGCACAAGATCGGTCAGCACGTCCACGGGCAGAACATTTTCACCCCTGCTTTCGTGCTCTGCTATGATCTGCAACAGATACTGCCGTGTCAGGTCATCGCCGGATTTCAGATCGACGATCTTTACCTCGCGCCCGCTACGGATGAACTGCGCGATATCCTCAAGCGTCACGTAATCTGATGTTTCGGTGTTATAAAGACGCCGGCTTGCATAGCGCTTGATCAGCAGCGACTTTTCGGTTTCGGCCAACGGACCCCTCCCCCTTGTCGAATGGGGGAATGATGCCGCGACTGCGAAACAAATGGAAGCAAAAAGAAAAATGGGCGAACCCGAAGGTCCGCCCGAGACTCGCTTCACCGGCAGGGAGGAGGAGCCGGATCAACGTATTCAAACCACAAAACCGGAAACTCGCTAAACATCCCGGGGCCACCCAAAGGGGCAGCCGCCCGGGAAAACAGGTCACTTCGCGGCAGCGGCGGCCTTCTTGGCAGCGCTGGTCACGTCCGCGGTCGCCTTCTTGACAGCGGCGGTCGCGTCTTCCGAGAGATCCTTGCCAGCGGCAAGCATCAGCTCGATGGTTTCCATCTGCACCTTCTTCGCAACTTCGGCGAAGGCGGCCAGGTTTTCAGCAGCCATTTCGGCAGCCGAAGAAGCGAAATCGGTGATCGCCTTGCTGTAGTCAGCCGGATCTTCCTTGGCCTTGGCAAGCGAGCCAACCTTGGCCAGCGCGTCCTTGGTCCACTTGCTGGAAATCTCGGTCGATTTCTCGGCAGCGTCGATGGCAACCTTGGCCATCTTTTCGCCCAGCGAAGCGGTGGTCTTGAAAGCTTCCTGGAACGCGCCAGCGTCAACCGGGAAGGACGACATCATGTCTTGCATGACTTTGGTGAAATCTTGGGTCTTGGCCATTTCATCTCTCCTGCGCTTTCGGGACCGTCCCGTTTCTGCGGATGAGAGATATATACTCGCTGCAGTGCAGCATTTCAAGTCTTTTTGCTGCGCCGCAGCATTTTCTGCTTTTGGTAACCGTTTCAGCCGTTTGGTCTGCTGCGGACATAGGTACCCGGCGCATCGGAGAGAACGGGATGCGAAGAATCACCCACTGGACGAGCATCCACCCTGGCCCCCGACTTTTTGGCGAGCCACTCGCCCCAGTACGGCCACCATGACCCTTCCGAATAGCTGGCCCCGGCCTTCCAGGCATCGGGGGCAAGCGACAGATCGTCATTCAGGTAGTGTCCGTATTTCTTCTTTCCGGGCGGATTGATGATCCCCGCGATATGCCCGCTTTCCGAAAGGATGAATGTCTTGTCCCTGGAACCGAGCTGACGGAACCCGGCCTGACAGGCCTTCCATGCGGCAATGTGATCGGCCTCGCAGGCGATGGAACAGACCGGCACCTTCACGTCCTTCAGGGACAGTGTGTAACCGCCGAATTCCAGCGTGCCCTCCGCAAGCTTGTTCTGCTGGCACAGGCCGCGCAAGTACTCCTGCGCCATGCGCCCGGGCAGATTTGTACTGTCCCCGTTCCAGAACAACAGGTCAAAGGCGGGCGGGGCCTCTCCCATCATGTAGCTCTTGATCGCGGGGGCATAGATCAGGTCGTTCGCACGCAGGAACGAAAAGGTGCGCGACATGAAAAAGGACTGCAGGATGCCTTCGCGCTGCACCTCTTCGCAGATGCCCTCGACAAAACTGTCGGTCAGGAACACCGAAAACTCACCCTGATCTGAAAAATCGGTCAGCGTCGTAAACATCGTTGCCGAATTCACGCTCTTGTCGCCGCGCTTGTTCAGCAGGGCCAGCGTCAGCGAAAGGGTGGTGCCCGCGATGCAGTATCCGACGGCATTCACCTTTTCCTCGCCGGTGATCGCCTTGGCCTCGCGGATCGCAGCCAGATACCCCTCTTCGACATAGGTATCCAGACCGGCGTCAGCATAGCTGACGTCCGGGTTGATCCAGGAAACCACAAATAACGTAAAGCCCTGATCCACGATCCATTTTATAAGGCTGTTCGCGGGCTTCAGGTCCATGATGTAGAACTTGTTGATCCACGGCGGAAAGATGATCAGCGGTGTGCGATGAACCTTTTCGGTGGTCGGGGCATACTGGATCAGTTCCATCATCCGGTTCCGATAGACGACCGATCCGGGCGTGGTCGCAAGGTTTTCCCCAACACGGAAAGCATCCCGGTCCGCCAGAGTTATGACCAGTTCTCCCTTGTTCGTCTCGATATCACGCACCAGATTTTCCAGCCCGTCGACCAGGGACTGCCCTTCGGTCTCGACCGCACGGGCAAGGGCATCGGGGTTCGTTGCCAGAAAGTTGGTAGGTGCCATCAGATCGACGATCTGTCGGGTGAAATAGGTCACGGATTTCCGGTCGGTGTCATCCAGTCCGGTGATCCCCTCGGCGGTGCGCATGATCGCTTCGGATGACAGCAGATATTGCTGCTTGATGTAGTTGAAGTAAGGATGTGTGTCCCAAAGCGGATTGGCAAAGCGGCGATCCTTTGGCCCCGGATCGGTCGGGGGGGCCAGTTTCCCTTTCAGGAATTGCTGCTGCACATCCAGATAGTGCTTCACAGCCTTGCCCCAATACTGCACCTGCGTTTCGAATATCTTGGCAGGGTTGGCCATCATCTCGCCCATGTAGGCCAGACCGGCCTTCACCAGCAGATCCTGACCCGGTCCCTGTAGATTGGGATCGACAGGGCGCTTGCCGGACAGCGCCGAGACAAGCCGTTGCGTCAGCACCTCAACCTTGGCCAGGTTTTCCTGAAACGCATCCAACGTTTCTGCGGTTGCATGATCCTCGGTTGTCATGATCGATATTCCCCCCTACACTCCCTCGTCAGAACATAGTGTCGCCTGTCTGGGGGGAAAGCGACGATTTTTTTCCGGGGTGGCCCTCCCCGGCCAGGAGAGCAAGATGAAATACATGTCGACCTATGATCTGATGGAAAGCATCCGGAACACCAACGAGTGGCTAGGTGCAACGGCGCGGGCCATGGGATCGTATCCGGCGTGGGGCCTTGCGCCGCATCCCTTCTTCAACATCATGGCGGCCTGGGGCGAGGTGACAGAGCGCAGCTTTGCCAGAATGGTCGCCAAACCCGATTGGGGCATCACCTCTGTTGTTGGCGACGATGGCCGCGATCATGTCGTTTCGATTGAAACGGTTGTGCAGAAGCCCTTTGGCGACCTGATCCATTTCAAAGCGCAGGGCCGTGCGCCGCGCCCGCGCCGCGTACTCTTGGTGGCGCCCATGTCGGGCCACTATGCCACGCTGATGCGGTCTACGGTCGCCTCGTTGCTGCCCGATTGCGAGGTTTATGTCACCGACTGGCATAACGCCCGCGACATTCCGGTTTCGGTCGGAAAGTTCGATATTGAAGATTACACACTGTATCTTGTCGACTACATGCGCAGGCTTGGGCCGGATATCAACGTCATCGCTGTCTGCCAGCCCGCGCCCCTGACCCTTGCCGCCACCGCCTATCTGGCGGAGGAAGACCCGGATGCCCAGCCGCGCACGCTGACGCTGATCGGCGGGCCGATCGATCCGGATGCGGCCCCGACGGAAGTCACCGATTTCGGGAACCGTCTGACCATGGGCCAGATCGAGCAGCTGGCGATCCAGCGCGTCGGCTTCAAATATCGCGGGGCGGGGCGGCTGGTCTATCCGGGCCTGATGCAGTTGACATCTTTCATATCGATGAATGCCGAACGCCACGGCAAGGCATTTTTCGATCAAATCGTCCGGGCATCAAAGGGCGAAGCATCGGATCACGACCATCACAACCGCTTCTATGACGAATATCTGGCCGTCATGGACATGCCCGCGGAATTCTACCTGTCGACGGTCGAGCGTATCTTTAAGCGTCGTGTGGTGGCGCGCAATGTGTTCACCGTGGCGGGCAAGCAGGTTGATATCGGCAAGATCACCGATGTGGCCGTAAAGGTCGTCGAAGGCGAAGAGGATGATATTTCTGCACCCGGCCAGTGCCTTGCCGCACTTGGCCTGCTCACCGGCCTGCCCGACAGCAAAAAGGCGCAGCATCTGGAACCCGGCGCAGGCCATTATGGAATTTTCGCGGGCAAGTCCTGGCGCGACAACATCCGTCCGCTTGTGCTGGCGTTCTGCGACGCAAATGCGAAAGCCCCGCGCAAGGGCGCGATTCGGGCAGTCTGACGGTAACCACCGTTCGCTTAGAAATGTGCCCCGCCCGCAGGTGCGGGGCATTTCCGTGTCAAATCGCCGCAGACACGTCCTCGACCGCCGTTTCGATCAAGCGCAGGCATTCCGGCGTCGAAAACCGGTGATCGGCCCCTTTCAGCAGCGTCAGCCGCATATCCGGGCCGCTCGCATGGGTGAACAGTCGCTGCGCCACGGCAACAGGTACGTCCGTATCGGCGCTGCCTTGCAGAAGGCGCACCGGAAAAGGCAGGTTGAGTGGGCTGCGCAACACCAGGTGATTGCGCCCTTCCTCGATCAGGCGTCGGGTGATGATATACGGATCGTCAGAATAATCCGACGGTAGCGCCACCTGCCCCTCGGACATCAGCGTCGCGCGCTGGTTTTCGGAAAACCCCGCCCACATGCTGTCCTCGGTGAAGTCCGGTGCGGCTGCAATCGTCACCAGCCCCGCCACGCGCGAACCCAGCCGCTGCGACATAATCAGCGAAATCCACCCACCCATCGATGACCCGACCAACACCTGAGGTCCCTTGGTCAATTCGGAAATCGCCGCCTCGGCATCTGATGTCCAATCCCCGATGCAGCCGTCAAGAAAGTTACCCGAAGATTCGCCATGCCCCGAATAGTCGAGCCGCAGGAAGGCCCTGCCCTGTGCCCGCGCCCAATACTCCAGCGCCAGTGCTTTGGTGCCCTGCATGTCCGACCGGAAGCCACCAAGAAACACCACTCCCGGCCCTGCTCCCGCCAGGCGGTTGAAGGCGATACGCCGCCCGTTCGCTTCCAGAAATTCCGTCATGCCCTGCCCCTACGTTTTTGCTTGCCGTCAGGTCTCGATATCCGCCGGTCGCAGCAGATTGACAGCCCCTGACGAAATCACATAGATCGCACTGACATAACCCGCAACCGGGCGCATCCGTAGGCGCCAGACCGACGAGGAGATGGCCCATGGCCGATATTTCCCTGACTTTTCCCGATGGCAATTCCCGCAGCTTTCCGGTGGGCGTGACCGCTGCCGAAGTCGCCGCCGCGATTGCCCCCAGCCTTGGCAAGGCCGCGATTTCTGCCAGCCTCGACGGCAGGCACGTGGATCTGCAATGGCCGATCGCTGCGGATGCAGGGATCGCCATCCACACGATGAAGGATGACACGCAGGCGCTGGAGCTGATCCGCCACGACCTTGCACATGTCATGGCCCGCGCCGTGCAAAAGCTGTGGCCGGATGTAAAAGTGACCATCGGCCCGGTGGTGGAAAATGGCTGGTACTACGATTTTGATCGGGACGCGCCTTTCACCCCCGAAGACCTGGGTGCCATCGAAAAGGAGATGAAGGCGATCATCAACGCCCGCGACCCGGTCAGGACCGAGGTCTGGGAACGGTCGCGCGCCATCGCCCATTACGTCGCCAAGGGCGAACCCTTCAAGGTCGAGCTGATCGAGGCGATCCCCGGCGACGAACCCCTGCGCATGTACTGGCACGGCCACTGGCAAGACCTGTGCCGCGGCCCGCATCTGCAACACACCGGGCAACTGCCCGCCGATGCTTTCAAGCTGATGTCGGTCGCCGGGGCCTACTGGCGCGGCGATCACCGCAACAAGCAGTTGCAGCGCATCTATGGCGTCGCTTTCAAGAACCGCGACGACCTGAAAGCCTATCTGACCATGCTGGAGGAGGCCGCCAAGCGCGACCACCGCAAGCTGGGCCGGGAGATGGAGCTGTTTCATCTTCAGGAAGAAGCGCCGGGCATGGTGTTCTGGCATCCGAACGGCTGGTCGGTCTATCGCACGCTGGAAGACTACATGCGCCGCCGCCAGCGCGCCGCCGGGTACAAGGAAATCAAGACGCCGCAGGTGGTGGACCGTGTGTTGTGGGAACGGTCGGGCCATTGGGAGGCCTACCGCGAGAACATGTTCATCGTCGAGGTTGACGAGGAAGGCGCGAAAGAAAAGCGCATCAACGCACTGAAACCGATGAACTGCCCGTGCCATGTGCAGGTCTACAATCAGGGTCTGAAATCCTACCGCGACCTGCCCTTGCGGCTGGCGGAGTTCGGATCCTGCCATCGGTATGAATCCTCGGGCTCCATGCACGGGTTGATGCGGGTGCGCGGCTTTGTGCAGGACGACGCACATATCTTCGCCACCCCCGATCAGATTGAGTCGGAATGTGCAGACTTCATCGCGCTCTTAACTTCGGTCTACCACGACCTTGGATTCGACCGCTTCGAGATCAAGCTGTCGACGCGTCCAGACGTCCGGGTGGGTTCAGATGAGGTCTGGGACAAAGCCGAAGGCGCGCTGGAAAAGGCGATAGAGGGTCTCGGCCTGCCATACCAGATTGCCGAAGGCGACGGGTCGTTCTACGGACCGAAGCTCGACTTCAAGCTGACCGATGCAATCGGTCGCGAATGGCAGTGCGGGACATTCCAGTGCGACTTCAACCTGCCCGACCGACTAGGCGCAGAGTATGTCGGCGAGGACGGGGCCAAGCACACGCCCGTAATGCTGCACCGCGCGATCCTGGGCTCGTTCGAACGCTTCATCGGCATCCTTCTGGAAAACTACGCCGGGAAGTTGCCCTTCTGGCTGGCTCCGCGGCAGGTCGTGGTTGCCTCCATCGTTTCGGATGCCGATGATTATGTAAATGAGATCGTCGCCGCCCTGCGCGCCCGCGGCCTGCGCGCCGAGGCCGATACCCGCAATGAGAAGATCAACTACAAGGTGCGGGAACATTCGGTGGGCAAGGTTCCGGTGCTGCTGGCCATCGGCATGAAAGAGGTGGAGGAGCGCACGGTGTCGATCCGCCGTCTGGGCGAAACCGCGACCTCTTCCAGCACGCTCGATGCCGCCCTGGCCGATCTGGCGCGGGAGGCGACGCCCCCCGATCTGGCGCGCTGAAATAGCGTTGCCGATATAGGAAAGCAGGGGCCATTCCGGCCCTTGCGGGCAGCATTTGCGGGCCTCAGGGGCCAATACTCATTGCGTCTTGATTTTTTCCCAGAATTTGCCAGATTTTTCCCAGTGAACGCAGACTTTCCTACCGCTCCCTCTTCGTGGGGCAGCCGGATGCCCGAAAGACCTGGCTGCACGACCCGCGGCAATCCCGCTGCGGGGGTTTCTATAGGGAGTGACGGAATGCCTACCGGCACCGTGAAATGGTTCAACACCACCAAAGGCTACGGGTTCATCGCGCCCGATGACGGCGGCAAGGACGTGTTCGTGCATATTTCCGCCGTAGAACGCGCCGGGCTGAAGGGCCTGAACGACAACCAGAAGATCGGCTACGAACTGCAATCCGGTCGCGACGGCAGGGCATCGGCGGGCGATCTGCGTCTGCTCTGACAGCCAGACCATCCGATACAGGATCAACTTGATATTGGCCCGACCCGCGATGCGGGCCGGGCTTATTTCATCAGCGTGCCCTGAACCGCTGCGCCGAAACCGTGATATAACTCGCCGTTCCTTTCGATCACCGGGCGCTTCATCACCGCAGGATGGCATGCAATAAGGTCCGGTACGGGCAGCGCACGTTCCACCGCATCCAGCCCGCGCCACGTCGCCGAAGCCCGGTTGACCAGCGCATCCCCGAATGCGGCATGAAAGGCGGCGATCCGTTCGGATGACAGAGGTTCGGCGCGGATGTCATGCAGACGCACGTTCTGATCGGCAGCGGCCAGCGTTTTTACAGCTTTCCGGCAGGTGTCGCAGTTGGCCAGACCGTATACAATCATTTCTGCCCTCATTCCCCGAAGCTGTCATGCCAGACCAGCCTACAACTGGTGATACAGCCACGGCACGACAAGGGCCAGACCGGTCGGGCATCCCCCAAGTGCCGCGTTTCGGCAATCCCGAGGCTTCTTCGGGCTTGCGCGATCCGCCCCGATATCCTATCCCTCCCCCACCTCTGCGGCGGGTTGGCGGAGAGGTTACGCAGCGGATTGCAAATCCGTGAAGACCGGTTCGATTCCGGTACCCGCCTCCAGATTTCCTGAAACATCCGCGCCTGCGTTATGCCGAACTGAACGGCTGCACCCCGTTCACGCCATGGCGGCCCGCGCCGCTTCGGTCACGCCCGCCATTGCCGCGCGCCACGGGAACGGGCCGTGGCTGATCCGCGCGACCCCGCAATCGGCCAGCACCGCCCGTCCGGCCATGCCGGGAAAAGCAAGGATGTTCACCGGCAACGGGCAGGATTTGCACAGGTCTGCAATCAGACCCGGATCGCGCAGACCGGGCGCGAAAAATCCCGAAGCCCCGGCCCCGGCATAAGCCGAAGCCCGCTCCAGCGCCGGGCCGACCAGTGCGGCGTGGCGGGTCTGATCGGATTCTTTCAGGAAAAGATCGCAGCGCGCGTTGACAAAGAAACCCGGGCCGCCCGTCTGAACCAACGCTGCAATTCGCGCGGCTTGCCTTTCGGCCGGATAAAGACCGCTGCCACCCACAACCTGATCCTCGAAGTTCACACCAACCACGCCTTCGGCCAGCAGCAAGGCCAGATTGTCGGCCAGTCCAACGCCGTCCTCGGCATAGCCGCCTTCGAAATCAACCGACAGCGGCAGGTCGCGCACGGCAGCACCCACCTGCCCCGCCACGACGACCACCAGCGACAGCGGGATCGCCTGCCCATCGGGGTGACCCTGCGCCCCCGCGACGGAGGCGCTGCCGGTCGCCAAGGCCTTTGCGCCCGCATCAGCCACGGCTTTCGCACTGCCTGCATCCCAGATGTTGAAGATGACCAGCGGATCGCCGGGTATATGCAGGGCTGCGAACTGTTTGCGCTTATCCATTTCCGACCTCTGCTCTCATTCTAGCCTCATGCCGCAGCAGCCATTGCTTGCGCCACAACCCGCCACCATAGCCGGTCAAACTGCCATCGGCACCAATCACGCGATGGCACGGCACGATGATTGCCAGCGGATTGGCCCCGTTGGCCTGTGCCACCGCCCGCGTCGCACTGGGCTGGTCCAGGGCTTTGGCAAGCTCTGCATAGCTGCGCGTTTCACCCGGTGGAATGGCGCGAAGCCTGTCCCAGACCCGATGCTGGAACGGCGTTCCGACCGGGGCCAGCCGGATCGGGAAATCCGCACTTTCACCAATGAAATAATCCCGGAGTGCCTGCCGTGTGGCCACAATGACGGGATTGTCCGCCATGATGATCGCTTGCCCGGTCCGCATCTTGATCCGTTCCAGTTCTGCCATCAACGCAGGTCGGTCGGCAAATTCCAGCAGGTGCAGCGCATGGGCATCAGCCACTGCCAGCATCGGGCCCAGCGGGGTTTCGATCCAGTCGGCAGCCAGCAACCCCTGCCCCTTCACCCGGACCGGAGCCGTTCCCAGGGCGCGGGTCACCGCCGCGCGAAAACCTGAACCACTGTCATAGCCGCCCTCAAGCTGGGCCTCGATCACAGGTGCGCCCTTTGCCAGACGAGTCACGGCACCCCCGATCCGGCGCGCACGGGCAAGTTCCAGAAAGCTCATCCCGAAACGTCGTCGGAACGCCCGGCGCACGGTAGAGGGGTCAAGGCCCATCGCCGCAAGATCGGCAGCCGTCCAGCGGCGCTGCGGATCCTCGTCCATCGCGGAAAGCAGCCGCTGGATCAGCGGGTCGGCATCTCCGCGCGGCTGCATCGGCTTGCAGCGCAGGCAGGGGCGATACCCCTGCGCCAGACAGGCAGCGATACTGTCGTGAAAGCGGCAGTTTTCCCGCAACGGTTTGCGCGCCGGGCAGGTTAGCCGGCAGAAGATGCCCGTCGAGGAAACACAGACAAAGGCGCGGCCTTCATAGCTTTCGTCGCGGGCAAGAAGCGCCGCATACAGCGTATCGTCGTCGGGCAGGGTCAACAGCATATGGGCAGATTAACTGATTCATCCGCGGTTGCCGCCGAAAAAGCGGCAGCTATTCCGGCAACCCCGCCACCAGCGCTGCAAAATCCTCTCCGCGTTTCTCGAAATTGGGATACTGGTCGAAGCTGGCTGCCGCCGGGGCCAGCAGCACCACTTCCCCGGCCTCCGCCTCCGCCGCCGCACGGGTTACAGCCCGCGCCATCGTCTCGCAGATTTCATGCGGGGTATCACCCAGTTGCAGGGCGAAATCGCGCGCGGAATGGCCGATGAGATATGCCTTGACCACGGCGCCCAAATGCGGGGCCAGCGCCGCGATGCCACCATCCTTGCCCATACCCCCGGCGATCCAGCGGATTTTCGGAAAGGCCTGAAGCGCCTTTGCGGCGCTGTCGACATTGGTTGCCTTGCTGTCATTCACGAAGCGCACGCCCGCCCGTTCGCGGATCAACTGGCTGCGATGCGGCAGGCCCGCAAAGGAATGCAATGCGCCCTCGATCAGCTTCGGGGCGAGCCCCAGCGACCGGCAGGCGGCCCAGGCGGCACAGGCGTTCTGGTGGTTGTGGGCACCGGGCAGGCCCGTCACCTGCCGCAGGTCGACCGAAGCCACCTGCCGCCCCTTGCGCCATTCGGCCAGAAATCCCTTGCGGGCAAAGACCGACCAACCGGGTCCGTCGAGCTTTTGCCCCGACGAAACCCGGATCACACGATCATCCCCCGGACCCTGCCCCATCTGGTTGGCCAGAAACTGCCCCTCGATCTCATCCACGCCGATCACCGCGCGGTCCGGCCCGCCCTCGGCAAACAGTCGGCGCTTGGCAGCGAAATAGCCGCCCATGCCACCATGGCGGTCAAGGTGATCGGGTGACAGGTTGGTGAATACCGCCACATCCGGCGTGAGCGCACGTGCAAGGTCGGTCTGGTAGCTGGAGAGTTCCAGCACCACCACCTCCCCATCCTGCGCCGGATCGATATCCAGCACGCCGCGCCCGATGTTGCCGGCCATCTGCGTAGGTACGCCTGCGACCTGCAGGATATGGTGAACCAGTGCCGTCGTGGTGGATTTGCCGTTCGATCCGGTGATCGCGACAACGCGGGGAGGGCGATCCATCTTTTCCCAATTCCCATCAGACCAGGAGCGGAAGAACAGGCCGATGTCATTGTCCACCGGCACGCCCAGCGCCAGTGCCTTTGCGATCACCGCATTGGGGCGGGGATAAAGGTGCGGGATGCCGGGGCTGACGATCAGCGCCGCCATCCCTTCCCATGCCGCATCCCGTGTCAGGTCGGTGCAGGTAAACCCTTCGGCTTCGGCCTTCTGCCGGGATTCCGGGCTGTCGTCCCACAGCAGCGGATCGGCCCCGCCCACAACAAGCGCCCGCGCCGTGGCAAGGCCAGACCGACCCAGGCCAAGAACCGCAACCTTCGCATTCGCATAGCCCCTGACCGGTATCATTCCCGCCCCCGCCATTCCGGGGTGTCACGCCCCCCGCACCCCGTGGGATATTTGAGCCAGAGGGAAAGAGGAAGAGGTTTGCGAACAGGTCTGGTCAGCGCAGTTTCAGCGTGGCCAGCCCGATCAGCGCGAGGATCAGCGAAATAATCCAGAACCGGATGACGATCTGCGGTTCGGCCCAGCCCTTTTTCTCGAAATGATGGTGGATCGGTGCCATCAGAAAGACGCGCCTTCCGGTGCGTTTGAAGTAAAGCACCTGGATTATGACCGACATCGCCTCGACCACAAAGAGGCCACCGATGATCGCCAGAACCAGTTCGTGCTTGGTGCAGACGGCAATGGCCCCCAGCGCCCCGCCAAGGGCAAGGCTACCAGTATCACCCATGAAAACCGCAGCGGGGGGCGCGTTGTACCACAGAAACCCCAGCCCGCCCCCGATCAGTGCCGCGCAGAAGATCAGGATTTCGCCGGTGCCGGGTACGTAATGCACTTCCAGATAGGTGGTGAAGTCGACACGTCCCACGGCATAAGCGATCACGCCCAGGGCCCCCGCCGCGATCATCGCAGGCATGATGGCAAGCCCGTCAAGCCCGTCGGTCAGATTGACGGCGTTCGCTGATCCTACAATGACGATCATCGCGAACGGCACAAAGAAATAGCCAAGGTTGACAAGGACATTCTTGAAGACCGGAACGGCAAGCTGGTTTGTCAGTTCCGGGGGGTGGGTATAGGCCGCTGCGGCGCCTGCCAGTGCCGCGATGGCAAGACCCAGCAGGAAGCGGGTGCGCGAGGAAACGCCCTTGGTGTTCTGCTTTGTCACCTTGGCATAATCATCGGCAAAACCGATCAAACCAAAACCCAGCGTCACCAGCAGCACGATCCAGACATAGGGATTGTCGAACCGCGCCCAGAGCAGCGTGCCCACCAACACCGCCGACAGGATCAGCAGCCCGCCCATCGTCGGCGTGCCCGCCTTGGCGAAATGCGTCTGCGGGCCATCGTCACGGATCGGTTGCCCCTTGCCCTGTTTGCGACGCAACAGGTCGATCAGCGGGCGGCCAAAGATGAAACCGAAGAACAGCGCGGTGAAGAAGGCGGCACCGGCGCGGAAGGTGATGTAGCGGAACAGGTTGAAGAAATCCCCGCCGTCAGAGAAACTTGCCAGCCAGTACAACATGCCCCTACACCCTTTCCGGCGGTCTTTGGCCGCCGTTGCCAGTCCCGGCCTATTCGCCCGGGGTCGCCCCTTTCGGCACCGCATGGCCCAGTTTGCGGATCGCGTCAACGACGCGCGATACTTTCGAGCCCTTCGATCCCTTGACCAGAACCACGTCGCCCGCGTCGAGCAGCTGCGCCACCCGTGCGGCCATCGCATCGGCGTCGGCATGCCATTCGCCACGCTGGCGGTCGGGCAGCACCTGCCACAGCGCACGCATGCGATTGCCCACGCAATGCACCTGTCGTACCCCCGCCAGTGCAGGCTCGCGGGCCAAAGCAGCGTGAAGCGACAATTCTTCGGGACCCAGTTCCAGCATGTCGCCAAGAATGGCGATCCTGCGGCCTTCCTCAATCCGGCCAAGACCGTCACGCGGTCCATGCGCCGTCAGCACTTCCAGCGCCGCGCGCATGGAGGTGGGATTGGCGTTGAAGGCATCGTCGATCAGGCCGATGCGCAGATGGTCATCAACGATATCCAGAACGATATCCTCGCGCGTGCCGCGGCCGGCGGGGGGATGCCAGTGGGCCAGGTCGGTGGCGGCCATGGTGACATCGGCACCAACAGTCGAGGCGACAGCCAGAACGCCAAGGGCGTTGGCAGCGAAGTGCCGGCCCGGCAGCGCCAGTTTGAACAGGATGGGCTGGCCCATATGGTTGGCCTGAACGATTGTGGCATCCGGGGTCAGGGTCACCCGCGCAAGCTGCCAATCGCAGTCCGGGGCCTCGCCAAAACGCCGGATGTTTGCAGAGACCGCTTCCGCCGCGTCGACAAGGATCGGCGTCGTGTCCAGGTCGCCATTGATAACCGCGGTACCGCCCGGCTCCAGCCCTGAAAAAATCGCGCCCTTCTCGCGGGCAATGTCGGCAATGCTGTTGAACGCTTCCAGATGCGCGGCGGCGACTGTCGTAATCATCGCCACATGCGGCCGCGCCAGTGCAGCCAGGGGCGCGATTTCACCGGGATGGTTCATCCCCACCTCGATCACCGCGAAATCGGCATCGGCGGGCAGACGCGCCAGTGTCAACGGCACCCCCCAGTGGTTGTTATAGCTGGCCTCGGCGGCGTGAACCTTGCCTTGCCCCCCCAGCACGGCGCGCAGCATTTCCTTGGTGGATGTCTTGCCGACCGACCCGGTCACAGCGACAACACGTGCTTTCGCCCGCGCGCGCCCGGCCCGTCCAAGCGCCTGAAGCGCCTGCAAGACATCGGCCACCAGCAGCAGGGGCGCGTCTTCGGAAACGCCGTCCGGCAGACGCGAAACCAGCGCGGCGGCAGCGCCCTTTTCAAGCGCCTGCGCAACGAAATCGTGGCCGTCGCGCTGATCGGTCAGGGCAACGAAAAGATCACCTGCGGCAAGCGTGCGTGTGTCGATCGAAACGCCGGTTGCGGCGAAGGGGTGTGTGGCCCGTCCTCCGGTGGCGCTTGCCGTATCGATATGGGTCCACAGCACCGTCATATCTTGCCATCCAGCGCCGCCACGGCGACGCTGGCCTGTTCGGCATCGTCAAATGGATAAGTTGCATCGCCGACGATCTGGCCGGTTTCATGCCCCTTCCCCGCGACCAGAAGCGCATCACCGGGGCCAAGCGCATCGACGCCGCGCAGGATTGCCTCTGCCCGGTCGGCGACTTCCGTCGCGCGGGGGCAGCCCGCCATCACCTCTGCCCGTATGGCGGCCGGGTCCTCTGACCGGGGATTGTCATCGGTCACGAAGACCTCATCAGCAAACTCAGCCGCCGCCTGACCCATCAGCGGCCGCTTCAGCCGGTCGCGATCGCCGCCCGCACCGAAGACAACGACGATGCGGCCCATGACATGCGGGCGCAGCGAATGCAGGGCGGACGCCAGCGCACCGGGCTTGTGGCTGTAGTCGACGAAAACGGCAGCGCCATTGTCGCGCCGCGCGGCCAGTTCCATCCTGCCGCGCACGGTGCGCAGGCCCGAAAGCGTGGCAAAGACCTGCGCCGGATCGCTGCCCGAACCGATGCAAAGCCCGGCGGCGGCCAGCACGTTTTCCGCCTGAAAGCCGCCGATCAGGTCAAGCCGTGCCATATGCGCTGTATCGTCGAAAGAAAAGCGCAGGTCCTGCCCGGTCGCGTCAAAGCGCTGGCTCAGGATGCGCAGCCTTGCCCCGGCATCGCGACCCACCGTCAGGATTTTCTGTCCCCGGTCGCGCGCCAGTAGCAGCGCCTGTCGCCCGCGGGGGTCGTCGATGTTCAGGACCGCCGTGCCATCTTCGGGCAGGACCCGGGTAAAGAGCAGCGCCTTTGCGGCGAAATACTCCTCGAACCCCGCATGGTAGTCCAGATGATCCTGGCTGAAATTGGTGAAGGCCGCCGCGCGCAGGCGCACACCGTCCAGCCGGTGCTGGTCAAGACCGTGGGAAGATGCCTCCATCGCGGCGTGTGTCACGCCTGCCGCCGCCATTTCCGCAAGCAGGCGGTGCAGCAGAACGGGTTCGGGGGTGGTATGGGCGAGCTTCGCCTCATAGTCGCCCTGAACGCCCATGGTGCCGATGCTGACGGCGCTTTCGCCCAGCGCCTCCCATATCTGGCGGGTGAATGTGACGACGGATGTTTTCCCCGATGTGCCGGTAACGGCGACCATGCAATCGGGCTGCGCGCCAAACCAAAGCGCGGCGGCATAGGCCAGCGCCTGACGCGGATTTTCTGTAATGACAAGCGCCGTATCCGGATGTTCGGCCAGTGCTGCCGCAGCAAGCCGCGCGCCATCGGGATCGGTCAGCACCGCCCCCGCCTGCATCCTGAGCGCATAGGGTATGAATTCCGCACCGTGCATGTTGCTGCCCGGAAGCGCCGCGAACATGAAACCGGGCTTCACCTGCCTGCTGTCAAGCGCGATGCCGGTGATGGGGACACTGCCGCCCCGACGTGGTTGCAAACCAAGATCGGACAGCGTTTTCGGGCCGGGATGCCCCCCGGCGCCCGTGCCACCCGTCACCTTGCCTTTTCGCTCTGCCGCCATCCGCCGCAGCCCCCTGCCCGTCAGTTTGTCGAGGCGCGTGTTACGCCATTGGCGCTGACCTGTTCAACCTCTGGCCGCAAGCCAAGCAGCGGTGCGACCCGGCGGATCATTTCCGCAGCGACAGGAACGGCGGTCCAACCTGCCGTCCGGCGCGGTTCCTCACCCGAGGTTTCAACGGGTTCATCCAGTGTCACGACCAGAACATATTGCGGGTCGCTGGCGGGAAAGACCCCGGCGAAAGTCGCGATCACCCGGTCGTCGTAATAGCCGCCGTTGGGCTTGGCCTTGTCTGCCGTCCCGGTCTTGCCAGCGACCTGATACCCCGGAACCTCGGCCATGCTGGCGGTGCCCCGTGTCACCACCTGGCGCAGCATTTCCCGAACCTGTCGAGAGGTCGTATCGCTGACAAGACGCGAACCTTCGGGCGGGGCTTGCCGATGCACGAGTGTCGGCATGACAGTGTTTCCGCCGTTGACCAGCGTGGCATAGGCTGCGGCCAGCTGCAGCGGGCTTACCGAAAGGCCATGACCGTAGGAAATCGTCATCGTGCTGATTTCCGACCAGTTCTTCGGCAGCATCGGTTTTGCGCCCGCGGCTTCGAAAATTTCGACCGCAGCGGGTTTCAACAGCCCCAGCCGGCCCAGAAAATCGCGCTGGCGTTCGGGGCCAAGCATCATGGCGATCCGCGCCGTGCCGATGTTCGAGCTTTCGACGATCACATCGTTCACCGAAAGCTCGGGGCCGTAATCGTGGAAATCGCGGATACGGTGACGCCCCCAGACCAGCGGTCCCTTGGTGTCGATCATCGTCGACGGGTTGACAAGGCCAAGGTCCAGCGCCTGTGCCACGGCGAAAATCTTGAAGGTGGAGCCGAGTTCATAGACGCCCTGTACAGCACGGTTGAACAGCGGGCTGTCGGAGGCATCGCCCTTGACCAGCGGCAAGGGACGTGTGTTCGGATCAAAATCGGGCAGAGAGGCCAGCGCCACGATTTCTCCGGTCTTGACCTCCATCAGCACTGCTGCGGCACCCTTGGCATTCATCAGCCGCATGCCGCCATCCAGCACTTCTTCCGTAGCGGCCTGAACCGACAGGTCCAGCGACAGTTGCAGGGGTGTCCCGCCGTTTGCGGGATCGCGCAGATAGGTGTCAAAGGTCTTCTCGACCCCCGCCGTCCCAACAATCTCTGCGGAATCAACGCCCTCTCGACCAAAGCTCGCCCCGCCAAGAACATGGGCCGCGATCATGCCGTTGGGATAAAGCCGCATGTCACGCGCCCCGAACAGCAGTCCGGGATCACCGATGTCGTGCACGGCCTGCTGCTGCTCGGGCGAAATCTTGCGCTTCACCCAGATGAACTTGCGCTTGCCATTGAAATCCGACAGCAGCTTTTCCTCGGTCAGATCGGGGAAAATCCTGGACAGTTCCCGCGCGGCATGGGCCGGGTCGACAAGGTTCTGCGGCTGCACGTAAAGCGACTGGGTGACAAGATTGGTCGCCAGGACCCGTCCGTTGCGGTCGGTGATGTCCGCGCGCTGCGCCAGAATGGCGCTGCCACCCGCCTCCGCACGGGGTTCTGTCACCTCCTGCCCGGCCAGCGCCGCCATCCGCAAACCGACCGTTCCGAAGGCAGCCAGAAAGACCAGCCCCAGCACCAGCAACCGCCCCTCTGCCCGGTTGCGCGATGCGTCGCGCATGGTTTCGTGACGCAGACGGATGTTCTCGCGCTCGATCACGTCGGGGTTTTCACCCTTGGACCTGGCGGCGAGGATGCTGGCCAGCGGGCGAAGCGGGGTACGGATCATGGCGTATCCCCCGGCAGGGTGCCCACCACATCGACAGGGTCAACCGCGCTGTCGAGCGAAACCGGCAGCATCGGCGTGGGATATGTGGCGTTTTCAACGTTGCCGAACTGCTCTGGCCGAAGCGGCATAAGCGCCAGACGTTCGAAATTCAGGTCTGCCAGCTCTCTCAGCCGGTCGGGGCGGTTCAGATAGGCCCATTCCGCGGACAGAACCATCTGTCGTTCGCGCAAGGAGGCAATTTCCGCCTGAAGCGCTACAACTTGGCCAAGCGAATCTTGCGTGCGGTAATTTTCGCGATAGGCCCAGAAGCCAAGGCCCAGCACAACCGCGGCCACAATGGTAAAAACAAGGCCCCGCATCAGGCTTTCCTTCGTTCTGCTAGACTGGGCAGGCCCAGCGCCTCGCGGCTGACCGGGGCGGCGGGGGCATCGGTTCTTGTGGCAACACGCAGTTTTGCCGATCTTGCACGCGGGTTCTGCGCCAGTTCGACCGCATCCGGGCCAACCGCGCGGCGGATCGTCTGGCGAAAGGCCGCAACAGTAGCCGCACGGGCCGGGGCATAGCGGTTGGCATTCGCTTCTGCCCCGCTGCGCAGCTGCATGAACCGTTTTACGATCCGGTCCTCCAGCGAGTGAAAAGTCACCACAGCCAGTTTGCCACCAGGTTTCAGCGCGCGTTCCGCCGCCATCAATCCGTCGGCCAGTTCGCCGAATTCGTCATTCACGGCAATGCGGATGGCCTGAAAACTGCGTGTTGCCGGGTGGCTTTGCCCCGGCTTCGGGCGCGGCAGACACCCCTCGATGATGCGGGAAAGCGCCAGCGTCGTCATAAGCGGGGCGCTGTTTCGCGCGGCCACGATGGCACGCGCGATGCGCCGCGAGGCATGCTCCTCGCCATAAGGGTAAAGAATATCCGCAAGATAGGCTTCGCTGCTGTCATTCACCAGATCGGCGGCAGACTGCCCCTGCGACGACATGCGCATGTCAAGCGGTCCATCCTTCATGAAGGAAAAC
>JBOFCO010000125.1:0-13367 GCA_051646105.1 Paracoccaceae bacterium
CGGCGTCTCGTCAGTCTCGACCGCCACCTGCGAGCCGATCAGACCCTGCTGCCAGGCAAGACCCGCCCCTCCTGCCGCCACGGCCAGCAGCAGCAAAAGCGCGATCATGCCGCCGCGCGATTTCGGCTCCGGTGGCAGCGGCGCCATGGTTTGCGGCGCGGCCGTCTGCGGATAGCTCGTCTGCGGCTGGCCAATGGCCACACCCGTCTGCGGCGCGGCCGTCCGCCCCGGCGGCTGGCGCAATCCCGGTACAGGCACTGAGATGGACTGAACGCCACCCGGCTGAACAAAGCTGGGGGTATAGGGGGCCGCCGCCGCACCAATCCCTGTTATCGGCGCAATCATCGTCCGGTCCGGGGCCGCAACAGCACCGTATTGCGGCGGTATCTCATGCGGATGGTCCAGCAGGCGGATCACATCCGACATCCGCGCGGGTCGCATCGCCGGGTCGGGCTCAAGCATATGCGCGAACAAAGGACGCAGTTCCGGGTAAACTCCGGTCAGATCCGGGATCGCCCGCCGCGCGTTCACTGCCTCCACCACGGAACCGCCCATATCAATCGGCTCACCCCGCACTGCCGCCGACATCAGCAGGGCCAGGCCGTAGATATCCGTGCGCGGCCCGATTTCGCCGCCGAAATGGCCCAGCTGTTCCGGCGAGACGTATTTGAACTTGCCCGCCATCTGGCCGAACAGCGTGCTCTCCGCCATTTCCGTCGATTTCGCGATGCCAAAGTCGATCAGCACCGCGTTGTCCACCTTGCCCCCCGGCAGCATCACGTTGTCGGGCGACAGGTCGCGATGCACCACATCCATCGCATGCGCGCGGTCCAGACCCAGCGCCAGACGGCGGATCAAGCGCTGTGCCTCGGCCAGTGTCAGGGGGGCTGTCTGTTTGACATGTTCCGACAGCGGCACGCCGTCGATGAACTGCATGATCAGGCAGAACCGGTCCAGTGCCGCATCATGCACAAAGTTGTAGTAGCGCACGATCGCCTGATCCGACAGCTGGCACAAAACCCGCGCCTCGCGCCGGAACAGCGCCGCCACCTTTTCGTCATGCGCCAGCGATTGCAGCACGATCTTGATCGCCACTTCATCGCCCGAATGCACATTGGTGCCGCGAAACACCTCGCCCATGCCGCCCGCGTTGATCAGCTCTTCAACCCGGTAGTTGTTGTTGATCAGCGTGCCCAAAGGCACATGCGTGGGCGGGTTGGAGCGTGGTGTTTCCGGGGTTTCGGTCATGCGGTGACCCCATGGCAGCGCACGACCATGACGGTCACGTTGTCCTTGGCACCCCGTTCCAGTGTCTGTGCGATCAGCATGTCGCACACCTCTTGGGCGGTGCGTCCCGTCGCCATGGCCTGCGCGATATCCATGTCCTCATTGTGTTCCGTCAGCCCGTCCGAGCATAGCAAAAATGCGTCGCCCACCTGCAGACGGTCGCTGATCACGTCGCACATCGGCTCTTCGGTCACGCCAATGGCCCGCGTGATGACATTGCGCCGGGGCCATGTCAGCGCCTCGTCCTCGGTGATCATGCCTGCTTCAAGCAGGGCGCGCACTTCGGTGTGGTCCTGGGTCTGTTGCACCAGCACTCCGTCGCGCATCTTGTAGATGCGGCTGTCGCCCGACCAGATGCAGGCAAAACTGTCCTCCCAGACCAGCAGGCCCACGACGGTCGCGCCGACCGTCACTCCGCCCAGATCCTGCGCGTGCTGGCGGATGCGATAATGCGCCCGGCCAAGGCGTTCCATGAAACGCGCCTGCAGATCGGCGGAGGAAATGGGCACGCCGACGGACAGCATTTCTTCGGCAATGGTGCGGCTGGCAAAGTCGCCCGCATCATGCCCGCCCATGCCATCTGCCACCAGCCAGACGCCGGAATCGGGCCGCGCCATGAAGGCGTCTTCGTTGTGCTCGCGCACGCGGCCTGTGTCGGATGAGGCACCCGTCTCTATCGTGAAATACTCGGTTCCGACCCACATCATCCGGCCTCCGCCATGGGTTCGGTTTCCTCAGCGGTCGCCTGACCGCCCGCCATCAGCCAGGCAATCGCCCTGGCATGGGGCCAGCCTTCGGTCGCATAAAGAGCTGCATCCTCGCCGCTTCCCAGCCACCAGTAGCTGCGCGTCGCTGCTGCCCGCAGGTGATCCGCCGCCGCCACGTCGGCCCAAAGCTGTGCTGCGTCGGGGTCTGCGCGGCTAGCCCAGAAGGCGGGTTCGGTGGGTTGATCCTCGGCCTCTTCAACCTTCAGCGCCGCAAGGATGCCCGCCGCACCCGCCGCTGCATTCGGCTCCAACCCGTCAAGCTGCGCCAAAGTGTCCGCTGGCAATGTCATGCCTGCGTTCAACACGGGCGGCAGATACCCGTTGCCGACAGTCCCCGCCAGCAAGGGAAACCGGCGCCCGACCTTATCGCGCGAAGGGATCATCACACCGCACAGAGCCGCCTCCCCCGTCACACGTCCGCCCACCCAGAAGAACAGTGCAGGAGCGGCGTCGAAACTGGTCTCCCACGCCGCAGCCCAGCCCGCGCGCAGGTCAGCCAGCATCGCGTTCAGCCATGCCTCCAGCCGTTCCTGCACCACCAGTGGCAGCCCCGCCCCAATGAAATCACCGAATGCGGGGTGTTTGCCGTAAACGAAGGTGCCCATCCGCGCCCCCGTCAGTCGAGGCTTTGAGGGCAAGCGAAATCGGTCAGCTCGCTCATCGTGAAGGGGTTTTCGACGGTCGTGAAGGAAAAGTCATAGGTGATTGGCCGCCCGCCGATCTGGAACGTCGCCCGTGTGACATTGCCCTGCGTCTGGATCGACGCCGCCATGCGCAGCAGCTTTACAAAAGCCCATGGCCCTTCCCGCACCTGAATGGCGGATTCCCGATCCAGACTTGGGAAAATCTGCAAAGTCGCCGACGACCCCGCACCCGGCCAGACCACCGTTTTCGGCGGGTCGCCCGCTGCCGTCAGAACCGGCGTTCCATTGATCTCGATCTGCGCCGATTCAATTGACGCATGCGATGAGGCATGCGCGATGGATATCGACACTTCCGGTGTCGGCGCGCCGCTGGCGAAGAACGCCCTGCGGATTTTCTCGGCGCGTTCAAACTGCTTCAGCGCCGACGGGTTCAGCCGCGATGCAAGCGGGTTTGCCGCGTCATAGGCCAGCCCGTCATCCGTGCGCACCACCATCGCCGCCAGATAGGTGTTGAAATAGGTGTCCATATCCCCGCCGGGACCAAAGAACTTGCCAAAGTCCGCAGGCGGCACATGGCGCTGGCTGTTGGAGAAGGGGAAGAAGGCCGCGATGTTGTCGCGGCAGTTGAAGGTGATGGTATTCGTCAGCGCCCGGTTCATCTCGGCCAGTGTCGCATCCGCCGCCTCGCCCCGGAAATCCGTCTCTGCCTCCGTCACCAAAGCCGCTACCGAATCCGGCAGGCGCGAGTTGTTGCGCGTCAGATTTGACAGCAATTGCGGCAGAACGGCGGCCGATTGCGCGGGGTTGGACACGCCCAGACGCAGGTTGTCGCGGATGGCGGCAAGATCGGCGAGGATGATGTCAATCGGGCGCTGGCCTTCGGGGCCGTCCAGCAGAATATGCCAGTCGGCGAACTGTTCTTCGATCTGTTCAATGGGCCGTGTGACGGAATCTGACGACCCGTTCACCCGCGCCTGCGATTTGACGTTGTTGGCCAGCGCGTCGAGCAGGATTCGCTGCACCCCGCCAGACCGGCTGCGGAAGCGGTTGGCGAGTGCTTGGCCCACATCACTGCCCACACCTTCGGCGGTTTCCGTTGCCTCACCGCCCCCATCCGTCAGACCGCCCATCAGCTGTTCGGGCGTCATGCCTTCCAGTTCCTTGAACTCGCGCGTCAGCTGCGTTTCGCCCTTTACCGACTTGACCAGCAGCAGGATGGGCGAGGCAAACGGTGCCGATGCCGACCCCAGTGCGTCATAGGCAGGCTTGTCCGCCGACATGTTGGCCAGCGTGATCTTGTCCAGCATGCCCTGCCAGTTATCGCGGAACTCCTTGCCGTAGCGGGTCTGCAAGGAGATATCGAGACCGGCCAGCTGGTTGTCGAAATCGACCAGGCTTGCCTGATCGCCCAGCACCCACTTGTCCGCCTCCAGCCCCGCCTTGACCTCACCCAGCTGGCCAAAGAAGAAGGACCAGAAGCCTTCATAGGTAAACAGGCCCGGCACCTTCAGGTCCGCCAGCGCCGACCCGTCCTTGGTTGCAAACACAACCTCGCTTTCCGGTCCGGTCTGATCCATCAGCACGAAATCCGGCAGTTGTGCCGCTGCCGCGCGGTCGAGGATCAGGGACCATGCCTGATCGGCCACTGACATTTCCACAATCGCCGAACGCGCCGCAGTGACGGTGGCATCGTCAATCGAAATCATCACATCGCGGTCTTTGCCCAGCGTCAGCATCGCATCCAGATGCCGCGCAAGCTGTTCGCGCTGTGTCAGCCCGTCGATGCCGGTAAACTCCTGACGCCAGGTCTCATCAAACCACGCCTTGATGGCCGCATCGTCGTTCTGCCCGCCCTGTTTGCCGAGCAGCATGTAGACCTTCAGCGCGCGGTAGATGTTCGATGTATCCCCTTCCGCCCCGAACTGCGGCAGGCGGCGTTCCACATCAAGGATCAGCCGTGGCCGGAACATCTGTTCCAGTGCATCGGTATATGCCTCGGTCGCCGCATTTTGCAACCGTGCCCGCTGGCTGAGGCCGAAGCCTTCCCAAAGGCCCGGCTCCGCGCTGGTGCCATAGCCTGCAGGCTGATTGCGAAGGGATTCCAGCGGTTCAAGGATCGGCAAGAGGCTCGGATCTTCGATCTGCGTGCGGTCTATCTCCACCTGTGCGCCGCGCTGATAGGTTGCTGCCTCCGCCGCCGCCGTCATCACCAGATTGCGGTTCTGGTAGAAGCTGATGCCCAGCGCCGACAGCGCCCCGACGGTCACAACGGCGATCGTCGACAGCGCCAGCCCCCGGATCACCGCCGTGCGCCGCACGGCCTTCATGTCATGAGAAACCCAATCGCGTTCGGCAAAGATCACCTTGCGCAAAAGGTCGTGCAGGAAATAGCTTTTGCCCTGGCCCGACATAAAGGCAGGCGCAAACCCGCCCGCCGTGTTCTGCGCCATCGCCCCCAGCACCTGATCAATCGGCGTGCCTTCCTGCGTGCCGGATGTGAAATAGAACCCGCGCAGAATGGCATTGGTCTTGTAGCGTGTCGGCTCGAACACCCGGCGCATGAAGTCCGCCACGTTGTCGCGCAACAGGGCCAACTGCCCCGGCAGGCCGAAGATCGTGATGCGGCTGACCGGGTCGGGTTCCTCCGACAGGCGGTCGATCACCTCATCCGACAGGCGCGCGACCAGACGGTCATACTCGCTGCCCACCATCTGCCACGTCTCGGCCTTGCGGTCTTTGGTCTGGAACGTCGCCCCCCAGACCAGCTTGCGCCGGGTCAGGCTGAAGCTGGCAAAGAACTCGCGGAAACCGGAAATGAGGTCGGCCTTGGTGAACAGCACATAGACCGGGAAGTCGATCTTCAGCTGTTCATGTATCTCTGCCAGCCGCAGGCGGACGGTTTCGGCATTGCGCGCCAATGTTTCCTCGGTCGCGTTCATCATATCTTCGACGGAAAACGCGAGGATCACGCCGTTGATCGGCTGGTTCGGGCGGCTTTTCTTCAAGAGGTCAAGGAAGCTGTTCCAGCTTGCCTCATCAGCGCCCTTGTCACTGTCTTGGGTCGTATAGCGCCCTGCCGTGTCGATCAGGATCGCGTCCTCGGCAAACCACCAGTCGCAATAGCGCGTGCCGCCAAAGCCTTCGACCACCCCGCCGTCATTCTTGGCCAGCGGGAATTCGATGCCTGAATTCTTAAGCGCGGTCGTCTTGCCCGCACCGGGCGGGCCGATGATCACATACCAGGGCAGGTCATAAAGGAACGTCTTGCCGCCCGACTTTTTAAGCGTGGCCAGCGCGGATGTCATCCGTTCCGCCAGCACCTTGCCGTCACCGACAGGTTCGGCCACCAGCACCGCCTCGATTTCGCGCGCTTTCTTGCGCCGCCTGCGCCATTTGACCAGCGCGACGATCAGGAAGATCGCGACGACTCCGCCGATGACTGCTGCGCGGAACCAGATGGTGCCAAGCATCTCCACGCCCGTCATCGGGCCGCCAACCCAGACCGCCCCCGCAAACAGCACGAACATGATCACGTAAAGCGGCCAGCGCATCCACGGCTTCCACTTGAAGCGCGGGATGATCATCCACAGCAGGCGGAAGACGTTATTCAAAAGGTGCCCTCCCGCGCCAGCAGCACTTCGACCCGGCGGTTCAGGGCGCGGCCTTCCTCGGTTTCATTGTCACCAATCGGGTCGGCCTCGCCTTTGCCTTCCACCGTGACGCGCGTGGGGTCTGTCAGCAATGCCCCCAGCACGGCCTGCACACCTTCAGCCCGCGCCAGCGACAGATCATCATTGGTCTTGAACTGCCCGCGCCCCGACATCTGCACATTGTCGGTAAAGCCGTAAATGCGGATCGGCCCAGCCTCGGCGTTCAGTGTGTTCGCTATGTCGGTCGCAAGGGCCGCAAACTCATCTTTCACCGTGGCACTGCCGGAATTGAACAGCAGGACGTTGCCCACCCGCACAAAGATGTAGTCGCCCTTGGTGCCGACCTCGACACTGCCATCATCCAGCCGCCCCTGCAGCGATGCCTTGATGCGGTCCAACTGCGTCGTATCCTGCGGGGCGACAAATGGCGTGACCGACGCCGCCGTGCGCAGCAGGCTGATCGAGGCCACATTCGGGTGCATCAGGTTCAGCGTGCTTGCCACCTGCCCGCCATCGCGTGACAGCAGGGTGGTCAGCCCCGCATAGGTGCCAACAATGGCCGCCAGCGCCAGTGCCGCCACTGCCCAGATCGGCACGCCGCCAAACCTGCGCCGTCCGGTCATCGGCACTGCCGTCCACGCGACCGACACGTCTTCATCGGGACGTGGCTTTACGCGCCGCAGTGTTTCGTAGATCGCGGCCCGGATGCGGGCCAGTTCTGCCGCGCCATTGGGCAGAGTGCGATACTGTCCCTCAAAGCCCAGCGACAGACAGGTCAGCATCAGTTCCAGCAACTGGAACCGCTGTCCCGGCGCCTGCATCGCCTTTTCTGCCTCCATAAAGAAGCCGACACCCGAATTGCGCTGCTGAAAGAACCGCGCGACCATCGAATACTGTTCCCAGATGCCCCGGTCTGACCCCGGCAGGTTCTGCACGATGTCATCCGCCGTGCCGCACAGCACGTACTTGCCCACCTGCGCCTCGTGCGGATCACAACCCGATTCCACGGCGTTGCGCTCAAACATGTCGATCTCGCGCGTCACGTGGTCCATCAGGGGCACGGCCTGCATTTCCACAAGCCCGGTGCGCAGGCGTCCGAACAGGATCAGCAGGTTTGCTGCCGCCGCGACCAGCGGATTGGACGACCCGCCCTTCCCGAGGCCTGTTGCCCGCAGCGCGGCGTTCAGCGAAATCCGCGGTTGCTGCATCAGTACGGGGGCCGCCTGCCGCTGCGATGGCATCTGCGGAAAGAAGCCTTCTTGGGGGCCTGCCGCCTGACCGATCTGGTTAGGTGCACCAAACGTTGGCGGGGGCTGATAGGCCCCAGGATATGCCGGTTGTGGAGGTGGCGGCTGATAGGCCGGTGGCTGGTATGGTTGCGGTTGTTGCGGCAATGCCCCGCCCAGCCAGGTGTTGCCGCCCGGCGGCGGTGATCCGTAGGGTTGCTGCGGTGCGGGTGCCGTCGGTTGAAAGCCGCCCGGCTGCCCCGGTCCTGCCCCTAGCGCAGGGCGCGGCTGCACCGGCAGCGCGCCACCAATGACCGTCCGCTCGCCGCTTGCGGGCGGTTGGCCCATCTGCTGCGGGGGCGCCGCTGGACGCGCAGGCGGCTGCTGTGCCCCAAAACCCGGAAGCGCCCCGCCGAAGACCGTTTTGTCTTTGTCGTCGCCGCTCATCTCAGACTTTCTCCGGGATCGCCCAAAGCTCCATTTTCAGTTCCGGCCAGTCGCCGGCGAAATGCATCCCGATTGCAGGTGCTGTTGAAAACTCCGGCCAAAGTGGCGTCTTCTTATCCAGCAGGAAATACACGTTTGAAGACACAACCCTGATTTGCCGTGGCGGATTCGGCAAGTGCATCAGCGTGATGCCCGGCAGGTTGTTCTTCACGATCTCGCTCATCCGCGTGTTCGGACCGACCTTGCACAGCTGCGGGAACTGCTGCTGAACTTGGCCCAGCGACTTTGCAGACTCCACCTCCACCACGAATGTCGCCTCGCGGAAGAGGTTCCGGTCGGCCACTTCGGCGATGTAGGAGTTCTGGCGCACCTGCCGCAGGTCCAGCCGAACCGCGCGTCCCAGATCGCGCGCGAGGAAGCGTTGGATGTCCTGCACCACGGGCGTGAAGGTCGCCTTGTGATCCGCATGGTCATAGGCCGGATAGCTGCGCGCCATACGTTCGCCATGGTCGAAGGTCGCGAGTTCACCCGCCAGACAGACCAGACGGTCATACAGGCGTTCGGGGTGCACGGCGCGCATCGTAGCCATATGGCGCAAGCCGTTGATTTCGCGGTTCAATGCCATCAGCATCATGTAATCCGCTGCCTGCATCCCGCCCATCGCCGGGTCTGCCGCATAGCGTGCCAGCGACGTCAGCTTTGCCTCGATCCAGCCCACCACACGGCTGAGGAACCCCAGCATCACCGGATGCACGGCCAAAATCAGTGAAGGCGGCGGGATGGTGTCATCGAGGGATATCACGCCATCCCGCACCTCATTGATGCGCGCGATGCGCAGGCATTGATAGCCCGGTTTCGCCGTCTGGCGGATGTCGAGTTCAAGCCGGGGAAAGGCCACCTCAATCGGATGTTCCACCCGGCTGGCGGATGCGTTGTCAGCCACCACCTGCGATCCCAGCAGGAACCGCGTCGTTGCCGCATCCGCCCCGATGCCCACATCCCGCCCGTTCTGGCTGGCATCAGGCAGGGTCAGCCAGACCGACAGGCCCTTGGCATCCTCCGGCACCTCGATCGGCAGTGGCAGGGGTCCGGCGTTCGGCGCGTCGAACGGCGTGCCATCGGGCATGATGCCCACTGCCGTGCGCAGGCCAAAGCGGCCCTGCTGCGCCATGTCGCGGTCCACCACCATTTCCGCCAGACCCCAAGGATACGGCGTGATGACATCCGTGCGCGACTGGATCAGCTTTTCAACATAGCGGTCCGCCTGTTGCAGGTGCTGCGGCTGAAGGAACAAGCCTTCCTTCCAGGCAACTTTGCTGAACCACGACATTTCAATCCAATCACTTCACGAAAAAGGGCCCCATGCCCCTTTCCCGCGTTCAAGACCAAAGCTTGGAACCAAGCTTGCGCCCGGTCAAGCCTTGGCCTTCATCCGCGTCCTCAAAACTGCAGGCGAACCTGCCCTGTAATACCCCAGCTGTCCAACTGTTTGCCCACCCGCGCATCCGCGCGGATCGACGCGTTCAACTGCCGCGCTGACCCGATCTGCCCCGGATTGAGGATGCGCACGTAGTTGACGCCGACGCTTACCTCGCCATAGGCACCCAGGTTATCCACTTCGACAGATTCCGGCTCCACCACGCCGTTAACGACATCTGTGAATTCCGCCGTCGGATCCGCGCCGAAGTCGTTATAGTAAGTGGCCGTCACAA
Source organism: Paracoccaceae bacterium (assembly GCA_051646105.1). Classification (GTDB taxonomy): domain Bacteria; phylum Pseudomonadota; class Alphaproteobacteria; order Rhodobacterales; family Rhodobacteraceae; genus JBOFCO01. Next base: position 9,734 of record JBOFCO010000125.1, read on the forward strand.
ACTGGTTGAACGCCGAGTTTCCGTCTTCGCTGAACACCGTCCGTGCCACCGTCGCCCCGACAAACGCAGTACGGTTTTCAAAGTCGTTTAGCCGCAATGTGTCGCCGTTGTCGAAGGTAATTGTATCGGTCTTGGTTTTTGTCCACGCAAAACCAGCTGTCGGCAAGATCGTGATGGCCGTGTCTTTGATCGGGAAGGCATAGCTGACCGACCCGCTGAGTGTCTGGGCTTTACTCGAAAACTTTTCGTCCGTCAGGCCAAGGCCGACCGAGCCATTCGCACCTTCGTTGGTCATCTCGAAATTCGTCTTCTCCAGACGATACTGCAGATCGACCGCAAGTGGCCCTTTCACCGCTGTCGTATAGACGCCGCCATAGTACTGCAGGAATTCGCCGTTGTTCTGACTGGTCAGGAACTGCACGGGCTCACCTCCGCCAACCACTGTCGGATCTGAAAAGATCGGCTGCGAGATGGTGCCTTGGTTCACACCCAGAATTCCGCCAAAGGCGATATCCCATCCATTGAAGTAGCCGTTGAAGCATGCAAAATCGCCGCCCAGTTGCACGCCTGCATAGCTGGCACTGGTCTCGCTCTCGCGCTCCACATTGGTGCTGCGGCTGGTGCCCGTTGCATCGGCCTGCCCGCCAGTTGCGCGGGCCCAGATGCCGGCGCCGCATGCGTCTTCGTCGTCGTAGGCAAGGCCGCTGACAAACGGGCTGGACGGGCGGTTGATGACCGACCCGATAAGGCTTTGCGTCAAGGCGACACTGCCAACCAGCGCACCAATGCCGGGGTTCAGGCCGCTGACGACATAAATGTCACCCGATGCGTCCTGAAGCGTCCTGTAGGTGATCTTGCCGCCCGGATCGGGCAGACCAAGCGCTGTAAATCTGAAGTCATTGGTCGCACTTCCGTCCAGATCCATGACCAGAATGTTCCCGATTTCCAGCCCTGTGGCATTGGTCGTATCGAACTGCAGCGTCACGTTGCCCGTAACGCCGGCCCCAGCGCCCATCACGAGAAGATCACTCGACCCGCCACCGCCCAGATCAAGGTCGAAGGCCAGACGTGTCGTGCCGCTCAGTCCCGCGCCGCCAACCGTCATCACGTCCGTTGTCGCACCATTGCCCGTCAGGTCCACCGTGCCGTTGCCCGCAATGCCGCCGGAAAACGCCAGCGCGCCTTGCCCGTTGATCGTGCTGTTGTTGGTGACCAATCCGGTAAAAGTGGCGTTTAACGCATCGATGCGTCCATTGTTGGTCGCAGGACCGCCAAGCGTGCCGCGTGTGTTAATCAGGCCGCCTTCGTCGTTGATCAGCCTGCCCGTATCCAGCCGCTCGCCGGTTTCAATGTTCACTACCCCACCGGACCGGTTGCTGAAGGTGCCTCCAACTGATGCGACATCCCCAGCCGCCCCGGTCGCAAGAGATCCCACATTGAAAACCCCGCCGTCCAAATTGACGAGGTTGCCCGAAATGGCCCCCGTCGATCCGATGCGCCCGCTGTTCCTGACATCGCCGTCAACAGCGCCATTCAGCGTAAAGGCGTCGTTGTTGGTGACATCGCCGGTCAGGGTAGCGCCAAGATCAACCGCCAGCGTGCCGTTGCGGTTCTCTATATTGCCTGCCGTGTCGCTGTTGATGTTGACGTTCCCACCGGTGTTCAGCACGCCGCCTGACAAATTACCGCCATTGCCATTCAGCACGCCGCTGCCGGACACAGTGGCAAGCCCCGTTACATTGGCACCCGCCCCATTGTTGAATTGTCCGCCGCTCAGTCCAAGCGTGCCTGCTACAGTGCCGCTGTTGCGGATTGTTCCCGACGATTGCGCCACGTTTCCGGTCAGTGTCGCTGCCGCCACAATGTCAATCTGGCCGCCTGCATTCGTCACATCTGCGGCAGTGTCGGCATTGACAAATACAGATCCCCCCGTCGCAGCGATGCCGCCGTTGAACGCCCCTCCGTTCGCGTTCAGGCTGCCGCCCGACACCGTTGCCAGCCCCCCGACCGATGCACCGGCCTCGTTCGTAAAGCTGCCTCCACTCAGGCCAAGCGTACCCGTTACGGCACCGCTGTTGGTTGTCGTTCCTGCACTGCCGGTGATGTTCCCGGTCAGTCTTCGGCCTGCATCGATCAGAACACTACCGCCGGCATTGGCAATATCGCCTGATGTATTCGCGTCGACGTTGACAATTCCCCCCGTCGTCCTGATCCCGCCGCTGAAGCTGCCGCCGTTTGCATCGAGGACCCCTGCCGAGACTGCAGTGCTTCCCGACACGTCTGCCCCTGCACCGTTTACAACAGTGCCGCCCGCCACTTCCAGCCGACCGGATATAATGCCGTTGTTGGTGGTCGTGTCGCCCTCGTTACGCATGGTGCCATCCAGGGTCGCGCCGCTGGCAATCACCGTGGCACCCGTCACGTTGGTGATGTCGCCTGTCGTATCATTGTTGACATTCACCGTTCCGCCTTGGTTCGACACGCCGCCGCTGAAGTTACCGCCATTTCCATTCAGCACACCTCCGTTCACCCGGGTCTGACCGGTGATGTCGCCGCTGTTGTTGTTGACCTGGCCGCCTGCGACAATGACGCCGCCGTTCAACACCCCGCCACTTACGATGTTGGTTGTGCCGGTCGTGTTGGTGATGTTGCCCGACGTGTTGGCCCTGATGTTTACCGTCCCGCCATCGTTATTGATGTTGCCACTGAAGTTGCCGCCATTGCCGTTCAGCGTGCCACCTGTCACCGTTGTCAGCTGTGTGACATTGCCCCCGGCGTTGTTGTCCACCCTGCCACCCGTTTGCGTCAGTGTGCCAGTCAAGGTGCCGGTCAGCGTTGATACGCCGGTCTGGTTCGTCAGGTTTGCCGTCGTCGTCGCCGTCACATTCACTGCCCCGCCGCTGTTGGTGATGCCTGCGGCAAATGTTCCGCCATTGGCCACCAGCACACCGTCGCCCGTCACTGTGGCCGCGCCAGCGACTGTTCCGCCGCTGTTGGTGAATGTCCCGTTCGACAGCGCAACCGTTCCTGTCAGCGCGCCTGCGTTCGTCGTGGTGCCACCCGACTGCGTCAGGTTGCCATCCATTGTGCCCGACCCGGTAATGACCAGGTTTCCGCCGGACTTGGTGACGTTTCCGGTCGAGTTGCCGGTATAGCTTATCGATCCGCCGTTCTGCTGGATATTGGCGGCAAAGTCACCACCGTCTGCGAACAGAGTGCCACTTCCCGCAACAGTCACCAACCCGGCCACGTCACCCGAATTGTTGTTGTTGAACGTCCCGCTGCTCAACCCGACTGCCCCTTGCAGATCACCGTTGTTTTCCACGACGCCGCCGTTGTTGGTGAGGTTGCCCGTCAGCACGATGCCCGTGCCAATGGTAAGCGTGCCATCAGTGTTGGTGATGGCCTTCGTTGTGTCTCCAGTCACGTTGATGTTGCCACCGTTGTTCGTCAGCGTACCGGTGAACACACCGCCATCGGCAACGAGCGTGCCTGCTGTCACGTTGGTGTTTCCAGTGATTGTCGCGCCGCTGTTGTTGGTCAGCTGACCCCCGTTTACAGTCACATTTCCGCTGATATTGCCGGTGCTTTCATTGTCAAAAGTTCCGCCGGTGGTTGTCACGTTGCCGGTGAT